>CADBOU010000145.1 GCA_902796355.1 uncultured Lachnospiraceae bacterium
ATGCGTCAGTTCTTTAATCAGGCAGTTCAGATTCTGGTAATTGTTCGCGATATACATATAGGGCTGCGTGATGAAAATCGGCATATGTTTCCATCTCGGCTCAAAGATCCCATTGAGGTATTCGATATCGTGGTGGCGCAGGATTGTCAACACCGCATAGCCGCAAATCGCAGCGATAAAGAGTCCGGCAATCATCTTCGGCGTAAGCTTCCGTCCATTTAACACATAGCAGATCAGGGCCAGGAATACGGCCATAAACAGCTGATAGCGCGACACGCACAGAATCGGCACCAGAAGTCCGATGCCTGCGCAGATCCATACGATTTTATCGAGGCGTGTTTTTGTCTGGCTTTCAGACTGTCTGCGCAGCTGGTAGAGCACAGCCAGTGCCGGCACATACATGGCGCTGACAGTGATATAGTGCAGTCCCTTCAAATGGAAATAGGAATAGGCGTGCGGCTTGGGGGAGAAGATCGGCAGATACCCGAGTACCGCCGTCTCTGTGATCAGGCAGATCAGACTTAAGACCGTCAGGATGACAGCGGCCCGCCCCAGACTTTCAGCGGCAGGAACAGCCGCACCGTCTTCATTTGTCTTAAGCTGCCATTTTTTAAATACAACCACACGCTGCGCTGCCAGCGCACCGAGCATAAACAGCTCAACCGAGATAAACAACACCACCCATGTCATCGGCACCCACTGGGTGAGCAACCGGCTTAACCGAAGCGATGCCAGCGCCTGACCTCCGATCCATGACAGGAAAAAGACCCCGGTCAGATTGACCCAGGTCCCGTTTTGGGCGGAGCAGTACGCGTAGTGAAAAAGCGCCAGCGCGGCGAGGACTAGTGCCGACAGCGGATATGCCGCTGTATAGCTTAAGCCGCCTGCCAAAAGATAAACCAGCGCATCGATCAGAAAGATACAGAGAACCGGTATCTTCTTTAAGCTATTCATTTTTGTCTTCATGTGTCCCTTCCTGCTCGTAAGCATTTTCCGCCTCATCCGTCACACCGGTCAGATACGTGATCTCATCGCTGATGTGCTGCAGTTTTGACGAAGGCTTATAAGAATTGTTGTTAAATAAGTACTGGTGCAGCTCCTTGACATTGGCCGCCATATCGATGGGTACCACAAATGAGCCCTGCAGACCCCGCGGATTGTCGACAACTGTCACCTCAAACGGGAAGCCCTTGGCTTCCTTCAGCTCATATTTATTCAGATTAACCGCAAGGGAGAGGATGTCTGCTGCGGTAAAGGACGTGGAGATCATCGGCGTGATCTCATCCGCCAGATTTTTAAGCTCCGTGACGCTCAATCCCTTCGCTTTCTTAAGCATCTCCTGAAGGACATAGCGCTGGCGCTCTGTCCGCCTGAAATCGCCGCCCTCCGTGTACCTGATGCGCGCGTAGGCCGTCGCCTGCACACCGTTTAACGTCTGCCTGCCGGCATGGAATACACCCTCTGAATCAATGCCGGTCACTTTGATAATCTCTGTCGCATAGCCGGTGATGAGATTAACCTCATCCTCCTGAACATCGACCTCAATCCCTCCGACCGCATCGATGGCCTTAATCATCGCGGCAAAGTTCACGCTCACATAATTCTTGATGTCCAGATCCAAGTTGCGGTTGAGCTCTGCAATGGCCTCTTCGCCGCCGCCGCTGGCATAGGCGGAGTTGGCTTTAAAATACGTGCCGTCTTTCTGCTGCATGATCGTATCGCGGTAAACCGATACCAGGCTGACTTCTTTTGTCTTATTTTTAATGCTGGCGATGATGATCGTATCACTGTTGACGCCGGACTCAAGCTGCCCCTCTCTGGCATCCAGCCCGAACAATGCGATATTTGTGTACGGCCCGGTGTCCTGATAGGCTTCCAGATTGTCCAGATCGAGCTTGTTGTGACCGATCCTCGACCACTGATAAAGCGCGCCCACAACGACAACCAGAATGATCACGACAAGGAGCTGTGCCACCATAATCAGGGCCTGGCGCCCTGTGCTGTATTTTTTTCTCTTTCTGCGTGCCATATTCCCTTTAATAAGCGTTTTTATTGACAAATCCTCTGAAAACTGTGTAGAACAGGATCTTCACATCAAACCCAAGCGTCCAGTTCTCTATGTAATACAGATCATATTCGATTCTCTTTTCAATCGATGTATCACCGCGCAGGCCGTTGACCTGAGCCCATCCGGTCATGCCGGGCCGCACCTGATGCTTGATCATATAGCGCGGAATCTCTTCTTTGAACTTGTCGACAAAGAAAGGCCTTTCGGGGCGCGGTCCGACAAGGGACATCTCCCCGCGCAGCACATTAAACAGCTGCGGCAGTTCATCGATACTTGTCTTCCGGATAAACTTTCCGATCTTTGTCACGCGCGGATCATCTTTTGTCGTCCACTTGCTGACCTCTTTGCTCGCCTCCTGCACCACCATCGAGCGGAATTTGAGCATATTGAAAGTCCTGTTCTGGAAGCCGACGCGCTCCTGTCTGTAAATGACAGGCCCTTTAGACGTCAGCTTGATCAGGAGGGCAACAATCAGCATCACCGGAGAAAAGATCACCACGCAGACGGCACCGCCGATCAGATCCGTGATGCGTTTGACGACCCGGTTCATATTCTCCATCAGCGGCACGTGGCGGATATTGATGACCGGAAGGCCAAGGAGGTCTTCCGTGTACGGCTTGGATGAAATGATCTCGCCGTAATCCGGCACAAACTTTGTATGCACGCCGGACTTCTCGCACTTGGAGACGATCTTGGCCAGTTTCTCATAGTGCTGCAGATCCAGTGTGATGACAATCTCATCAACTGAGTTTGCCTTTAAAATCAGATCCAGATCATCGAGCATACCGATGACCTTCGCGCCGCGGTACTCCTGTCCGCGCGGCAGGTTGTCATCAAGGATCCCGCGCACCCTATATCCCAGACTCGGGTTCCCGATGACGCGGTCAATATACTGCTCTGCCGACTTGGAGTAGCCGATCAGAATCAGATAGTGCATGCTCGCACCGCTCGCGCGCATGCGCGCCTCAATGCCGGCGACGCACATCCGCATGGCCACTTCCAGAATGAAGGCAATCGCAACAAACAGGAAGAGCATGGTCCGGGCAAAGTTGTTTTCCTTACGCAGGTAAAGAATCAGGATCTCGGCCATGAGTGCCACGGCGTTTGCCTGAAAGAGATGAATAAAGATCGTCCTCTTGCGCTGCAGGCGCACCTGGCTGTATACGTGGAACAGATAGTGGAACACCAGAAATCCCGGGACAATCACAAGGAGCTCACGCATATAGATATAGCGCGAGAGCACCCAGGCATCCTGCCTGAAAAACGGGGTCTCAAAGCGCAGATACCACGCGATGATATAGGATACCACGATAATCACGGCATCCAGAAAGGTCATTAAATAATTGTAGTAACGTCTGTGTTCGTTCATTGATGACTCCATAAAACTGACGCACACGAAGCGCACTCATCTATGATACATCTTCTCATTTCTTTGTCAAGGCGGCTATTTGCGGTATACCACCGGCTCTGTTATACTGATCTCAAGCAGGAGGTTGCTATGAGTACCACGATTATTATTCCCAACTACAACGGCGCACATTTCATGGAGCCCTGTATGAAGGCGCTCGAAAAACAGACGGTGCAGCCAGATGAAATCATTGTCGTCGACAACGGCTCCACAGACGGCAGTCTTGAGCTGCTTCAAAACAGTTACCCCGCTGTGCGCATCATTGCGAACGAAGAGAATCTCGGCTTTGCAGCCGCCGTCAACATCGGCATCAAGGCCAGCACAACGCCGTTTGTCCTTCTGCTCAACAACGATACAGAAGCCGAACCCGGTATGATCGAGCATCTGGAGCGCGCCATGCGCCGTCATCCCCGCGCCTTTTCCGTGGCCTCTAAGATGATCCAGCTCTATCACCCTGAATATCTTGACTCCACCGGTGACCTGTATACCGTGACAGGCTGGGGGGTCAACCGCGGCAACGACAGACCTTCAAATCTGTACAACCGCCCGGCGTATGTCTTTTCAGCCTGTGCCGGCGCCGCGCTCTATCGCCGGGAAGTTTTTGAAGAGATCGGCTATTTTGATGAAAAGCATTTTGCCTATCTCGAAGACATTGATGTCGGCTACCGGGCCCGCCTGAACGGCTATTCCAATATCTATGAACCGAAAGCCGTGGTGCGCCACGTCGGCAGCGGCACCAGCGGTTCCAAATACAATTCTTTTAAAGTTTATCTGTCGGCGCGCAACAGCATCTGGCTCAACTACAAAAACATGCCGAACATCCAGCTGATCATCAACGCGCTCCCACTGGCGCTGGGACTTCTCACCAAAGCCATCTTTTTCCTGTGCATCGGCTTTGGGAAAGATTATGTGCGCGGCCTTAGGGAGGGCTTTAAAACCTTCCGGGAGTGCGAGCGCGTCCAGTTTACTCCGCGCCGGTACTTATCCTGTCTTGCCATTGAAGTGCAGCTGTGCCTCAATCTGGTGCAGTATGCCATCTACTGGATCCTGCGCGCGATAGAACGCCATCAGGGACGCAGCAAAGCCAGATAACGCTTGAGCGCGTCCTGCCAGGGCGGGAGCAGTTCAAATCCGTTCTCGATCAGCTTGCCCTTGTCCATCCGGCTGTTGTGCGGCCGTTTGGCCTTCGTGGGATATTCCTCGCTGGTGACCGGCTCAACATCCATGATGATCCCCTTCTGAAAGAAGATCTCTGTCGCAAACTCGTGCCATGTGCATGTGCCGCTGTTGGTTGCATGATAGCGGCCGTATTTATCTGTCTGGATCATATCCACCAGGAGCCTGGCCAGATCGGGCGTGTAGGTCGGCGAACCGATCTGATCCGCCACGACACTGATGTGATCGTGCGTCTCGGCCAGCTTCAGCATGGTTCTCACAAAATTCTTGCCATGTTCACCAAAGACCCATGAAATACGGACAATGAAATACTTTTCCAGAAGCTTTTCAACGGCCAGCTCGCCTTCATACTTGGTTTGTCCGTATACGTTGATGGGCTCACGGTCCAGATTGTCCGGCTTCCACGGCTCGATCCCCTCTCCGTTAAATACATAATCCGTACTGATGTACATCAAAGCAAGATCATGCTCTTTGCACGCTTTCGCAATATTTTCCGTCCCGTATGCATTAATTTTCCGGCACAGTTCTTCATGATCCTCTGCATCATCGACGGCTGTGTACGCCGCACAGTGAATCACTGCATCCGGCTTTTCGCTGCCGATGACTGTCATCACACTTTTTTCATCTGTGATGTCCATCTCTTCAATATCAACGCCGACGGCCTCAAGGCCGCGGCTCTCTAATTCTTTGACCACATCAGAGCCGAGCTGTCCTTTGGCTCCTGTCACTAGTACTCTCATGCTTCCTCCGTCACTTTGCACAGTATTCTTTAAACGGGCCCCATTTCTGATCCTTTTCGGAGATGACAAGCTCCATTCCCTCTTTCACCGGCCAGTCAACACCGATGTCCGGATCGTTCCAGGCGAGGCCTCCCTCATCATTCGGATGATAAAAATCTGTGCACTTGTAGGTAAACTCAGCCGACTCAGACAGAACGAGAAATCCGTGCGCAAAATTCTTCGGGATAAAGAACTGCTTTTTGTTTTCCGCTGACAGAATCTCGCCGTGCCATCTGCCGAATGTCGGCGATCCCTCGCGCAGATCGACAGCCACATCAAAGACCGTTCCGCTCACGACGCGGACCAGTTTATCCTGCGGATAATTGATCTGGAAGTGAAGCCCGCGCAGCACGCCGTACCGGGAGCTTGACTGATTGTCCTGCACAAATGTACAGTCGATGCCGGCTTCCTCAAAATCCCGCTGGTTATAAGTCTCCATAAAATACCCGCGCTCATCACCGTGCACCGTCGGGGTGATGATCTTCAGGCCTTCTATCTCACATGTCTCTACTTGAATCTGTCCCATTTATGTTCTGTACTTCCCTTCCAACACATCCCGGAGATACTGTCCGTACTGATTCTTGGAGTAAAGGTCGCAGGCCTCCTCCATCTGCTCTCTGCTAATCCAGCCGTTCTTGAAGGCAATCTCCTCCAGACAGGCTATTTTGCGATGCTGATGTGTCTCAATCGTTTTGACGAAATCCGTCGCCTCGGCGAGGGACTCGTGTGTCCCGGTGTCAAGCCATGTATAGCCCTGACCAAGAAGCTGCACATCCAGACTCCCGTCTTCAAGATAGAGCTTGTTGAGGTCAGTAATCTCAAGCTCCCCGCGGGCACTCGGCCTGATCGTCTTGGCAAAGTCGACCACGCGTTTGTCGTAAAAGTAAAGGCCGGTGACTGCATAGTTGGATTTGGGCTCTTTCGGCTTCTCCTCGAGAGAGACCGCGTGGCCTTCTGCGTTAAACTCTACAACACCGAAGCGCTCCGGATCATCGACATAGTAGCCGAACACAGTGGCTCCTTCCTCTTTTCCGGCCGCTTTTTTAAGCTTATCCTGAATGCCCAGACCGTAAAAGATATTATCGCCCAGAATCATCGCGCAGCGGTCACCGTCAATAAACTCCTCGCCGAGCAGAAAGGCCTGCGCCAGCCCATCGGGTGAGGGCTGCACTTTGTAGGAAAGCTCCAGGCCGAACTGACTGCCGTCTCCGAGGAGCTCCTCAAAGCGCGGCGTATCCTCCGGTGTGGAGATAATCAGGATCTCGCGGATCCCCGCCAGCATCAGTACATGGAGCGGGTAGTAGATCATTGGTTTATCGTAAATCGGCAGAAGCTGCTTACTGGTTACTTTTGTCAGCGGATACAGCCTTGTTCCGGATCCGCCTGCCAGAATAATCCCCTTCATGATTTTTTCCTCCTCTTTTTAACGGTTCGCGTACATGCTCTCGTAATAGTTCTGATAATCCCCGCTGGTGACATTTTTCATCCAGTCTTCATGCTCAAAATACCATTTAATGGTCTTGCGGATGCCTTCCTTGAACATCGTATCAGGCTCCCAGCCGACCTCTTTTTTGATTTTGTCGGGTGCGATCGCATAGCGTCTGTCATGGCCTTTACGGTCTGTGACGTAAGTAATCAGATCCTCGCTGATATTTGCTTTGCGCGGATCATCATCGGGCAGGATCTCGCGCAGACAATCAAGGATAGTATAGATGATCTCGATATTCTGCTTTTCGTTATGTCCGCCGATATTGTAGGTCTCAAAAAGCCTCCCCTTTTCCTGCACCATGTCGATGCCTTTTGCGTGATCAGCCACATACAGCCAGTCGCGCACATTCTTGCCGTCTCCGTAAACCGGCAGTTTTTTGCCCTGCAGCGCGTTGTTAATCATCAGCGGAATCAGCTTTTCGGGGAACTGATAGGGGCCGTAATTGTTGCTGCAGTTTGTGATATTGGCAGGGAAGTGATATGTATCCATATAAGACTTCACAAGAAAGTCTGAGGACGCCTTGGACGCCGAGTAGGGGCTGTGCGGATCGTACGGCGTCGTCTCATAAAAATATCCGCCGTCATCATCCAGAGAGCCGTAGACTTCGTCCGTTGATACGTGGAGGAATTTTTTGTCTTCCTTAAACGTGCCGTCTTCATTTTCCCATGCCGCCTTGGCTGCGTTCAGGAGATTGAGTGTCCCGAGCACATTTGTCCTGACAAAAACATCGGGATTTTTAATGCTTCGGTCCACGTGGCTTTCCGCCGCAAAATGTACCACCCGGTCAATGTCATTCTCATTAAATATCTCCATCATCTTCTCGCCATCGCAGACATCGGCCCTGATAAATGTATAATTCGGATGATCTTCCACGTCCTTGAGATTCTCGAGATTGCCCGCATATGTCAGCTTATCAACATTGATGATGCGGATGTCATCTCCATATTTTTCAAACATGTAGTGGATGTAGTTAGACCCGATAAAGCCGGCTCCGCCGGTCACCAGATACGTCCTGACTGCCATGATGATTCCCTCCTTAGTAAAATATCATGAAATGTTTTAAACCGTACGATGGCACAGGGTCGTCACCGGCCCTGTGCCATTGA
>CADBOU010000146.1 GCA_902796355.1 uncultured Lachnospiraceae bacterium
GAAGGAAAAGGATATCAAAGCAGATATTGTTATTTCCACTATTCAAAAGCTTTTCGCTGTATTGACGGGTAATCCCTTGCCACCTGACGATGATGAAGATGTGGAAGACGAGAAGAATACAGCCGCTGAAGAAAAGAATGACAAGAAAGTTATACGGCTTGGTGATGACCTAAAACTGCCGCCGGATTATTTCCAACTTATCATCGTTGATGAATGTCATCGTTCCATTTATGGGAAATGGCGTGCTGTATTGGATTACTTCTCTGGAGCGCATGTACTTGGCCTTACAGCGACACCGACACCAGAAGCATATGCGTTTTTCAATAATAACATCATTGAGAATTACACTTATGATGATTCGGTTATTGATGGTGTTAATGTGCCGTTTCGTGTTTACCGGATAAAAACAAAGATAACTGAACGGGGCGGAGATTTAAGGGAAGGGACGAAGGTCAGAGAGACTTCCCGCAGAACAGGCAATTCGACCACATATGAAGTGCCAGAGGATTTGGTATATGATCCCGCAGCCCTTGACAGGTCTGTCATTAATCCTGATCAGATAGTCGAAGTCCTTACTGCATACAAAAACTCCATCTACGAAGATCTTTATCCTGATCGGGATAAAGACTGGAGATACATTCCCAAAACTCTGATTTTCGCAAAAGACGAATATCATGCAACACAGATCGTAGAAATAGCTAAGCAGGTATTTGGTCCCGAATTTGAAAGCGGCGAAGTGCCAGAACACTTCGTACAAAAGATTACATACACGGCGGAGGATTCAAACGGTCTAATTCGCGATCTTAGAACCGAGAAGGATTTCCGAATTGCTGTTACAGTAACGCTTGTAGCAACGGGAACAGATGTCAGGCCGCTGGAAGTCGTTCTGTTCATGAAGGATGTTCAGTCCGACGTTCTCTATACTCAGATGAAAGGACGAGGCTGCCGGGTTATAAGCGAAGACAAGCTTAAAGAAGTTACTCCGAACGCAAGTATTAAAGAGTGCTTCTATATTGTCGATGCTGTCGGCGTAACAGAGCATGAAAAACATATGCCTGGGCCTGGAGGCGGAAACGGAAAGAAAACGCTCTCGCTGAAAGAGCTGTTGGAGCACCTTGCACATAACGAAGTCAGTGATGAAAACCTGTGGTTGCTGCGAGGATACTGCTCAACAATAAACCGCCGGTATGAAAACGACGTGCTTTTCGGTAGGCATTTGGATTATTTCATCACCACCTTTGGATTTGCACCCAAGTCGATTGCTTTCAACATACAGGATGCATTCGATCGGGAGATACTGCCACCTTATAACAGCCCGTCAGATCCCAACACTGAACGTATGGATCTGATTTACGATCTGATAAGCAGCATACCCGCTCGTAACAAACTGCTGGAGCTGCAGCGCGGCTATTATGTTATTACAGAAGACGATCCGGATGAACTCCTTTATGCTGGCTTCTCAAAAGAGACGGCAAAGAGCTTCATTGAGAACTTTGAGGAGTATCTGAACGATAATAAAGACAGCATCGAGGCGCTACGGATTATCTACAATTCCGAGGATGCCGTGATCACGCACAGTATGCTGGTTGAACTGCGTGACCGCTTGCTGGCGGAAAGTCGCCAGTACGGCGTCTATCAGATCTGGAAGAATTATAAGGTCTTGGACGATACCGGTGACGTGGACGAACTGGATGTGAAGACGAACGTCAACGCGCTCACGAATCTGATTCAGATCGTTCGCTACGCATACAAGAAGAATCAAAAGCTCACCAGTCTGATCAGGGGTTACGCGCAGAGATTTAGCCTGTACTGCGGACAGGCGCAGCGCGTCCTGACAGTCGACCAGAAAGAGGTCATGCGGCAGATCGCCGAGTTCGTGATCAATGACGGCGCAATCTCTGTAATGGAACTGAACGAAATTGACACGGATCTCTGGCGCAGAGGCGTGATTAGTCTCACGGCTCCCGTTCTCGCCGAAGAGATGCAGACGATGGCAAGATTTCTACTGAAAGCAGCTTAAGGAGTGTAATAAGATGGCAACAGCACAGAAAACTGAATCCGCCCTTCTCTCAAAGGTATGGAATATCGCAAATGTACTGTCGGCGGCAGGTGTTGGTTTCACGGATTATATAACACAGCTTACGTATATCCTCTTCCTAAAGATGGATGACGAAAAGGAATCCATGGGGCTTGCCAGCTATCTGCCGGAAGGATACAAATGGAAGGATCTTTGTGATCTGAGCGGCACCGATCTTGTAGACAAGTACGAAGAAATCTTGAAAGAACTCTCCCAGTGCAAAGGCCTCATCGGCACCATTTTCACAAAGGCCACAAATAAGATTTACCGTCCTGTCATGCTCAAAAAGGTCATCGACATGGTGTCCGAGGATAACTGGTACATGATGGAGGGTGACCTCAAAGGCGCGATCTATGAGAAGATCCTTGAGAAGAACGGTCAGGATAAAAAGAGCGGAGCTGGTCAGTACTTCACGCCCCGTGCTTTGATTTCTGCTATCGTTGATGTGGTCGACCCGAAGATCACCGAGACGGTTGGAGACCCCTGCTGCGGAACGGCAGGCTTTCTCCTCGCGGCCTACGAGCACATGCGGACACAGAGCCGCGATGTGGAAAAGCAGCGCTTTCTGAAAAACAACGCTCTTTTCGGTGCGGACAACACCGACCTCGTTGTTACGCTCGCATCTATGAACCTGTATCTGCATGATATTGGCGTCAGCAAAAGCCCAATCGTGTATCAGGACTCCTTGATCGACACTTCTGATCGCATGTTTCAGGTGATTATGACTAATCCGCCCTTCGGCACCCGTCCGCAGGGTAGCGTAGACGTATCAGCCAATCGACCAGAGTTCATCAAGACTTCAGATAATCAGGTTAATTTCCTGCAGCACATAATGTCCATCGTCCGGACAGGCGGCAGGGTCGGCGTCGTTCTTCCGGACAGCATCCTGACCGACGGAGATTCCACCAAGAAGGTCAGAGACAAACTGCTGAAGGATTATAACCTGCATACGATCCTGCGTCTGCCCACCGGCATTTTTTATGCAAACGGTGTAAAGACAAACGTGCTGTTCTTTGAAAAGGGCGCGCCAACAAGGGATATCTGGGTCTATGATTATCGCACCGGCGTCAAGCACACCATGGCGACAAAGCCCATGACCAGAGAGCACCTGCAGGAGTTTGTGGACTGCTATTGCTCTGGCCATATGGAAGACCGCAGAGAAACCTATAATGCAGAAACGAATCCCAATGGAAGATGGCGCAGATTCACCGAAGCAGAGGTCAAAGCCCGCGATGATCTAAACTTCAAATGGCTGGACTTTACCGAAGAAGATGACCGTACCGTCGACGACATTCTTGATGAGATGCAGGAAGAGGCAGACGGCATCAACTCTGCAGTCGCACGGCTGAAGGAACTGCTGGGAGGGATCGAGCTTTGATTGATACTGCTGCATTAAAAACATCGATTATTGATCTCGCTGTTTCAGGAAAGATTTCTGAGCGGTTTCAAGCTAGCGATTTTGTGTCAGAGATAATCGCAGAATTACCAGAAGTGTCCAATAAACGAAAAAAGCTTCTGGAGCAGACCTTTGAATATGGAAATCGGAACACCATTCCTGCGCATTGGAAATGGGTACGTCTTGGTGAGATAGCATCCTACGGCGATACTCCGACGAAAGCGTTTTT
The DNA here is from genome assembly GCA_902796355.1 of uncultured Lachnospiraceae bacterium. Lineage (GTDB taxonomy): Bacteria > Bacillota > Clostridia > Lachnospirales > Lachnospiraceae > RUG842. The sequence continues at coordinate 3,703 of CADBOU010000146.1, forward strand.
TGATGATGTTAGCGGGGATACGTGGATTTTGGATTTAGAAGATATCAAATCCGGTGGAGAGCTCATCGCAAAGACCCGCGTGCATGGGAAAAGGTTTGCTGGTGATAAAACTGTATTCAGGAAAGGACAAGTTCTGTATAGTAAGTTGCGTCCATATCTGAAAAAGGTGCTTGTCGCAGATGAAGATGGAATATCCACACCTGAATTGATCTCGTTTGATACTTTCGGTGGAGTGATTCCACAGTACATTGTTTATTGCCTATTAAGTTCCTTTACAAATCGAGCCATAGATAAGCGCTCTTATGGCATTAAAATGCCAAGGGTTGATGCAGGGTTTATGGTAAATCTTCCAATTCCGTTGCCGCCAGTGTCTGAGCAGCAATACATCGTTGATCATGTTCAAGCGGCTTTCACTCAGATCGACATCATCAACTCGCTGCAGGCACAGTACGCCGACAACCTCATCGTGCTGAAGAGCAAACTGATCGATGCAGCTATTCGGGGCAAACTGACGGAGCAGCTTCCAGAGGACGGCACGGCTGAGGAACTGTATAAACAAATCCAAGATGAAAAGATCGCGCTCATTAAGGCGGGAAAGACTAAAAACGAAAAGCCATTGCCGGAGATCATTGACGATGAGGTGCCGTTTGAAATACCAGCAAATTGGAAATGGGTTGCCCTAGGAAATATAACTTCAAAGATTACGTCTGGCAGCACACCTACAGGCGGAAGAAAGTCGGATGTGTACGTACCATGTGGCTTTCCATTCTTTAGGGAGCAAAACATTTATGATGATGGTATCCACCAGTCCGGCATGGTTTACATCTCCGAAGAATTACTTAACACAAGGCAAAATAGCACTGTTCTTGCCAAGGACATTCTATTGAATATTACCGGTGGATCAATTGGAAGATGCGCTCTGATACCAGATGACTTCGACAGAGGAAGCATTAATCAACACATCTTGATTATTAGAGCCGTAGATCCTGAAACAAGGTTTTACATTCATAGCCTTATTTGTAGCCCTTATGTCCAAAGCTATATAAAAGATAAGGCTGTTGGCGACAAGGATGGATTCAGCGGAGGAAGGTGTAAAAAAATACTCGTGCCTTTACCGCCCCTTGCAGAGCAGAAGCGCATTGCTCAAAAGATTGATGAA
>CADBOU010000147.1 GCA_902796355.1 uncultured Lachnospiraceae bacterium
ACGTCAACGCCGGCCGCCGCCTTCTCCAGAAGGATCTCAAGGATCTTGCCCCACATGTATCCCTCTTCAATGATGAAGTATTCCATGAAAATATAGCGCTCGGCCGAACGCAGCTCGATCAGCATATCCCTGAACATATCCTCTCCGAGCGGGTAGTACGTCGCATCAGACCCGGCAAACGCAGGGAAACACCCGCTGCGGTTGAGCCAGCGCACCAGATCGTCTGTGTGTCCGCCTTCCCTCTCCAGTGCCTCCATGACATGGGGCGGCTGTTCGATCTGATCTCTCGTCTCCTCGATCAGATCCTGCACACGTGTTTTGACAGTGCGGTGTCCGAAATTGGTCTGTGTATACAAAAGCATGGCTGCGGCCGGCAACGGAACCAGCGCAAAAAGCGCCATCCAGGTCAGTTTGGCTGAAGCGTCCATCTCACTCATAAACAGATAGATCAGCATGGCTGCTGTGAAAATCCACTCGACCACGATATAGACCGGCTGCTTGTTTCGAATCCAGATGACAATACCGACCCACAGCGCGATCTGCAGGACAATAAGAATGGCAAAGATAAAGAAACGGCTGAACAAAATACTTAAAAAACCTGTTGAGCGGGGCTGTGTGAGCCTGAAAATATCTTCGCTCTCCCGCTGTTCCTGCTCATCTTCTTCATCGAGCGGACTCAGAGACATTTTATCCTTGAGTGCGGCCGCTTTATCTTTCAGTCCGCCCAGTGAAAACCGTCTCTTTCCTTCCGTCTCCTGCTCAGTTTCAACAGCTTCCTCCCCTTCCGGGATGTCCTGTTCTTCAGCTTCCTGTGCCTCTGCCGCCGCTTCCTGTGCGGCTGCCCGGGCTGCCTGTCTGGCGGCCTCCTCGGCCTCCTGCTCGCGCACGGCTTTGCGCTCATCAATGGCCGCCTGTGCTGCCTCCTGACGCTTTGCCCGCGCTGCATGCTGCTTGATTCTGGATGCGGCCGCGCGCGGACTGCGCTGTGCGCTGTGCTGTTTGTGTGCTTTAATGCTTTGGTTTGCCATAATGATCTCCTGTTTCATTGTTATTTTTTACCAGATCATGTGTTTTCGCGCCCATGATCCCACTATTTCTATATTGCCATTTTTTTTACTATTTATCAATCGTTTCTTCACACTCCGCTTGACAATCCGTTTGATAGGGTGTAATGTTGATTACAACTTTTACATCTGCATCGTTTCATCAAGCAGGGAGATTACCCATGAAACACCGCACAGCAAACTTTTTCTTTTTCTTTAGCTTTAGCTTTACCGGCGAAGACGGTAAGGTCAGTTTGCTATGCTAAAGATGTGAAAGGGAATTGAGAATTCACAAGAGGGTGTGGCACTGATCGGAGCCGCACCCCTTTTTGTTGATCAAAAAAGTGCACCCGATCATGTGCCGGCAGTAAAAACTTACATTCAGATAAAAGGAGGCAGTATGGGTAACTATTATCAAAAGGAGATCGAAACCGCCCCGCGCGAGGAGATCTTACGGATTCAGAACGAAAAAATCGTCAAACAAGTCAAATATGTCTATGAGAATGTCGCATATTACCGCGATCTCATGGACAAGAAGGGTGTCAAACCTGAAGATATCAAGAGCGTCGATGATATTAAAAAACTCCCCTTCCTCACCAAAGAAGATCTGCGCAAAGGCTATCCCTATGCACTTCTGGGCACCGACCTTAAAAACTGCGTGCGCATCCAGTCCACATCCGGCACCACCGGGCAGCGTGTCGTCTCTTTCTATACACAGAAGGATATCGATATGTGGGAAGAGTGCTGTGCCAGAGCCATCGTCGCTGTCGGCGGCACTGATGAAGATGTCTGTCAGGTCTGCTACGGCTATGGCCTGTTCACCGGCGGCCCGGGCTTAAACGGCGGCTCCCACAAAGTCGGCTGCCTGACACTCCCGATGTCATCGGGCAACACAGACCGTCAGATCCAGTTCATGATGGACCTGGGCGCAACGATCCTGTGCTGCACTCCTTCTTATGCAGCCTATATCGGCGAGTCCTTAGCAGAAAGAGGCTACAAACCGGAAGATAACAAACTCAAGGCCGGCATTTTCGGCGCAGAGCCCTGGACAGAGGAAATGCGCCGCAGCATTGAAAAGAGCCTCGGCATCAAGGCCTATGACATTTACGGCCTGACCGAGACATCCGGCCCCGGTGTCTCCTTCGAGTGCGAAGAACAGACCGGTATGCACATCAATGAAGATCACTTCTACGCTGAGGTCATTGATCCGGAGACAGGCGAAGTTCTGCCGGAGGGTGAGAAAGGCGAGCTCGTCTTCACCTCTCTCGACAAGGAAGGTTTCCCGCTTCTGCGCTACCGCACCAGAGATATCTGTGTACTCTCCCGCAAGCCCTGCTCCTGCGGCCGCACATTTGTAAAGATGAGCAAACCGCTCGGAAGAAGCGATGACATGATGATCATCCGCGGCGTCAATGTCTTCCCGAGCCAGATCGAGACAGTCCTTCTCAACCAGGGTTATACACCGAACTATCAGATCGTCGTCGACCGCAAGAACAACAATGACACCTTTGATGTCTATGTTGAGTTCTCTCCGGATCAGTTCTCCGACAAGGTCTCTGATATCCAAGTGAAAGAACGCGAACTGACCGCCGCCATGCGCTCCATGCTCGGCATCGGACCGAAGATCCATCTGGTGCCGCCCAAATCAATCGAGCGCTCAGAGGGCAAGGCTGTCCGCGTCATCGACAAACGTAAACTGCACGATTAAAGCGAAAGGAGAAAGATACTATGGCTATCACACAACTGTCCGCTTTTTTGGAAAATAAACCCGGCACCCTCTCTCAGGCTGTTGCCGCCATCTCTGAGGCCGGTATCAACCTGCGCGCCCTCTCTGTCGCAGATACCAGCGACTTTGGTGTCCTGCGCGTGATCGTCTCGGATATTCCCAAGACAAAAGAGGTGCTCAGCGAGTACACTATCGCCACCGAGACGCCTGTCATCGCTGTCAAGATGAGTGATGAGGCGGGATCCTTAAAGCAGATCCTCGACATCCTGCAGGCTGCCGAGATCAACATCGAGTACGTCTATGCCTTTACCTCAGCCGGCAAGGGCAGTGCCTATGTCGTCATGCGTGTCGATGATATCGCGGGCGCTGAGGCGGTTCTCAATGAGAACGGAAAGGAAACGCTGTCGGATGAGCAGCTGACGGAGCTGTTATAAAGATATTTCAAATACGACAAACGGGCACACATGTCATCAGAAACGCTCTCGCTTCGGGAGCGTTTCTGCCCAGATGTGTACCCGGGCGGAGGAGGAAAACTCTACATATAGAATTGAAACTTAACCCCTTCTACCGTATAATGGGGAGGAAAGGTTTGAGCCTGATCCGGCGATCGGATTTTTTGTATAAAGTAAATCTCTATTCTAACTATTATGGCAGACAGAAAACGCACGTCTTCACACATCAAGAGCAGGCGCAGACATCATTTTGCGATCGATCTGCCCTCCCGCGATTATGCGAGAAGCAAAAGACAGACACATAACAGGACTGCCGGTCGGCGTGCATTAAGCAGGCCGGCTCCTTTTCGTCTTTTTTTATTCCCGGCTCTTCTGATCTATCTGGAACTGCTGCTGCGCTTGTTCGCCCGCCGGGGGTTCTTTAGAAATCTGTTCTATCCTGTCATCTTTGCCATTGCTGCCGGTCTTCTGCTGGCCATCATCACATCTGCTTTTAATTATAAAGTCAACGGCCTGATCACGATGATTCTCATGATCACCCTGCCTTTGTATTATGCGCTGCAAAGTTTTGTGCAAAACGCATTCAAGACGTACATGACCTTCGGCAATATCCTCAAAGGAACCGGTGATGTCGCACAGGACTTCGGCGGCACGCTGGCCAAGACGATTATCTTCGGAATACCGAAGATCGTTCTCTTTTTTCTGCCGACTGTGCTTTACATCAGAAAGAGACACGCTCTCCCGAAAGCGCACCGCCTGCAAAGGCGCACACTTCTCCCGATGGGTGCCTGCTGGCTGCTCATCAGCCTGATCGCTGTGATTGCCGCCTCCCACGGGAAGACGGCCGGCGCCTATGCCTCTGAGTACAATTACAACGCCGCCACACAGACTTTCGGACTGGTAACCAGTTCGCGGCTCAATTTAAAATATGCTGTGTTCGGCAACAGGAAGGCCGGACATCTCTCGGCGCAGAGCACCGATAAAAAGGCCAAGCTCAACAAGAGCACAGATCCCAATATGATGGATATCGACTTTGACAAGATCTCCGAGAAGACGGACGATGCCTATGTCAAAGAGCTGTGCATTTACGCGCAGGCTCAGACTCCGTCATCCAAGAACAAATACACCGGTCTGTTTAAAGACAAGAACCTGATCCTGATCTGCGCGGAGGCATTTTCCGACTCCGCCATCAACAAGGAGCTGACACCTACACTCTACAGGCTGACGCACAAAGGGTTCTATTTCAGCAACTTCTATCAACCCGCCTGGGGCGGCAGTACGTCAACAGGCGAGTTTTCCATGCTGCTCGGCCTGATCCCCATGGACAACATGAAATCTCTCTACAAGACGATTTCAATCAACAACTATTTTTCGGCCGGCAACCAGCTGCAGCGTCAGGATTATTACAGTGCTGCATACCACAACGGAAGCTACACCTTCTATGACCGCCACCTCACGCACAAAAACCTCGGCTACGATGAATGGATAGCAGACGGAAACGGCCTGGAAGATCTGACGGAAACCCGGCATTCAACCGATGAGACCATGTTTGAAAAGACGATGGATGAGTACATGGACAAGCAGCCGTTCAGCATTTATTACATGACCATTGACGGGCACGCCCCGTACGATGACTGCTGGCGTACCGAAAAATACATGAAGCGTGTCAAAGAGGTTCTCGGCGACAAGGAGTATAAGAAAACGACCCTCAACTACATCTGTTATCAGATGTGTCTGGAGGATGCCTTAAAGGCCATGGTCGACAAACTCGAGGAGGCCGGCATCGCCGATGACACGGTCATCTGCATGACGGGAGATCACTATCCCTACGGCCTGGAAAAATCGACGACCTGGGGCAATACAGAAGATTATCTCTCCGATTTGTACGGAAAAGAGGACAAGACGCCCTGGGGCCAGGATC
>CADBOU010000148.1 GCA_902796355.1 uncultured Lachnospiraceae bacterium
CAAGTCCTTTGACGATATGAAGACCGGTTTAGAGGATGGTTCCATCAAGATGGCGATGGGCAACGAAGATGTTCCGGTCGGACAGTACACACAGAAGATTCTGGCGTTCTACGGCCTTGATGAGGCAGCTCTTGCAAATGCAGGCTCCCTCACATACGGCACAAACGTAAAAGAAGTCACGACGCAGGTCTCTGAGGGCACGGTGGACTGCGGCGTCATTTATGCGACAGATGCATATTCAGCAGGCATGGATCCGGTCGATACGGCGACAGAGGAGATGTGCGGCAAGACCATTTATCCGGCAGCAATCCTCAAAGGGACATCTGACAAAGACGCAGCACAGGCATTCCTTGACTATCTGCAGGAAGATCATGCGAAGGAAGTCTTTAAGAAAGTCGGATTCATTCCGCTGACATAATTCGGATAAGCTCACACATTTAAATAATCAGACATTATTGGATTGTTTATGATAAAATAATATCTGATGATACGGAAGGATCTGGTCCGACTGGTCAGATCCTTCCTTTCGCATGAGGAAGGGACATATGGATTTATATCCGCTTTACAACTCGATCCGCATTGCAGCGATCAGCACGGTCATCATCTTCTTTCTGGGGATTCTGGCCGCATATTATATCGCCAAGACGCCGCGTCTGGTTAAAGGTGTGCTGGATGTGATCTTAACGCTGCCGCTGGTGCTGCCGCCGACGGTTGTCGGCTACCTGCTCCTGCGCGTGCTCGGACCCAGACATGTGGTCGGGGCATGGTTTCTGGAGCATTTTAATGTGCGGCTCACCATGACCTGGTGGTCTGCGATCTTTGCGACGACGGTCGTCATCTTTCCGCTGATGTATAGGACTGTGCGCGGGGCATTCGAGGCGTTTGATGAGAACCTGGCCTACGCGGGCAAGACGCTCGGCCTGTCCAACTCCTATATTTTCTGGAATATCCGTATGCCGTACTGCCGCCAGGGCGTTCTGGCGGGGACTGTGCTGGCTTTTGCACGCGCGCTCGGCGAGTACGGTGCGACCAGTATGATTGCCGGCTACACACCGGGACATACGGCGACGATCTCGACGACAGTCTATCAGCTGTGGCGCACCAATGACGATGCGCTTGCCTTCAAATGGGTGCTGATCAACATGGCGATTTCTTTTGTCGTTCTTCTGGCGGTGAATCTTCTCGAGAAGAACCAGAAAAAGAGCAAGGCGAAGGCGAGGTGAGCGAATGGCATTAAAAGTTGATATCAAAAAAGATCTGGGTGGATTTAAGCTCGATGTCTGTTTTGAGGCGGCCAATGAGACGCTTGCCCTGCTCGGGGCTTCCGGCTCCGGCAAATCGATGACGCTCAAGATGATCGCCGGCATCGAAAAGCCGGACAGCGGTGTGATTGAGCTGGACGGCGTGACGCTTTTCGACTCGGAGAAGAAGATCAATCTGACGCCTCAGCAGCGCCGGGTCGGCATGATGTTCCAGAATTATGCACTCTTTGAAAATATGACGGTCAGCCGCAACATCATGATGGGGATCCGCAACCGGCGCGATAAGGCGGCGGTCAGAGAAGAGCTCGATGCGATCATGGACTGCCTGAACATCACGGAACTGGCAGACCGGCATCCCTCGCGCATCTCCGGCGGTCAGCAGCAGCGCGTGGCGCTCGCGCGCATTCTGGTATCACACCCGAACATTCTGATGCTCGATGAGCCTTTCTCTGCGCTGGATTCGCATCTGCGCTTTCAGATGGAGCAGGTCGTGGAGGAAACGATCGAGTCGTTCGGCAAGACAGTGCTGTGGGTCTCGCACAACCGCGACGAGGTCTTCAGGCGTGCGCAGCGCATCGCGATCATGGACCGGGGACATATCGACGTCATCGGAACCAGGCAGGAGGTCTTTGACGATCCGAAGACCGTGAATGCGGCGCTTTTGACCGGCTGCAAAAACATCCTTCCGGCCGAGAAGGTCGACGATACGCATATCAGACTGACGGAACATAACCTTGTCATCGAGGCTGCATGCGTGCCGGACGGGGTGACACACGCAGGGCTCCGGATGAACTTTATCAGGCCGGTGGAAGCGGGCGGCGCTCAGACAGAGACAAACGGTTTTGACTGCAACGTCATCGGAGAGACAAAAAATCCGTTTTCCTATGTGGTTGACCTGGCACTTCACGCTGAAGAGAAAAAGCCCTTTATCATGATGGAGGTCAAAAGCGAGGTGTGGGAGAAAATCCGCGCCGGGCGCCTGATGGTTGGAATCGAGCCTGATCATGTGCTGGCGCTCCAATAAGTGAGTATTAAAAAAGATGATCATAGACACCGGCTCTCACCCAGCCGGTGTTTCCTGTTTTCTAAGATAAATGCGAAACAGGTGGAAATGCATTTCGTTTTACGGTAAAATGAATCATAATATGATCATTGGAGGGATGCGGCGCTTTTATGCCGTAAACCGGAAAGGAGACACTTATGAACAAGAGATCCCGTTTTTTCACAGCAGTTCTTATGACGATGATTCTGGCACTTTCATTCATCCTGTCAGGATGCGGCAACAAGCTGACAGCGAAGGATGTGGCCGGCACGTATACATGCACGAAAGACGTCAAAAAGTATATCAATGACGGTATGAAAGAAGGCTTTGCAGAGTCTTCAGGCATGGAAAATGTCGAGTTTGCCTTCGATCAGCCGATCAATGCAGATTTCGTGCTGACGCTCAACGAAGATGAGACATTTGATCTCAAGATCGATATGGAGACATTTGCTGAGGCCTTTAACGGCGCGATCGACGCTGAGGGCGAGACATTTATCAAGGCGATCATGGCGGCGATGGGCGTGAGCGAGGATCTGGTGAGCGATGATCAGATTCAGCAGCTCATGACACAGATGAAGGATGAGATGGCAGGCACATTTGAAGATGGCGAAATGATCGAAGATGCGCAGACATCCGGCAAGTTTACACTCAGCGGGGACAGCATTACACTCGACAATGACGAGAGCAAACAGGAAGGTAAAATCGACGGCGATACGATTACCTTTGAGGGATCCATTCTCGATGATCTGGGCGAAGGAGACTGGGTCTTTAAGAAAAACTGACCGCCTGCTGAAAAACCATAGTGAAGGGGATATGTAGATGATTAATCTGATCAAAGTGATCATCCTCGGCATCGTCGAGGGCATTACAGAATGGCTTCCGGTCTCCAGCACCGGGCACCTGATTCTGATAGAAAACATCCTACACTTAAATATGGGACAGGACTTTATCACCATGTTTGAGGTGGTCATCCAGCTGGGCGCGATTCTGGCGGTGTGCGTCTTGTATTTCAACAAACTCAACCCGTTCTCGCGCAAGAAGAATGAGATCCAGAAACAGAACACCTGGATCCTGTGGGTGAAGGTCATCATCGCGACGATTCCGGCCGCAGTGCTGGGGCTTCTCTTTGACGATGCGATTGACAAGGTGATGGGCAAGCCGGTGATCATCAGCGCAGTGCTGGTGCTTTTCGGTGTGCTCTTTATCGTGGTCGAAAACCGGACAGCCGGCAATACGCCGCGCGTCAGACGTCTGGCGGAAATTGACTATAAGCTGGCGCTGCTGATCGGTCTGTTCCAGGTGATTGCGATGTTCCTTCCGGGCACAAGCCGCTCGGGGATTACGATTGTCGGCGGACTGCTTCTGGGGATGGCCAGGCCCGTGATCGCGGAGTTTACATTTTTTATGGCGATCCCGGTCATGTTTGGCGCAAGCCTCCTGAAGCTCGTCAAGTTCGGGATGGTCTTTACCGCATCGGAGCTGGGGCTTCTCATCGTCGGATTTGTCACGGCGTTTATCGTCTCGCTCTACGTGATCCGCTTCTTTATCCGCTACATCAAGCGCAAAGACTTTAAGGCGTTCGGATACTACCGGATCATTGTCGGTACGTTTGCATTTTTATACTTTTTGCTGTGGGCACATTAAAGGGGCAAATAGCGGAAATTTGTTTTATTTATGCCGCATATATGGTATAATTCATATGTTTGGCAGCAATGAATAAACATTCATTGGAAGATCTATGTATACGAGGAGGATTGGTTATGAAAATGAAGAAATTGATCGCAGTGCTGATGGTGGTCGGTATGACAGCAGCGATGCTCAGCGCATGCGGCGGCTCCAAAGAGGAAGCGCCCAAGAAGATCGAGAGCGCTGATGACCTTGAAGGCGCAAAGATCGGCGTGCAGACAGGTACGACCGGTGACATCTACTGTACAGATGATTACGGCGATGAGAACATCGAGCGCTACAACAAGGGATTTGAGGCTGTGCAGGCTCTGCAGCAGGGCAAGATCGATGCCGTCGTCATCGACAATCAGCCGGCGCTTGAGTTCGTAAAGGATACGGAAGGCTTAAAGATCCTGGAGACACCGTACACAGAGGAAGACTATGCGATGTGCTTTGCCAAGGACAGCGAGCTGGTCGGTGATTTCAATACGGTTATCCAGGAGATGAAGGATACCGGTGTCTATGATCAGATCATCAACTACTACATCAACGGCGAAGGCGAGCCGTATCAGAGCCCTGATAGCGTTTCCTATGATAAGGGAGAGCTCGTGATGGCAACCAACGCTGAGTTCCCGCCGTATGAGTACAAGGAAGGCGACGAGGTCGTCGGACTCGATGCTGATCTGGCAAGAGCGATCTGCGATGCGATGGGG
>CADBOU010000149.1 GCA_902796355.1 uncultured Lachnospiraceae bacterium
ACATCATGAACCATACAACGATGATAACGGCTACTGATACAGCAATGAGATATCCCATCGCGCCCATGAAGGCAAATGTCAGGATAAACATGATTGCTGCGCAGATAGCGCCGCCGAACATTGACCAAAGCCAGTTCAGGCCGCCCTTGAGGTTTGCGCCCGCTACAAAGTAGCATGCCCATGTAGCGAAAGAAATGTATGTCAGAGCATTGCCGTTTTCCATACATGTCGGATTCGGCCATCCAGCCATAGCCTGTGTGACATAAGTTACAACACCTGCAAGAATTGCTGTCAGTAATGCATATACTGCCTGCTGTTTAAACTTCATAGTTCTCCATCCTCCTTTGAAAACGTTTGATTATTAACTCATCCCTCCTGTGGAGATGTCGGGATCTACTGTGTTGACCCATTCCTTCTGATCTAACGTCGTGATCGGACGGGACTGAAGGAGATACATCTTCCCATCCTCAAATGCCCACTCGAGATCCTGCGGTTTGCCGTAATACTCTTCCGCCTTCTTGGCCAGATCGACAAGGTCTTTGACCTCTTCGTCTGAAAGAACCTGCTCGAAGCGCATGTCACGCGGAACCGGCTTGTTCTTGCTGCCGCCGCGCTCGCTCTTGCGGACGACCATGATCTCTTTCTTCGGAACAGCCTTCTGTACAAAGTGATAGTCTGTCTTGTCAACAACATAGTTGTCGGGATTGACAATACCCTGTACAACACCTTCGCCAAGGCCCCAGGTTGCTTCGATTGTGACTGTGTTAGCATTCTGATCGATCGGGTTAACCGAGAACATAACGCCTGACTTCTCTGAGTTGACCATACGCATGACAACGACGGCGATGGAGATATCTCTCTCGTCGAACTTGTTTTCTCTGCGGTAGAAGATCGCCCAGTTGTTGTACAGTGATGCCCAGCAATCCTGCACATACTTGACAACCTCATCCTCACCGATAACATACAGGAATGTCTCCTGCTGGCCGGCAAAGCTGGCATCGTCAAGGTCTTCTGCAGTTCCGCTTGAGCGGACAGCAACCGGCGGATTCTCGCCCTGCAGTTTGCGATAGTTGTCGATCAGGCACTGCTTCATATCCTCGGGCATTTCTGCCTCGGTGATCATGTTGCGGATCGCCTCACCTGTCTCCTCCAGGCTTGCCTGGGAATCCCAGTCGATCGCATCGATCTTCTCAAAGACGCGGTCATAGAGGTTGTTTGCTTCCATGAAAGCGCCGTACATCTCTGAGCAGCATACAAAGCCTTCCGGGACAGGGAAACCGGCCTTGAACATACGGGAGAGGCTCGCGCCCTTACCGCCTGCGATCAAGCCGAGGTTTTCTTCCGGCAACTCATCAAACCATTGAATATAGCTCATATTACTTCATCCTCTCTTTTGATCGGCAGGCCGCAGAGCCCTCTGCGGCCCGCCTTGTTAAATCTTAAACTCTATTGAACTATGCTGAGATTATGCACGCTCAAGAATTTCGACTGTACCGTCATCACCGTTAACACGGATCTTGTCGCCTGTCTTGATGCGATATGTTGCGTTCACGCAGCCGACGACGCATGGGATACCGAACTCACGGGAAACAACAGCCGGGTGAGAAAGAGCTCCGCCTGTATCTGTGACCAGACCAGCAATCTTGGAGAATGCGATGATCCAGCCGGGGTTCGTCATCTGGCAAACCATGATGTCTTCCGGCTGCAGCTGATCGAACTCTGCCGGGCTCTTAACAACGCGTGCCGGGCCTTCTACGCAGCCTGCAGAACCGCTGATAGCCTTGATGGTATCGCCCTGGTTCTCAGCCTTCTCAAGCTCAAGGCTTGTGTAGAATACATCCGGATATCCCCAAAGGATCTGCTTGTAGATCTCTTCGTACAGTGCCCAGTGATCAACTGTACCATACCAGTAGCGCGGCTGCTTCTTAGCTGCCTCTTCCATAGCCTTGCGGGCCTTAGCTGCGATTGCCTTCAGATCAAGATCTGAGAAAGCGCCTGCACGCAGCTCATCATATGTCAGCATGAAGATATCTTCTCTGTCATCGAGCTTGCCCAGCTTAACGAGCTTGTCGCCGATGCCGAGGAACATAATTCTCATGTGAGCATAGATGGACTGGTCGATGTAGAAGTGATGGTTCGGTGTCAGCGGGAGCATCTTAAGGTTAAGAGCCAGCTTCTTCTCGAACTCTTCGCGCAGATCTTCGTCCTCGATGCGGGCGCGTGCACGCTCGATGGCTGCCTTCTGGCTGTCATTGTTTGCTGCGATCTGTGACGGATAATCATAATCTGTCTGGACATAGTTCTTGATTGCCTCGTAAACCGGTGTCGGATCTTCTTTCCAGATCTTGCCGGTATACTCGTGTGTCCACAGCGGTTTCCAGCCGTAAACATCAACATAGTCATCAATCTTCTTCTTGAGATCAGCGCCGCCCGGCTGAGCCTCAAGATTAGCCATGATATCAGCTGCCTTGTTGCCTTCCCAGAATGCCTTCATTGCTGCATCTGCGCAGATATCTTCCTTGATCTTCCATGCATCACGCAGTGAATCCCAGTTCTTGTCGTCCGGGGATACTGTGATCAGAGAGTAGTCCTCATCGATCGGGCCTACAGCCTCTTCATAAATTGCCTGGAACTCGCCGGAAGCCTGAGCCTGAGCATAGTTCAGGATCCAGTGAATACGGAAAGCTCTCTCCTGCCAGTCGAGGCAGTCTTCCAGGTGGACCATTGCTGCCGGGAGTGACTCGTTCTCGAAATCAAAGTCGACCATCTTGTTGGCCATATCAACCAGTTCCGGAACATACTCATTATCCCATTTTTCGATGAATGTATCTGCATAATAGGGCATTACGTTGCCATAGTATGCCAGATGGCCTTCCTGGAGCTCTTCCGGAAGTGTCGGCGGAACAACAGCTGTGTACAGATAGCCGTTGATCAGCTTGCCGACCCAGTCCTTGCCGCCAACATAGCCGAATCTCTTATAGAAATACGCGCATGTCGGTCCCCACCAGCCGCCGACGCTGAAGTACATCGGGGAAAGCGGATTCGGGCAGTGAAGGTCGTCATACCACCACATGAGCTTCTTTTCTTCTTCATTAGCCCATTCTACTGGATACTCATCGTTGCCAAAAAAAGTTGCATAGATTTTGTTTTCAGCCATAATTGACCCTCCTTGAAAACAATTAACTAGTTGCATCTATATTTAAATCGACAAACAAGTCGACTAAATACCGTTGTCTCCACTCCAGAAATGCTTTTTTACTGCTGCATTGGACCGGATCCTCCTTTTTTGTTACAGACGTTCTGCCGCTAACATAATGCTGTCGATAATACGGTTGTATCCGGTGCAGCGACAGATATTGCCTTCCATGTTTTTCCTGATATATTCCCGCGTGGGATGCGGATTCTGATCGAGAATCGCCTTAGCGCTCATGATCATGCCGGGTGTGCAAAACCCGCACTGTACGGCGCCCGCATCAAGAAAAGCCTGCTGCAGAGGATGCAGCTCTTCGCCGGCCAGCCCCTCGATTGTCAGGACTTCTCCTCCGTCTGTCTCGGCCGCTGTAACCAGGCAGGAGTTGACTGGCTTTCCGTTATAAATGACGGTACATGCCCCGCACTCGCCCTCATTGCAGCCGATCTTGGTGCCGGTCAGACCCAGATCATCGCGCAGAAACTCCGCGAGAGTCACGGCCACATCGACACGCGTTTCATATATCTCTCCGTTGACGTTCAGCCGAATCATTTTTTCTTTCATTTGTCCGGCACCTCCTTACAACGCCATGCAGGCATGCCGCAGTCATGATTACCGCCGGCTCTTTTCAGGGCTGTCTGATATGCTTTTTCCATCAGACTCTGGATGATCGTCAGGCGGAACTGGGCGCTGGAGCGCCAGCTGCTGCGGGGACTTGCGTCCTCGACACAGATACAGCCAAACTCCTCTGCGCTTACCTGCTCTGTGTTTTTTCCTGTCAGATACTCTTCTGCTCTCGGCACCCTGATTGCTGTCGGGGCGGATGTTGTCAGCGCTGCGCGCGCCTTCACAATGGTACCGCTTTCATCGAGCGAAAGCAGAACGCTGGTACCGCAAAGCGCCAGGTCCATGGCCTTTCTGCGCGTGTATTTGATGTAGCAGGATCCTGTCCTGTCATCTTGCTTGTAGATTTTAACGCCTTTTAGTATCTCGTCTTTTTCAAGCACCGTTCTCTTCGGTCCGGTGATAAATTCCTTCAGCGGGACTGTACGCTCGCCTTTGGCCGATACAACCACGCATTCGGTATCGAACAGAAGAAGCGGTGCCACACTGTCTGCAGACGGTACCGCGTTGCAGATATTGCCGCCGATAGTTCCCCTCTGGCGGATCTGCACGGAGCCGACCTGTGAGCATCCTTCTGACAGAGCTGTAAACTGATTCCAGAAAAGATCGCTTTCCTCAAAATAGCGATGCGGTGTAAGCGCGCCGAAGAACCAGTGATCATTCTCTTCACGGATTTCTTTTAATTCACTGATGCCTTTGATATCGACAAGAGATACCGGCTTTAAAGAACCGTTGTGCATCGACACATAGATGTCAGTCCCTCCGG
>CADBOU010000150.1 GCA_902796355.1 uncultured Lachnospiraceae bacterium
GCCTGTGTGGAGGTCCCGGTGATCTCCGACAAAGACGGGATTCATGTGCAGGGAAGCTGGACGCTCCCGCCTCATCTGGATGCGCTGGTGCTTCACTCGGCGAAGCTCGAGGAGATGGCAGTGCAGGCTGCGATCAACGGCAATCCGGAGCTTGTCTTCCAGGCCGTTCTTCAGGATCCGCTCACAGCCAGTGTCTGCAGTATGGAAGAGATCCATGACATGGTGCAGGAGATGCTGATTCAAAATAAAGACTTTCTCGGATATTTCAAGTCACTGACAATCTGACAATAAGGAGGACAAGAAGATGAAAAGGAAAATTGTGGCGATTGCGGCAGTGATGGCGCTTTTGGCAGGGCTGATGACATGTCTGACTGCCTGCGGCGGCAGCAGCAGCTCAAAAGAAGATGCTAAGACGCTGACACTTTGGACACACAATGACGAGGACAGCTGGAATGAGTCTTACCAGAATATCGTCAATGCCTACATGGAAGCCAATCCGGATGTCACGATCAATATCGAGTCTTTCCCGTATGATGAGTATGAATCCAAGGTGCAGACAGCGCTGATGTCAAAGGAGGGCGGCGCTGACATCTACGAGCTGTGGGGCGGCTGGGGCGTCGACTACGCTCCGTCAGGAGCACTTGCGCAGCTTCCCGAAGACATGGAAGAAGAGGTGCGCGATGAGTGTTATGAAAACACATACGGCGCGCTTGAAGCCGACGGCAGGCTGTACGGTATTCCCATGGAGTACAACATTGAGTGCGGCGGTCTGGTTGTCAATAACAATGTCATGAAGGATGCCGGGGCGACGCTTCCGACCACCTGGGACGAGCTGAAAGAGCAGGCCAAGAAAGGTACGACGATGGACGGCGATGATGTCGAGATCAAAGGCTTTGATTTTGTCAACTGGGACGGCGTCATGTATCTGTGGACATCGATGATTCTCTCTCAGGGTGCTGAGTATCTCAATGAAGACGGCACATTCAACGTGATGAGTGATGAGGCAAAGAAGGCCTGGGAAGAGCTCGCCTCGATGGTGACAGAGGACAAAGTGACCACACTTTCCGGCCTGGATGACGGCAGTGATATCGAGGGGTATCAGGAGCTGTACGCGGGGCAGGCAATGATGGTTCCGCGCGGACCGTGGTGCCTGGCAGAGGGCATGAATGATTTCGGCCTTGAGTATGGCAAGGACTTCAGCTATGAGGCGATGCCATTCTATGGATCTGAAAAGAGGTTTGCCACAGAGACCGGCTGGTCCATGGGCGTGGCGGCAGGTCTGTCTGAGGAGAAGAATGAGCTGGCCTTTGACTTCTTAGAGTATTTCTTCTCAGATGATGTCATCATGCAGCACAACCTGGCATGTGGTCAGATTCCTGCGAAAAAGGAAGTGGCCGAGAGCAAAGAGTATCTCGACAAATTTGAGTACGCGGCTCCGCTCGTTCCGATTCTTGAAGGCGGACAGTTTATCGGCATGTTCAACACGGATGTTTTCAAAGAGAATGTCAACAACGTTTTCTCAGCATACTGTAAAGGTCAATATGCAGACACAGACGCGGCACTCGGCGAACTGCAGGATGCTTTAAACAACATGTAATGAGATAGCCGGACAAAGCCTCATCTGCGCAGCAACGGAGCTATCCGGATATCAAAGACAAAAACTATGACAAGTGAATATAACCGAAAATTCATCCTGCTGGTCCTGATCCCCATCTTTATCGAGGCGGTGATCTTTCTGGTCATCCCGATCCTCGGCACGATCGGTATTTCCTTTACCGACTACAATCCGATCGCGCACCGGATGGACTTCACGGGACTGGCTAACTTTAAAAATCTTGCCGGTGATGCAGACTTTATCATCGCGCTTAAAAACACGCTGATCTTCACCGTCGTGGCTGTCACACTCAATATCATCATCTCGTTGACAGTCGCGACGATGATCAGCGCACTGCGCTCCAATAAGACACGGAGCTTTTTCAGGATGATCGCATTTCTTCCGTGTATTGCGCCGATGGTGGCTTCCGCTGTCGTCTGGGGCCGGAGCATCTTAAATACCAAGATCGGTCTGATCAACCAGATCATCGAAAAGCTTGGCGGAAAGGGCATCGCCTGGACGGGGGATGCCAGATTTGTCATGATTTCCGTGATTGTCTTTACCCTGTGGGCTGATCTGGGATATAACATCATCCTGTTCTGTGCGGGAATCGACGGCATTCCCAATGAATTCTATGAGGCGGCCGTGCTGGACGGCACGACCAGCTGGCAGAAATTTCGCCATGTCACTCTGCCGCTTCTGGGCAGAACGACCACCTTTGTGGTGCTGATGACACTCATTTCCTATTTTCAGATGTTTGCACAGTTTTCAGTGCTGCTCTATAAGGACGGTCCGCAGCATTCAGGGCTGGTGCTGACCAGCTATATCTATAAGACCGCGTTTGTCTATAAAAACATGGGCTATGCAGCGGCGATCTCCTTTGTGTTGTTCCTTCTCATTCTGGTAGTCAGTCTGGTGCAGCAGCGCTTTAACAAAGTAGATTGGGAGTATTGATCATGGCGAAGGACAGTCAACAACTGAATCAGTTCAATCCGTTCCGGAGCCGCGATCTGAAGAGGAGGGCATTGATTTTCGCAATCCTTCTGGCGCTTTCTGTCATCGTTGTGATTCCGTATGTCTGGATGCTCTCCAACTCTTTTAAGACGACAGTGGAGACGCTGACAGATCCGATGCACATGATTCCGCAGGATCCGACATTGGCCGGCTACAAGAAGGTGCTGACGGGGTCTCCGTTCTTTAAATGGCTCGGGAATTCCTGTTTTGTCACCGGGATTAACACAATTGTGATTCTCTTTACCAGCTCAATCACAGGGTATCTGTTTGCCCAGTTCAGGTTCCGAGGCAAACAGTTCCTCTTTGCCATGCTGATGTTTACAATGATGGTGCCGGCGCAGGTCACCATGATCACGACATTTATCCTGATCGACAACATCGGTCTGTACAACAGTGTCTGGGCGCTGATCATCCCTTCGTTTGTCAATGTCTTCGGCATCTATCTGTGCAAACAGTACTGTGAGGAGATACCGAAAGAGCTGATCGAGAGCGCACGTATTGACGGAGCGGGCAATTTCAGGATTTATACACAGATCGTGCTGCCGCAGATCCGCCCGGCGCTCGGCGCACTGGCAATCTTCACATTCTTAGAATACTGGAACGACTATTTAAATCCGCTGATTTATTTGTCCAGCACAGACAATATGACGCTGCCGCTGGCGTTGAGCTATTTTTCAACACAGCACTCGACGAATCTGTCCGCCACGCTGGCAGCGGCGGCGCTGATCATGATTCCGGCGGCGATTGTCTTTATCATTTTCCAGAAACAGTTTATCAAGGGCCTGGCCCTGACAGGTATGAAGTAAGAGGAAACAGGAATGGGAATCAGAAAAAAAATATGTACAGGAACGTGTATCGCAGCCATATGTGCTGCGATCACTTTGTGCGGGTGTGCAAAGGACATGAAAGAGGCGAAAACTCCGGATTCGCCTCAGAAAGCCGGGATCAAAAAGGATCAGAAGACGGACAGACACCGCTATGACAGACAGATTCATGTTTCTGCGGAAGGTGATGATACGACGGGAGACGGATCCAAGGACCAGCCCTACGTCACGATTCAGGCGGCGGTGGACGCCGTTCAGCCCGGCACACAAGTCATCATCCATCAGGGAGAATATGAACCGTTTGAGGTGAGCGCGGCGGCGGGAGGAACAGAGGAAAAGCCGGTTCTCATTCGTGCAGCGGACGATGAGAAGGTCGTGATCAAGGCGCAGGAGACCGGCATTCATATCGTTAACGCGGAGCATATCACCATCGAAGGGATGGAAGTGGAAGGCGGTTCACACGGTATATATTATGAAAGCACACGTGAGCGCGGCGGGGAGCCGCTCGATGAGATTGCGATTGTCAACTGCTGCGTGCACGGGGTGCGGGGAACACACGGTATCTGCGTGTACGCGCGCAATGACCTGGCTCCGGTCACACATCTGACCATGGCCGGGTGCGAGGTGTATGACTGCGCGTGCGGCGACAGCGAGTCGACCGTCTTTAACGGCAATATCGACGGATTTGAAATCTGCGATAATATCATTCATGAAAACAACAATATCGGGATTGATATGATTGGATTTGAGGGAACGGCCAAACACCCTGACGGGGAGGGAGACAATCCTTACGAAGTTGATTTTGCCCGCAACGGAACCTGCCATGACAATATCGTTTACGGTATCAGTGCCCAGGGAAACGATGCCTATCTGGAGGA
>CADBOU010000151.1 GCA_902796355.1 uncultured Lachnospiraceae bacterium
AGCGGCAGGCAACGTGCTTGGAGGGATTCGAACCCCCGACCCACGGCTTAGAAGGCCGTTGCTCTATCCAACTGAGCTACAAGCACACACATTCAGCGCGCAGGCCTGTCATTCCTTTCAGTAAAAAAAGCGGGTGATGGGAATCGAACCCACGTGTCCAGCTTGGAAGGCTGGTGTTCTACCATTGAACAACACCCGCAAGAGGTTGCACATCGGGGTGACAGGATTCGAACCTGCGACCTCCTGGTCCCAAACCAGGCACTCTAGCCAAACTGAGCTACACCCCGAAGCTAATTCGCCATGGTAAAGGCCCTGCAAACTCGCAACGCTTATTATAAGATAACAAAAGCGGCATTGTCAAGGTTTTTACGGGAAGAATCACAGATTCTGCTCAATAAAATCGCTGTCTAAAATATCTTTCAGCTTCTGAAGCGCCCGGGCCCGGTGACTGATCTTGTTTTTTTCGTAGGCCGGCATCTGTGCGGTCGTGCAGGCTGCTTCCGGAACGAAGAAGATCGGATCGTATCCAAATCCGCCGTCGCCGGCAATCCGTCTGGCGATACGGCCTTCCAGCACGCCGATCGCGGATTTGTGGACGCCGTTGGGTGCGAGCAGAACCATCGCACAGGTAAAGTGTGCACCGCGCTGTTCTTCCGGGACATCTTTCATCATCTCTAAGATATGTTTGTTCTTTTTGTAATACGGTGTGTCCTCTCCCAGATAGCGCGAGGAGAAGACGCCCGGTTTTCCGTCCAGATAATCGATGCACAGGCCGGAGTCGTCAGCCAGGACGGGCATGCCCTCGTTAAATCCGTAGATTGTCTCGGCTTTGATCAGCGCATTTTCCTCAAAGGTTGACCCGCCTTCGACGATCTCACCCAGAAAGCCGATGTCATCGAGAGTCAGCACTTCCCAGTCCGGCATCATCGCGCGCACTTCTCTTGCTTTTCCCTGATTGGTTGTGGCAAAGATCAGAGTTTTATCCATGTTGCTTCTCCTGTCTTTTCTTGGGAGGTTTTGCTCCGTAGAACTGTAAATAATCCGTGCGCAGCATTCCGTTATAGATCTTGCGTTTTTTATCGGCTTTGCGGCCGAAGTATTTCTCAGCTTCCTTATAGGAAGTGATCATGTAGATGGACCAGTCATCAAGCTCTTTTGCCATGCGGCCGAACTTGGTATAAATTTCCGGCAGGAGCGAGGCATCCATCCTCTCTCCGTAAGGCGGGTTGGTGACAATAAAGCCGTACTTTTTCGGGTGGCGCACCTTGGCCGCATCCATCTGCTGAAAATGGATCAGATCCGCGACACCCGCCGCCTTCGCATTGGCACGCGCTCTCTTAAGTACATCACGGTCGATATCATAACCGCGGATGTCGGTCTTCTCCGGCATCCGGACAGACTGTCCGGCTTCATCAAAGGCAGCTTTCCAGGCATCCTCCGGGATCAGATTGTCCCAGGTCTGCGCTGTAAAGCTCCGGTGCAGACCCGGCGCGATATGTGCAGCCATGAGCGCCGCCTCAATCGGGAAGGTGCCGCTGCCGCAGAAGGGATCGACAAGAATCCGGTCTGCGTGCCATGGTGTGAGCATAATGAGCGCTGCCGCCAGAGTCTCAGAGATCGGTGCTTCACCGGCTTCTGCGCGGTAACCGCGCTTGTGAAGCGGCTCGCCGCTGGTATCCAGATAGACATTGACACGGTCTTTTCTGATCAGAACGCGTATCGGATAGTCGGCGCCGTTCTCCGGAAACCTGTCGGCTTTAAGAGCTTGCTGCATCCTGGAGACCATTGCCTTTTTCATGATGCGCTGGATAGCCGGCGCACTGTGGAGCTTACTGTCAATCGAAGTCGCCTTCTTGACCCAGAAGCGGGCATCTGCGGGCAGATACTGTTCCCATGGCAGCGCTTTGGTTCCCTCAAAGAGGTCATCGAAGGTCGCCGCGTCAAACTCGCCGATCTGGATCAGGATGCGGTCCGCTGTGCGCAGAAAGATATTGGCGCGGCACAAATCGTACGCATCCCCGGAAAAATAAACGCGGCCGTCCTCTGTTTTTGTGACGGCCAGCCCCAAATCTTTTAATTCTCTTTTTAATACCGCTTCCAGCCCGAAATGACAGGGAGCAGTGAGGTTCATTTTCATGATTTTATCTTAAATGATGGGGCTTTGAGTGTCAATGAAGAACAGCGCAGGAATTCCAATAAATAAGCGGATTCAGGGGAGTTGAACACAAATGTGTAAATATGTTAATATAAGATATTAAAAAATGTATAAATATACGTTGAAAGGACGGATTTATGTCTGAGACACACGAATACAATTATAATATCGCCGATATCTTTGCCGAGGACGTCTTCACTGATGAAGTGATGAGAGAAAGGCTTCCCAAGACGACGTATCAGGCGCTCAAAGAAACGATTGAGTCGGGCGGTGTGCTCGACCTTGAGACCGCTGATGTCATCGCGGAAGAGATGAAGAAATGGGCGATCGAAAAAGGGGCGACGCATTATACGCACTGGTTCCAGCCGCTGACCGGCTATACGGCTGAAAAGCATGACTCCTTTATTGATAAGGCCGGTTCGGACGGAAAGGCGATCATGTCGTTTTCCGGCAAGGCACTGATCAAGGGAGAGTCGGATGCATCTTCATTCCCGTCAGGCGGCCTGCGTGCGACGTTTGAGGCACGCGGATACACAGCCTGGGACTGCACATCGCCGGCTTTTGTCAGAAAGGATGCCGCCGGCGCAATCCTGTGTATCCCGACAGCGTTCTGTTCCTACGGCGGACAGGCGCTCGATCAGAAGACACCGCTTCTTCGTTCGATGGAAGCTGTGGATAAAGAGGGGACACGGCTGATGCGGCTGCTCGGCAATAAGCACACGCACCACGTCATCCCGCAGGTGGGCGTTGAACAGGAATACTTCCTGATTGACCGCGAGAAAAACTACAGCCGCGATGACCTGATCTATGCGGGACGTACACTCTTTGGCGCGCCGGCGCCCAAGGGGCAGGAGCTCGACGATCACTATTTCGGTGCGTTAAAGCAGAAGATCGGCGGGTTCATGCGCGATCTGAACGATCAGCTCTGGAAGCTCGGCGTCTTTGCCAAGACACAGCACAATGAGGTAGCACCGGCACAGCATGAGCTGGCGCCGATCTACACAGACTGCAACGTGGCGCTTGACCACAACCATATCATCATGCAGACATTAAAGCGCGTGGCCAGCTATCACGGCATGACCTGTCTGCTGCATGAAAAGCCGTTTGCCGGTGTCAATGGCTCCGGTAAGCATGTCAACTGGAATCTGGCGACAGACGATGGCAAAAACATGATGGATCCCGGCAAGACACCGCATGAAAATGCACAGTTTCTGCTGGTGCTCATGTGTATGCTCAGAGCGGTTGACCGACACGCAGGCCTGCTCAGGGAGTCCGCAGCGGATCCCGGCAATGATCTGCG
>CADBOU010000152.1 GCA_902796355.1 uncultured Lachnospiraceae bacterium
ATCAGGTAACGCGCAAACCGGATCAGGTAGGCAGCCGCCGTATCTGCTTCCAGCAGCGCTTCGGGAAACGGCATCTTTAAGAGGGCGTTTAACCCCAGGTAAACCGCGACGCCCAGTACCATCCTGATGACGCACTGCAGCGGCGCGCGTGTATTGTTGAAATGGACATATTTTTCTTCAAAGAGCGAGGCGAGAAAAAAGCCTCCCATCAGCCCCAGCCCTGTGTAATAATCATCGGTCCGGCAGAAAAAAATGCCGAGAGCAGAGATGATAAAGATAATCAGATGCAGCAGATGCTTCCTTTTGACCGCTGCTTCCAGACGCGGCATCACCAGTACGATCACCATACCCATCAGCCAGCCGATGAGCACATCTGTCGGATAATGCACTCCGACCACCATACGGGACAGTCCGACCAGAATCGGCATCACGATCCCGATGGCAAGCAGGATTTTGCGCCTTTTTTCGTGCGCCAGATCGTTGCGGAGCACAGCCAGACCGCCATAAACGATAGCGGCATTGGTGGAATGTCCGCTCGGGAATGAAAAACCCTGCGCTCCGATATCCATCACATCCGCATCAGAAGTGACCGGTTTGAGGCATTTGATGCCGGTGTGGTCAAAATAGGGCCTGCGGCGCAGGAAAATATTTTTCACAAAAGGATTCCATACGACGCCGGTGACAATCATCAGTCCCATGCGCTTTCCGGTCTCCTTATCCCAGCACCAGTACAAAAAGCCGAGAATGGCGACCAGCACGATCTCCTCGCCAAACATCGTAAAAAATGAGCCAAGGGCAGCGGCCGCGCTGCCCAAGACATCCTGCAGCCACGTCATCAGCTGCACTTCCCAGTCAAAGAAAAAAGTTTGTCCCATACAGTCTCCTTGTTATTTCCAGGGGAATGAAATCAGACCGATCACATAGATGACCGCGACCGCAATCGGGACGACATACTTAAAGACCGGTTTCATCCACTGCTTCACCTTGATGCCTTTGCCGGCATTGGCTTCGGCGATAAAGTTATCCCATCCCCAGCCAAAGCGGTCGCTGCAGCAGAAGATCGCAAAGATCAGCGCGCCGAGCGGCAGAAGGTTTGTGCTGACGATGAAATCCCAGAAGTCGAGCCAGGCAGATCCGTCGGCGAACGGCTGGAAATGCAGCACACTGTAGCCGAGGGCTGTCGTCAGCGAGATCAGGAAAATGCCGATTCCGCAAATGAGGCTTCCCTTCTTGCGGCTCCACCCGGTCAGTTCGCGGACACCGGCGAGGATATTTTCAAAGACGGCCAGCTCCGTGGAGAACGCCGCAAATGTCATAAACAGGAAGAACAGTGTTCCCCAGAGACGTCCGGCTGCCATGTTGTTAAAGACCGTTGCCATCGTGTCAAAGAGCAGCGACGGGCCGGCTCCAACCTCCAGATTGTAGGAGAAGCATGCCGGGAAAATGATCAGTCCTGCGACGATCGCGACAAAGGTATCGAGCAGGATGATATTGATCGACTCGCCCATCAGACTGTGATCCTTTCCGATATAGCTGCCGAAGATGGCCATCGATCCAATGCCGATGGAGAGCGTGAAGAACGCCTGATTCATCGCGCTGACCACCACCTGCGGCGTGATTTTTGAAAAATCGGGAACCAGATAGAACGATAATCCCTTGCCGGCGCCCGGCAGCATGAAGCTGCGCACAGCGAGGATGATCATCAGGATCATGAGCAGTGTCATCATAATCTTTGTCACGCGCTCCAGACCAGACTGAAGATTAAAGCTCAGAATAAAGAAGCCGACAGCCACAGCGACCGCCAGCTACACGACATTGACCGTGGGATTGGTGATCATCTCGACAAAGCCGAGTTTAGCGCTTGTACCGGTCAGAAACTTGACAAAGTAGTAAATCATCCACCCGGTGACAACCGTGTAAAAGGCCATCAGGCAGACATTGCCGATCAGCGCCACATATCCGTGAATATGCCATTTCTGTCCGGGTTTCTCCAGCTTGTGATACATCCTGACGATGCTGGCCTGCGACGCTCTTCCGAGCGAAAACTCCATGATCATCGCCGGCAGTCCCAAAAGCAAGAGGCAAAGCAGATAGACAAGCACAAATCCGCCGCCGCCGTTTTGCCCGGTCATCCACGGGAATTTCCAAATATTGCCGCATCCGATCGCACA
>CADBOU010000153.1 GCA_902796355.1 uncultured Lachnospiraceae bacterium
ATACTATTCTTCCACGCATTGGATATATGAAACTGGCTGACATTAAAGCCAGTACTGTTCAGGAATTTTTGAACAGTATGCGTGAAAAAGGTTACAAGCGCGGCGGCACATGGATTCCTTATAGTGAAGAATCAGTGCGCACTTGCAAGATCATTCTATCTTCCGTTTTATCTTCCGCTGTTGCGGACGGGTTAATATCTACGAATCCTTGTAGCATCAGACAGCGACAGCACAAAAAGGTTCAAAGAAAAGAAGTACGTTGCTTCTCAGTTGAACAGGCGGCAAGGTTTCTTGAAGTCATAGAAAAGCCTATTCCTATTATTGTGCCGGAACACATGGCAAAAAGACACGGGAAAGAAACTCTTATTCCTGAGTTTCAACAAGGCTTTCTTGAAGTCTCTTTGAAGTTTAGGGCACTATATACTCTCACTATCTTCTCAGGGCTTCGCCGTGGTGAATTGTTAGGGCTTCAATGGAAGGATATAGATTTCAAAGAAGGTTCAATCAATGTAGTTCGAACTGTTCAATACACCCCTTCAGAAGGTATATTCATTAAAGCGCCTAAATCTTCAGCAGGTTTCAGAACAATATTTCTTCCTGAAGCCGTAATGATTAGACTACACGAATTGAAAAAAGATCAGCGAAAGCATATGCTGGCTTTAGGTACTGCTTGGAATGGAAGCAAGAAAATGAAAGATAATTTTGTCTTTACTCAGGAAACAGGTGAACCTATGTTTCCAAGTACACCTCGGGCAGAATTGAATCGGATTCTGAAAACATACAACAAAAGCGTAAAAGACAATACAGAAAAGCTCCCTATGATTTCATTGCATGAATTGAGACATACAAGCGCATCAATCTTAATTGCTTCTGGCTTGGAAGCCACAGCAGTCGCTCAGCGGCTTGGACACAGCGATGCAAGCATAACCTTACAAGTTTATGCACATTCCTTCTCAGAGCGCGACAAAGTAGCCTCAAACGCCTTAGAAAGAGCCCTGCTGTCTCCAGCTAAATGCGGCTGAAAAAGAGAACAAAAGGAGAACAAAGTGCTGTTTGTTCTCCTAAAAACAGCTAAAAACAGCTTAAAATAATTAAAAGGAAAACGCCGAAAACGCCTGTAAAATCAACAAATATTGACACTTGACAAAAAGTCACAACAAGCGTCAAAGTGCTTTCGGGACGCAGAGGCCGCTGGTTCGAATCCAGTCACTTCGACGCATCAAGGACTTGAACAGTTTTGTTCAGGTCCTTGTTTTTTCGGATCATTGACGCACAGGATTCGATTATTTATAATTGGTATGGTTTGTAAATCGTATTCATTCAGGTTCAAGGTTTATGGGCAGATTTAGCGAGAAAAAACACCATATCTGGCTAAAATATGTTCAGCAGTCATTCTGCGTTTATGATTTCAGCCATGCTTTTTTCCGCTTTTTTCCTTGCGGCCAAATCAAACCATCACTGCCATCTTAACAATTAAAAACCTCCGCTTTATGATTGGGTGAACACGATACTGGGGGATAACCCAGGCAGTGTTGAGGTGACATTTCTGTTAGATGACGGCGTCGACCTGCACAGTTATCAGCCGAAGCTGAGATAAAAGGGCATGATTAAGCTTTTAAGTGAGACTGGCAAGGCAGTTTTGAACACTGCCGGTCAGTCTCATTTCATGTGTCTGTACAGGCAGTATGTTTGCGGCTCATACTCAAATAGTTTATACTTGCATCAGGAGTTAGTAATGAATGGAAGGAACTAAGAAACAAGAGTATCAAGGCGCGGCGGCGCTGTTTCTCACAGCATTTATCTGGGGGACGACGTTTGTCTTTCAGAGCACCGGGATGGAGTATATCGGGCCGCTGACCTTCTGTATGATGCGCACGCTGATAGCGGCCGCCTTTTTGGCTGTGCTCTGGATTGTCATGCAGACATTAGCAGGCAGAAAGAAGAAGCCGGGGAACTTTTACAGCAGTATTATCCCGCCGGCGGGCAGCAGGGCGGTGACGCTCAAAGGCGGCCTGATCTGCGGAGTCTGCCTGGGCTTTGGCATGGGCCTTCAGCAGCTGGGACTTGAGCGCACGACAGTCGGCAAGACCGGGTTTATCTCAGTCTTATATATTATTATCGTTCCCTTGATCAGAATGGCAGCAGGGAAGCGGTATCGGAAAGGAATCTGGCTCTGCGTGCTGATGGCGCTGGTCGGATTGTTCATGCTGACTGTGTCAGGAGATACCATTATACGAACAGGCGATGTTCTGGTTTTTGTTTCAGCGATTGTCTTTTCTGTTCATATTCTGGTCGTCAATTTCTATTCGGCGCGGGTGCCGGGTGTGCTGCTGTCGTTCTTGCAAATGACGGTAGCAGCGCTGTTAAATGGACTTGGAACACTGGTCATGGAAGAGCCGACAGCGCATGGGATTGCCCTGGCGGCAGGAGCGCTGTTATATGCGGGGTTCTTAAGCGGCGGCGTGGCATTTACGCTGCAGATTGTAGCGTTAAAATATGTTGAACCGGTGGTGGGATCATTTATCATGTGTTTTGAATCAGTGTTTGCTGTTCTGAGCGGGTGGATTATTCTTCATGAGAAAATGACTGTCCGCCAGTGGGTCGGATGTGCTTTGATGTTTGCAGCGATCATGTTGGTGCAGTGGATGACAAACAGCGGCGGCCAAAACAAGGAGGAGTTAATCAATGAAGTTTAAGAGAGTGTTTCTGATTGTCCTGGACTCTCTGGGAATCGGCGCGGCAAAGGATGCCGCAACATTTGACGATGCGGGTTCAGACACATTTGGACATATCGCCGAGAAGATGGAGACATTTAACATCCCTCACTTGGTTGACCTCGGGATGGCCAATCTAAAAGAGCTTGACCGCGTGAAGCCGGCGGCAGATCCGAAAGGGTATTATTTAAAGCTTGAGGAGGCCAGCAACGGGAAAGATACGATGACCGGACACTGGGAGATGATGGGACTCTTTACGCCCAAGCCTTTTCAGGTCTTTACGGATACCGGTTTTCCACAGGAGCTGATTGATGAGCTCGAGAAGAGGACAGGGCACGAATGTGTCGGCAATATTGCCTCAAGCGGCACGAAGATTATCGAAGAGATGGGCGAGGAGGCCTGCAAAAAGCAGCAGCTGATCGTATATACTTCAGCTGACTCGGTGCTGCAGATTGCGGCGAGCGAGGATACGATGGGTGTTGAGGAGCTTTACCGGTGCTGCGAAATTGCGCGTGAGCTGACGATGCGAGAGGAGTGGCTTGTCGGACGGGTGATTGCCAGACCTTTTACCGGCCTGCATCCAGGTGAGTTTGAGCGCACGAGCAACCGGCACGATTATGCTGTGGCACCACCCCAGGACACACTGCTCGATGTGCTCGCACAGCACGGACTGGCGACGATCTCGATCGGCAAGATCGCGGATATCTTCTGTCACCGCAGTATCAGCGAAGAGAATCATTCGGATTCATCGGTACACGGCATGGAGCAGACGATCGAACATGCGTCGCAGGATTTTACCGGACTGTGCTTTGTTAATCTGGTAGATTTTGACGCAAAATGGGGACACCGCCGCAACCCCGTCGGGTACGGCGAAGAGATTGAGCGCTTTGATGAGAAGCTCGGAAAGCTTCTGCCTCTCCTCTGTGACGATGATTTGGTGATGCTCACGGCTGATCACGGCAATGACCCGACTTATAAGGGGACAGATCACACGCGCGAGGATGTGCCGCTTGTCATTTATTCACCGTCATTTGATGAGGGGTGCGCCGCTGATGGTCGTGCGCATACGCTTGATGGCAAGGGGCTTTTAGCGACGCAGAGCAGTTTTGGCGCCATCGGCGCAACGATCGCAGAAAACTTCGGTGTACGGATGCCGCAGCACTGCATCGGTGAGTCGATCCTGCATTTACTCAAGTGATTTTTAAGTATAGACAAAAGCAGCAGGATTCAGTAAGATTGCTGTAAGGGGAGAGCCGTTTGGGGAGATGGCTCGATTTGGGGTATATGGCGAGAAGAGAAGACGTACAATCAGGTCCGCGCAGCATACGCGAGAGCGGGAAAGCCTTTAAGCAGGAGCGCCGCGAGAGGCGGCGCGCCGAAAAGGCCGCGTCATATTTTGACTACAACCTGATGGCCGGCGTCTTCTTTTTGCTGGCCTACGGGCTGATCATGCTCTATAGCGCAAGCTCTTATATCGGTCAGGTCGAAAACGGCAATGACATGTTTTATTTCAGATCACAGGCCATGTTTGTCGGCATTGGTCTGGTCGGTTGTTTTTTTGTCAGCCGGATCGACTATCACTGGTTCGGCAAATACTCTGTTCTGTTATTTCTCGTATCACTCGGTTCCATGGCGCTGGTGCGCACGTCGCTCGGTGTTGAGACATTTGGCGCCAAACGGTGGCTGCAGCTGCCGGGCGGACACACCTTCCAGCCCTCTGAGCTGGCTAAGTTCGCTGTGATCATATTCATCTCACTTTTATTTGCAAGACTGGGGGAAAATGCCTCGTTCGGACGGTGCCTGCCGATCCTGTTTCTGGGCGTCCTGCTGGCGGTCTTTGTGTATTTCTTTACGGATAACTTAAGTACCGCCATCATCGTCCTCGGGATTTTATTTGCGATGTATTTTGTTGTAGCGCGGCACACATTTCCATTTATCATGCTCTTTATGATCGGCATCGCGCTGGTCGTCTTTGCACATCACGCGCTGTATGCGTATGTCGAGACACTGACAGTAGAAGATCTGTCCAAAATGCCCTTCCGTCTGCGCCGCATTCTTGTCTGGGTGGCTCCGCAGCTGTTCCCGGAGGATGGCGGTATGCAGGTAACGCAGGGACTTTATGCGATCGGCGCGGGAGGCCTGTTCGGAAAAGGTCTGGGCAACAGCGCACAGAAGCTCGGCCATATCCCGGAGATTCAAAATGATATGATCTTCGCTGTCGTCTGCGAAGAGCTCGGCGTCTTTGGCGTGGTCATTCTCCTGGCTCTGTTTGCCTTTGTGATCTACCGCCTGGTTGTGATTGCGCGCAATGCGCCCGACCTTTACGGCTCATTGATGGTGACCGGTATCATGGCGCACCTTGCGCTGCAGGTCATCCTGAATCTGTGTGTCGTCTTAAATCTGATCCCGACGACAGGCATCTCTCTGCCGTTTTTCAGCTACGGCGGTACATCGATGATCTTAACACTCGCGGAGATCGGCTTGGCACTCGGAGTGTCGAGGAGTATTAAGCTGAAAAATTAAAAAAATGGTTTTGAAAGCCGGTTGTCTGCAAAAAGAGAGGATGGCGTGTTGGCCATCCTCTCTTAGTTTTTGTCTGGTTTTAATGAAATGCTTATTCGCCGCTTCCTTCGGCTTCGGCCTCGGTGCCTTCAGCCACCGTGTCGGCCGCTTCGCTTTCTGCTGCCTCCGTGCTTTCAGCGGTTTCTTCAGCGGCCGCATCCGCTGGTGCAGCTTCCTCCGTGCTTGCAGCCGCGGTCGTCATATTTGTCATGTAATCAGTCACCGCATTGAAATCGACTTCCGCACTCTGGTGCGGTTTATTTTCCTGATGGCGGACATAGCCTGAATAGCCGGCCCACGCACCGATCAGTGCAATAATTGCGAGGGCAATCACGCCTCGCAGGATAGCCATGCGCTTCTCATGCGCTTCGATCTTTTTGCGATTTTTCTTCTGCTCTTTACGAGCGTCAACTTTCGCCTGACTCATGTCTCTGTCTCCTTTGTTTTTAAAAATGCTTCGCCTGTAAATGTATCACATTTTCATGGTAATTACAAGCGCGCAGAGCATAAGGCATTGTCACAGCACGAGGACAATTGTAGGTAGCTTGCCTGACGGAAGTAAAGGGCCTCAGATGAAGGCCTGCATTAGTCCGATTCTTGAAAAAACGCTGATTCGGACTACACGTCAAAGTTTTCGCTGCGCGTCAATTAGTCCGATTTTTAAAAAATCGAGAAAATGGACTACACCAGGTCAGACAAACAGGCACGTTTGTAAAGGGACATATAGTCCGGATTTTGAGAAATATGAAAAATGGACTACATCAGTCAGGAAGATTTGCTGATATAGGTATTCCGAATTGAGCGAAAATGCAAATTTGGAGCATTTTTCTGCCGATCCAACCAAGATTCCTCATGTTTTTCAGCTGAAAAACAGCCTTTGGACTATAGATCCAGGGTAGGGCTGCCAGGCATCATCAATTTCTCCCCACTTTCTCCCACCAGTTTGTCACAGAAGCAGAATCATATCCATATATTGTAGCGAAATCTTCGAAAAACACCACATCTTGAAGAAACAAAAAACTTTTCACAAATTGGTTAAAAACCCTTGTAAACCGCATAAAATCAGTATAAAATAAGACCAAGATAAAGAAGAGTGTCGGCGTGTGTCAAATTGTGGGAGAAAAAATCACACATGTTAGCAGGTGAGTATTCACACAACTTAGATCCGAAAGGACGGTTGACGATCCCTTCCAAGTTCCGCAAGGTGCTTGGCTCTGAGTTTATGGTGACAAAGGGACTGGATGACTGCCTGTTTATCTATCCGGAATCCGAATGGAAGCGGATGGAGGAAAAACTGCGCCAGATGTCTCTGACGACAAATAAGGTCGCAAGAAAATTTACACGTTTTATGCTCGGAAGCGCCGTGGAAGGCGGACTGGACAAACAGGGCCGCATCCTGCTTCCGCAGCCGCTGAAGGCGTATGCCGGTCTTGATAAAGAAGTGGTCCTGGTAGGGGTGATGGACCGCATCGAGGTCTGGGATAAGGCCAAGTGGGAGCAGAACCAGGCTCATGATGAACCCGAGATCGAGCTGCTTGCCAGTGAGATGGAGGAGATGGGCCTGAGCATCTGATGACTGCTTTGAGTGAATTTAAGCATACATCAGTCCTGCTTGATGAGACGGTAAACGGACTGGACATAAAGCCCGACGGCGTCTATGCAGACGGCACGCTGGGCGGAGGCGGACACGCATATGCGGTCTGCACCAAATTAGGCTTCAAGGGGAAGTATTTTGGAATAGACAGGGACGATGCGGCGATCGAAGCTGCATCTGCCCGGCTGAATGACTTCAAGGGGAAGGTTACGATAATTAAGGGGAATTACCGTGACATGAAGTCACTCCTCAGCCGACAGGGAATTAACTTAGTCGATGGGATCATCCTTGATCTGGGTGTTTCCTCCTACCAACTCGACACGCCGGAGCGAGGATTTTCGTATCGGCACGACGCGCCGCTCGACATGCGTATGGATAGCCACCAAAAATTGACAGCGGCCGACGTAGTTAATTCTTATTCAGAGGGGGATCTTTGTCGTGTGATCCGCGATTATGGGGAAGAGCGCTTCGCAAGTAAGATTGCAGCGCGTATCGTAAGGGAGCGCGGCAAAGATCCAGTTCTGACTACAGGGCAGCTCGCAGAGCTGGTCAAAGAGTCAATTCCCGCCAAATTCAGGCGCACCGGCGGCCATCCCGCCAAACGCACCTTCCAGGCGATCAGGATTGAGACAAACGATGAACTGAACGCTTTAAGCGAGAGCATAGACGAAATGATCGGGATGCTTGCAGATGGCGGAAGGCTGTGCATCATCACCTTCCATTCACTGGAAGATCGGATTGTCAAATCGGCTTTTAAGAAAAATGAAAATCCCTGCATCTGCCCGCCGGAGTTTCCGGTCTGCGTGTGCGGCAGAGTGTCAAAAGGGAAAGTGATTACGAGAAAGCCAATTTTGCCTTCCGAAGAGGAACTGAAAAACAATCCCCGTTCACAGAGCGCAAAGCTTCGGATTTTTGAGCGGGTTGTTAAAGAGGAGCAAATAAGGGGCGGCACGAAGACAGGCACCACAAAGGGAGAACATGATCCATGAGCAGAAATGAATACATTTACGGAAGTGCCGTCAGGCAGCCGTCATACGAGCCGGACTATTACGATTATTATGATGAGCCGAGAAGGCGC
>CADBOU010000154.1 GCA_902796355.1 uncultured Lachnospiraceae bacterium
GTGACACCGAAGGAATTTGTCGATGAGGTTGCGGGAGAGATCAAGCGGATCTGGGATTTGATGGATACTTCTTATGATAAGTTTATCCGCACCACGGATCCGGATCATGAAGAGCAGATTCAGAAGATCTTTAAACGCCTGTACGATCAGGGGGATATTTACAAAGGATACTATGAAGGTCTGTACTGTACAGCCTGCGAGTCCTTCTTTACCGAATCTCAGCTGGTGGACGGCAAATGTCCGGACTGCGGCCGGGAGGTCTCTCACGAGAAAGAAGAGGCGTATTTCTTC
This sequence comes from uncultured Lachnospiraceae bacterium, assembly GCA_902796355.1. GTDB lineage: Bacteria > Bacillota > Clostridia > Lachnospirales > Lachnospiraceae > RUG842. The sequence goes on from CADBOU010000154.1 coordinate 292, forward strand.
AAGATGAGCAAGTATGCGGACCGTCTGATTGAGCATATCAATTCTCATCCGGAATTCATTCAGCCGGTATCACGTAAAAATGAGATGATGAACAACTTCCTCCTTCCGGGACTGCAGGATCTGTGTGTCTCCAGAACATCATTCACATGGGGCATTCCGGTGACCTTCGATCCGAAACATGTAACCTATGTCTGGCTTGATGCGCTTTCCAACTATATTACCGGTATCGGATATGACTGTGACGGCAATAGCACGGAGCAGTTTAAGAAATACTGGCCGGCAGACCTTCATCTGATCGGCAAGGACATCATCCGTTTCCATACGATTTACTGGCCGATCTTTTTGATGGCGCTTGATCTGCCGCTTCCCAAGCAGGTGTTCGGCCATCCCTGGCTTCTCCAGGCGGAGGGCAAGATGAGCAAGTCCAAGGGCAATGTGATTTACGCCGACGATCTGGTGGATCTGTTCGGTGTGGATGCCGTGCGCTATTTCGTGCTGCACGAGATGCCGTTTGAAAATGACGGAGTCATCAGCTGGGAGCTGATGGTCGAACGCATGAATTCAGACCTTGCCAACACGCTGGGCAATCTGGTCAACCGCACGATCTCCATGATTAACAAATACTTCGGAGGCAAGGTTGAAGACAAAGGTGTTGCCGAGCAGGTTGATCAGGATCTGGCAGAGGTGATTGAAAACGCAAAGGTGAAAGTCGATGCGCTCATGGATGAGCTGCGTGTGGCGGATTCTCTGACGGAGATCTTTGAGATCTTTAAGCACTGCAACAAGTATATTGATCTGACAGAACCGTGGAAGCTCGCAAAAGATGAGGGCGCACAGGATCGCCTGCAGACAGTGCTTTTTAACCTGATTAAAGGGATTGAAGCCGGTGCAGATCTGCTTTCTTCCTTCATGCCCTCGACGGCTGAGAAAATAGTGAAACAGACAAACGGCGGTGACGTGACAGATAAACCCGAGATTCTTTTTGCCCGCATGGACGTTAAGGAAGTGCTCGAGCAGGCGGAGAAACTGAATCCGTGATAAGAGAAATCAATGTTAAACGAATCAGTGATGCACTGGCCGAGATGTGCGTCGAGGCCAACGAGGCGCTGTCCCCCGATATGGAGGCAGCGCTGCATCATGCTGCGCAGATCGAGGATCATCCAACCGGAAGACTGGTTTTTGAAACACTTGAAGAAAATCTGCAGATTGCACGGACAGAGCATATCCCAATCTGTCAGGATACCGGGATGGCGGTTGTTTTTCTCGAGATCGGGCAGGATGTCCATCTGACAGGCGGAGATCTTGAGGAGGCTGTCAACGCTGGCGTATCCAGAGGATATACAGAAGGATTTCTGCGGGCATCAGTCGTCGCAGACCCGCTTGAGCGTATCAATACAAAGGATAATACACCGGCTGTGATACACACGAGGATTGTGCCGGGGACACATGTCAGGGTGACGCTGGCTCCGAAGGGATTTGGAAGCGAAAACATGAGCCGGCTGGTGATGTTAAAGCCGGCAGACGGTATCGAGGGTGTCCGGGAAGTCGTGATGGAAACGCTTCGGATTGCAGGACCCAACCCATGTCCGCCGCTCGTTGTCGGCGTCGGTGTCGGCGGAGATTTTGAGTACGCGCCGCTTCTGGCGAAAAAGGCACTGCTGCGCAAGGTGGGAGAGCATTCTGAAAAGCCGCATATCGCAGCACTGGAAAAAGAACTGTTAGCTGCAGCCAATGATCTGGGCATCGGTCCGGCGGGGCTTGGCGGCAGGACAGGTGTATTCGCAGTCAATATTGAGACATATCCGACGCATATTGCCGGTCTTCCGGTGGCGGTCAATATCTGCTGCCATGTCAACCGGCATGTTTCGCGCGAGATTTGACAGGAGAAATATGGAAAGAATTCAGATACAGCTTCCCCTTACAAAAGAGACGGCATCAAGTCTTAAAGCGGGTGAGTTCTGTTATTTAAGCGGACCGATGTATGTGGCGCGCGATGCAGCGCATGCCCGATTGTTTGAATGTCTGAAAAACGGAGAGCCGCTGCCGGTTTCATTAGAAGGAGAGACAGTTTATTATATGGGACCTTCACCGGCTAAAGAAGGGCAGGTAATCGGCTCGGCAGGTCCGACAACTTCAAGCCGTATGGATCGCTATACTCCTGCGCTGATCCGGGAAGGAATGCTGGGAATGGTTGGAAAGGGCCGCCGCTCAAGTGAGGTCAAGGAAGCCATGACAGAATGCGGCGCTGTCTATTTTGCAGCGATCGGCGGTGCGGGAGCACTTCTTTCAAAATGTATCAAATCCGCTGAAATCAAGGCGTATGAGGATTTGGGCGCCGAGGCGCTGCGCCTGATTACAGTGGAGAAATTCCCCGTGGTTGTCGCGATTGACAGCCATGGAAACGATGTTTACAACCAGGTGCGCGGATAAGATTTCAATCAAAAACACCCTTCAGACGGCCTGTTCAGGCTCAAAAAATGCTCGAAATGCCGCGCAACTAAAATGATACCTATTAAACAAAATAATTCCACGAATCATTGACAATTGAATAGAGATTTGATAGAATCAGATATACTCATAGGGGAGATGGGAGAGTTATAACTAATAAGGAGGTTTTTCGATATGCAACTTTCTTTTGGGGAGCAAGTCAAAATTGTCTTAAAAAGACAGGGAATCACCATCAAAGAAC
>CADBOU010000155.1 GCA_902796355.1 uncultured Lachnospiraceae bacterium
GCAGGGGCTTCCACCCCCAACAATATTATCGAGGAGGTTCAAAACCATGTCAGAAGAACAGACGTTTGAACAGATGCTGGAAGAAACTTTTAAACAGGTCCACAACGGCGAGGTGCTTGACGGTGAGGTCATCGAGGTTCGTCCCGATGAGGCGATTCTCAATATCGGCTATAAATATGACGGTATTCTGACCAAGCGTGAGTACAGCAATGACTCCGATGTGGATCTTACCGATGTGCTGCATGTCGGCGATACGATGACCGTCAAGATTATGAAAGTCAATGACGGTGACGGACAGGTTGTCCTGACCTATAAACGTCTCGCGGCCGAAAAGGGCAACGAGAAGCTGCGTGAAGCCTGTGAGACAGGAGAAGTTCTCACGGCCAAGGTTACTCAGGTTCTCGGCGGCGGACTGAGTGTTGTCGTCGATGAGGCTAAAGTCTTTATTCCGGCCAGTCTTGTTTCCGACACCTATGAACGTGATCTTAACAAGTATAAGGATCAGGAGATTCAGTTTGTCATTACTGAGTTTAATCCGCGCCGCAACCGCGTGATCGGTAACCGCAAGCAGCTTCTGATTGAAGAGAAGATGAAACGCCAGAAGGAGCTGTTCTCCAAGCTCAATGTCGGTGATGTGATTGACGGTGTCGTCAAGAACATTACAGATTTTGGTGCGTTTATTGATCTGGGCGGCGCTGATGGTCTTCTTCACATCTCTGAGATGTCATGGGGCCGTGTCGACAATCCGCGTGATCTTTTCAAAGTTGGCCAGGAGCTGAAAGTTCTTGTCAAAGATATCAAAGACACCAAGGTTGCGTTAAGTCTTAAGTTCCCGGAGACAAATCCGTGGATTGATGCAGAAGAGAAGTTCAAGCCCGGCAGCGTTGTCAAGGGCCGTATCGCAAGGATGACAGACTTCGGCGCATTTGTTGAGCTGACACCCGGCGTTGATGCTTTACTTCACGTGTCACAGATTTCCCGTGACCGCATCGAGAAGCCGTCTGATGTTCTTTCACTCGGACAGGAAGTCACAGTTAAGATTGTTGACCTCAATGCAGAAGATCACAAGATCAGCCTGAGTATGAAGTCTCTTGAGAAGGAAAACACCTTTAAGGCAAAGGAAGATGAGACGGACGAAGAACCTGCTGTTGAAGAGTCTGATGCAGCACCGGCAGTTGTAGATGCTGCTCCTGCAGAAGAAGCAGTCGTTGAAGAGGCAGCCGCAGCTGAAGAAACTGAGGAACCGGCCGAAGAGCCTGTTGCTGAAGAAGAGGCACCTGCTGAAGAGGCTGAGGCTGCAGAGGAGACTCCCGCCGAATAAGAGATTATCGGTTTGTATAAGATGCTTAAAGTCATCGATATACTTTTAATTGAATCGAAGGGGCTATGGTTAGTATCATAGTCCCTTTTTTTAGAATGTTATTTTTTTAGCAGAATTTACATAGTTGGTAGAAAGGATAACTGATATGAAACTTGTCACATTTAGAGGGGGCGTACACCCCGATGATGGCAAACACTGGGCAAAGGAAGCTGCAATTCAGCCCATCCTTCCGAAGGGTGATCTGGCATATTTGCTTTCCCAGCATATTGGTGCTCCGGCAAAAGCAGTTGTAAATGTAGGAGATCGAGTATTAAAAGGACAGATGATCGCTGAAGCTGGCGGATTCGTGTCATCTCCGGTATTTGCATCTGTTTCTGGTACAGTCAAAGCTTTTGACAAGCGCTTTAATGCTGTCGGGACCCAAGTGGATGCCATTATTGTTGAAAATGATGGACTGTATGAGGAGATTTCTTATCCGGAACACAAACCGTTTTCAGAGATGTCTAAAGAAGAAGTGATTAAGCAGATCGCTGACAGCGGTGTTGTTGGAATGGGTGGCGCAGGATTCCCGACTCATGTCAAGCTGTCTCCTAAGGATCCGGATAAAATTGAGTATATTATCGCCAATTGCGCCGAATGCGAGCCATATATCACGGCCGACTACCGCAGAATGCTTGAGAATCCCGAAAAGATTATTGCCGGTATCAAAGTCGTTTTGTCTCTGTTCGATCATGCGAAAGGCATTCTGGCAGTTGAGAATAACAAACCGGACTGTATAAAGATTTTGCAGGATCTTACAAAAGATGAGGAGCGCATTGAAGTCGTTCCGCTGCGCACCAAGTATCCGCAGGGATCTGAGAGGCAGCTGATTTATGCGACGACTGGACGTATGATCAATTCGTCGATGCTTCCGGCTGATGCCGGCTGTATTGTCGACAATGTCGAGACATTGATTGCAATCGATAATGCGGTCAATAACGGCAGGCCGGTAACAGAACGCGTCATCACAGTGACGGGCCGTGCGATTAATAAGCCGTCAAATCTTCTGGCTCCGATAGGCATTAATCAGACAGAGCTGATTGATTTTTGCGGAGGATTCAAGGAAAATCCTGAAAAGGTAATTTCTGGCGGTCCCATGATGGGATTTGCCTTGTTTACGACGGATATTCCGCTGACAAAAACCAGTTCCTGCCTGCTTTGCCGTGTCCATGATCCGATTGCAGATTTGCCAGAGAGTGCGTGCATTAACTGCGGGCGCTGCGTTGAGGTTTGTCCAAGCTTCCTGGTCCCGGCAAGACTGGCCGATTATGCAAACCAGCACAGACCACGACATTTCCAGGAATGGAACGGACTTGAATGTGTAGAGTGCGGATGCTGCAGTTTTATCTGTCCTGCAAAGAGACATTTAAAACAGTCGATTGCATCTTATAAAAAGACTGTTATAGCAATGAACAGACAAAAAGCAGCAGAAGAGAAGAAGCTTCGGGAAGAAGGAGAAGCATTAAAGAAGAAAGGAGGCGATGACAAGTGAACGAAACGATTCATGTATCCTCATCACCGCATGTTCGCTCTAAAGTCACCACAAGATACATTATGTATTTAGTCATCATCGCCCTTCTTCCGGCGACAGTATTTGGTGTCTATAATTTCGGAGCCCGTGCGCTGCTGACCATTGTGATCACTGTGGCTTCATCAGTGTTGACGGAGTATATTTTTGAAAAATGCATGCACCGGACCATTACCATACAAGATGGGTCGGCGGCTCTGACTGGCTTGCTTCTGGCGCTTAATCTCCCGGCTACTGTTCCATGGTGGATGGGTATCCTGGGCGGCGTTTTCGCAATTCTGGTCGTCAAACAACTCTTTGGCGGACTTGGACAGAATTTTATGAATCCGGCACTTGGCGCCCGTTGTTTCCTGCTCATTTCCTTTACCAGTATGATGACGAATTTCGAGTACCATGGTGAATCGGCGGCTACACCGCTGGCAGCCCTTAAAGCAGGTGAAGTGGTCAATACTAAAGATATGTTGCTCGGATTTACTGCCGGTACAATAGGCGAGACTTCAGCCATTGCATTGCTGATTGGCGCGATCATACTTCTTTGGTTTGGCATTATTGATATCGTCATCCCGGGCCTGTATATTCTGACTTTTGTTATTTTTATCTCGCTTTTTGGCGGACATGGATTTGATCCTGCATTTATTACGGCGCACTTGTGCGGTGGCGGTCTGATGCTTGGTGCCTGGTTTATGGCGACTGACTATGTGACTTCGCCGATCACACCGAAGGGCAAGATCATTTTCGGTATTTTGCTCGGCATCCTGACAGGTTTGTTCAGGTTGTTCGGATCGTCCGCTGAGGGTGTTTCCTACGCCATTATCATCAGTAACATTATTGTTCCGATTATCGATAAATATACGATCCCGAGAGCTTTCGGAAAACAGAAAGAAAAGAAAGGGGGCGCTAAAGTATGAAAGGAATTTTGAAACATACAGGATTGCTTGCCATCATTACGATTGTTGCAGGCCTTGCCCTCGGACTGGTCCACGAGATCACGCTCAAGCCGATTGCACTTGCCAAAGAGCAGCAAAAGCAGGAAGCCTATCAGGCGGTGATCGCGGATGCTGATTCTTTTGATGAAGTCGATTTCGATGAAAAAGAAGCAAATGATATCGCTGCTTCAGTCGGAAAATGCACGATTGATGAAGTGATCGAGGCAAAAAAAGGCGGAGAGAGCGCCGGTTATATTATTACGGTAACTGACGGGGAAGGATATGCCGGTAATATTCAGTTTGCTGTCGGCATTGACGCAGAGGGGAAAGTGACAGGTGTCTCGTTCCTGTCAATTGCAGAATCGCCCGGACTTGGTATGAATGCCCGCGACGATGCGAGCTTTACTGAGCAGTATACGAAAGCAGCAGAGGCTGTTGAACAGTTTGAAGTTGTCAAGACCGGTGCATCAGAAGACAATCAGATCAACGCTCTTTCCGGTGCGACGATCACTTCAAAAGCAGTGACAGGCGGCGTTAACGCTGCTCTTGCCTACTTCAGTCAAGTTCTGAAAGGAGGCGCAGCATGAACAAATATGCAGAGAGAATCTATAACGGTATTATAAAAGAAAACCCATCAACAGTTATGATTTTGGGTATGTGTCCGACATTGGCCACAACCACAACGCTGATAAACGGTGTTGGCATGGGTCTGTCCACGACCGTTGTTCTTGTTTTGGCAAACGTTGTGATTTCTCTTCTTAGGAAAGTAATCCCCGATGAAGTTCGTATTCCGGCCTTTATCGTTGTCATCGCCTCTTTGGTGACAGTTGTGGATTTCCTGATGCAGGGTTATTTCCCGGCTCTGTCTCAGTCGCTGGGTGTCTATATTCCTCTGATTGTGGTTAACTGTATTATTCTTGGCCGCGCCGAAGCGTATGCATCCAAGCATTCTGTCGGATTGTCATTCTTTGACGGACTGGGTATGGGAATTGGATTTACTCTGGCCCTGATGATTCTGGGCGGTATCAGAGAGCTGTTTGGAAGCGGAACTCTGGCTGGTGTACAGGTAATGCCCAGTGCATATACTCCGATTTCAATCTTTGTCCTGCAGCCAGGTGCATTCTTTGTCCTTGGTTGTCTGATTGCCATCATGACAAAGATTATGAACAGAAAGAAAAAAACGAAGGCAGTGGAGGCAGCGACAGTCTGCCCGTCTTCAGGCTGTACAGGCTGCGCATCATCCAGCCATTGCGGCAGACGGATTTTTGAAGAGACAGCCAAAGCCGGCCTGAAAGATCAGGTAAAGAAAACAGAGACGATGACGAACGGAGGTGAACAGGCATGAAAGAATTATTGATTATCGCAATCAGTTCTGCGATTGTTAACAATGTCGTGTTCAGTCAGTTCCTTGGGATCTGCCCGTTCCTTGGGGTCTCGAAAAAGACTGATCAGGCTGCTGGTATGGGCGGAGCTGTTATTTTTGTTTTGACTCTGTCGGCATTTGTATCTGAAGTGCTGTATCAGTTTATTCTGGTTCCGCTGCATTTCCAGTATTTAGAGACAATCGTCTTCATTCTGATTATCGCTGCAATGGTGCAGTTTGTGGAAATGTTCCTGAAAAAAACCATGCCGGCACTGTATCGTTCGCTCGGCGTGTATCTGCCGCTCATTACGACAAACTGTGCAGTGCTCGGTGTCGCATTAAACAATGTCGACAAGTATGATTACAATATTTTGCAGGGAACTGTCAACGGTTTTGCGACAGCTGTCGGTTTTGCCATTGCGCTGATTCTGATGGCTGGGATCCGTGAGAAGATTGAGTACAATAATATACCGAAACCCTTTAAGGGAACTGCCATCGTCCTGATTATTTCAGGCTTAATGGCAATCGCCTTTATCGGCTTTTCGGGGATTATCTGAAAGGAGGATTGATTATGTCATTGACAGCGGTATTATTGGCAGTGGTTGTTGTCGGCGGCACAGGCATCTTTATCGGATTATTCCTCGGATTTGCCGGAAGGAAGTTTGCTGTCGAAGTTGATGAAAAAGAGGCGGCAGTGCTCGAGGCACTTCCTGGTAATAACTGTGGCGGATGCGGGTTCCCCGGATGCTCAGGACTTGCTGCGGCCATTGCTAAAGGTGAAGCGCCGGTTAATGCCTGCCCTGTAGGAGGCAATCCGGTTGCAGCCCGAATCAGTGCCATTATGGGTGTTGAGGCCAAAGAAGGCAAGAGGATGGTTGCCTTTGTCAAATGTGTTGGCAATAAGGAGATGGCCAATGAGGAGTATAGTTATTATGGTACACAGGATTGTACCATGATGAAATACGTCCAGGATAACGGTCCCAAAGCCTGCAATTATGGTTGCCTGGGGTATGGATCCTGTGTTGACGCCTGTCCGTTCGATGCAATCCGTATCTGGAACGGCGTTGCGGATGTTGATCCGGATGCCTGTAAGGCATGTCAGAAGTGTATTGCGGTTTGCCCGCAGCATATTATCGAAATGGTGCCCTATGATCAGAAATGGGTTGTTCACTGTAATAACCATGAGCAAGGCAAACAGGTTATGTCCGAGTGCCAGGGCGGATGCATCGGCTGCAAGATCTGCGAGAAGGCCTGCAAGTTTGATGCCATCCATGTGGAAGGGTACAATGCGCATATCGACTATGACAAATGTGTCAATTGCGGCGCCTGTGCCCGCAAGTGCCCGCGCAAGGTCATTCGTTTCCAGGACGCAACACTTCCGCCCGAGATTCTGAATCCCAAAAAGCCTGCGGCAAAGAAAGCTGAAAAACCAGCCGAAAAGGCTGCTGATCAAGCAGAAGCTCAAAAAGAGGGAGAAGAGCAGGCTCAGAAAGACTGATTTTTAATTCATAAAAATGACTGCCGTTTATACGGCAGTCTTTTTTATGTGCAATTAAAGAAAAGTCATTGCAGATCTGTGAGCGGAAAATCGCCGACAGAATGCTGTTTCATATCCTCCGTGATAATCAATGCCGAAGTATCGTCCATATGATTGATCAAATCAACACCTTTTTTTGAACCTAGAAGAAATACACTGGTACTGAGGGCATCAGCCTGAAGAGAAGAGGGACAGCATATCGTTACCGAGAGGATATCACTGTCAACAGCATAGCCTGTTTCAGGATCCAGGATATGGTGATAGATGACATCGTCTTTTTCTATGTAACGTTCATAGCCTCCGGAAGTGACCAGTGAGGTGTCATCAAGCGAGGCGGCTGCAATCAGTTCCCCTTCTTCCTTAAAAGGGTACTGAATGCCGACACGATAAGGGGCTCCATCCGGTTTGCTGCCGATTACAAGCACATTTCCGCCAAGATTGATAATTGCGTGTTCCACGCCTCGGTCAGTCAGATATGTTTTCAGCTCATCTGCAATATATCCTTTGGCGATACCGCCCAGATCGATCATCATATCCGGATCTTCCAGCGTCACATACCAGAGAGCATCCTTTTTGTTATCCTGATCAGACTGTTCTACTTTGATCTTATGGTAATCAACATGCGAAACTGCGTTTTCCAATAAGGCTGCATCGGGCAGCTGCTTGTCAGGACTGTCAAAATCCCAAAGAGAGCTGGCTGCCGCGATGGAGATATCAAAGCGGCCGTCAGTGAGATCACAGAAGGATAAAGCTTTCTGGATCAGAAAAGCTGTGCGTTCATCGACCTCGGTCTTTTCCCCTTTGGCATGATTGATATTCCAGACGTCACTGCCCTGAGCCGTCCGGCTCAAAAGTGATTCGTACTCAGCACAGCGCTCAAAACATGCATCGATTAAGTCATCATCGCTGGTTCCGTAAAGAGTAATTGTAATGACAGTATCAAAATAGAAGCCGGAATTAGTTACAGAGATGCCGTCATCTGTCAATCTGGCTTTTGCACGATGTGTCACAGCAACAACAATGATTAATATGATTAAAACAAGCGGGATTAAAACCGCTGCAATTTTCTTTTTCATTACATTTTGACCCTTCAGTTTGAATATGATACCATATGTGGTAGATATCGACTATGTTATTTTATCATAGATTCAAGGGATTAACACTACAGGAGATCAATATGATTGCATTTATCAGAGGAGAACTGGCTGACGTTTCACAAGATGCGGCTGTTGTCGACGCCGGAGGTGTCGGATATCAGATTCTGATGCCGGCCAGGCATTTGAGCCAGCTCCCGCCTGTTGGCGAAGAGGTGATGATTCATACCCATATGCAGGTGAAAGAAGATGATCAACAGCTGTTTGGATTCCTTTCCAAAGAGGATTTGATTATTTTTAAAAAAGTCATCGGTGTGTCAGGGATTGGTCCAAAGGGTGCACTTTCCCTCATGTCTCAGATGACAGCCAGCGAACTGCACTTGGCCGTGGTTTCAGGCGATGCACGAGCGATCAGTGCAGCCCCTGGAATCGGGAAAAAGACCGCGGAAAAAATAGTCCTTGAATTGAGAGATAAACTTGATGATGAAGATTTGATTGCGGCTGCCGGATTTGTGACGGATGCAACTGCCGATGCAGCAGAGTCTTCAGAAGCGTCTGAAGCTGTCCAGGCGCTCGTTGCGCTCGGGTATGGAAGAAGTGATGCCCTGCACGCCGTACGCCGCACACAGGACGGTCAGGAGCTTTCTGCAGAAGATCTGATCCGGCAGGCTTTGACTTTTTTAATATAAACAGGAGTATCGTATGGCAGAAAAGAGACGAATCGTAACCGGTGACAGACAGGTGCAGGAATCGAGCTACGAGAATCAGCTGCGGCCTCAGACATTAAATGAATATATCGGGCAGGAAAAAGCTAAGGAAAAACTGCAGGTCACAATCGCGGCAGCCAAACAGCGCGGAGAAGCGTTGGATCACCTGTTGTTTTACGGACCTCCCGGACTGGGGAAGACGACACTGGCAGGAATTATCGCACACGAGATGGGTGTGAATTTCAGAGTGACAAGCGGGCCGGCTATAGAAAAACCGGGAGAGATGGCTGCAATTTTAAACTCACTGCAGACAGGAGATATACTCTTTGTCGATGAGATTCATCGTTTAGCCAGACAGGTTGAAGAAGTATTGTATCCGGCCATGGAAGACTATGCGATCGATATTTTAATCGGTAAAGGGGCTACGTCCCGTTCCATCAGGCTTAACCTGCCTCATTTCACACTGATCGGTGCCACAACACGGGCGGGTATGCTGACTGCGCCGCTGCGCGACCGGTTCGGCGTACTGCAGCGTATGGAGTTTTATACACAGGCAGAATTGAAACAAATCCTTCTGCGTTCAGCGAAAGTGCTTGATGTAGTTCTTGATGATCAGGCGGCTGCAGAACTTGCAGCGCGATCCAGAGGGACGCCCAGACTTGCCAACAGGCTTTTAAAGAGAGCACGTGATTTTGCACAGGTACGCTATGACGGGGATGTAACACTGGAGGCAGCGCAGGCAGCATTATCTCTTCTCGATGTGGATGAGAAAGGTCTGGATTCAACTGACAGGCGCTTATTATCGACCATGATGACAGTGTTCGGCGGCTCTCCGGTAGGCCTGGAGACACTTGCAGCATCGTTGGGAGAGGACTCCGGCACGATTGAAGATGTATATGAACCGTATCTGCTCAAAGAGGGATATCTTTCAAGAACACCGCGCGGAAGAATTCCCACGCGCAAAGCATATGAGCATCTTCACATACCGATGCCGGCTGATGAATCTTAATTCTTTTTCAATATTAAAAGAGGTGAGTTCCAACAATATGGAAACCACCTCTTTTTGTATATGCAAAGTGAGCTGTTTACGACTGCTCCTGGTTCTTTTGTTTCTCTATTTCCGCCTGATGAATGGCTTCGATTTTCTCATCGCGTGTCATCTGCGGTCGCTCAGCACTCAGATCAGCATGGGCAATGGAAGAAATCATGCCTGCATTGGAACCTGCTGCTTTGACTTTTTCACGTGCAGCGTCTACAGCTTCTTCATCAATCGGTTTTTGAGCAATCGCAGAGATGAAACCGCCTGATTGCTGAGCTGTTTTACGGGCCTCATCAAGAGCTTTTTCTTTTTCCGTTAACTCCTGCTGAGTCATGATGACAGGCTTGTTTGGCTCTTTCAGACAGCTTCCGAAATACCTGCACCGCAAATATACAAACAGAGCAGAGAGTATAAGTAAAAGGCAGGCTATAATTGATGTGGCGATGGCAGCCTGAGTTAAGTACTCATCATTAAAGATCGGAATCAGAGTAGCTGTAGCGCTGGAATCTTTAAACCAGACCACGTTGGCATAGACAAAGACATAAATGATCAATGGAATTAAGATCAGGCACATCAGCTTGCGCGTCTTGACGTAATGACTGACATTTTCATGATTTAAAATCATGCGTTTGCGACGGTACTGAAGTTGATCCTCCATGGTGATTTTAGATTTAAAGATCACACCTTTGTCGATCTGATCATTGACATAAAGAACCCGGGTCATCGTTCTTTTTCCCCAGATCTTCAAAAGGATCATAATCAAAATGCTCATAATAAGAGTTGCAAATCCCAGAGATGGGGAGACCAGAACGAAAGGAATGGCAATAGCCCCCGGAAACCACCAAAGCCAATATTTGTTAACCATTTAAAACTCCTCCTGAATTTTTCTAAAAGTATTATAAAATGAGTTCATGCTTCAGTCAATGTTCTTTGACATTTGCTGGAGCAACCGTTAATATAGTGCTAATGGAGTTTTATTAGAAAAGAAATCTATACAGAAAGGTTAGATTCATGGCTGAGCATAGTTTTCATCCTAAAATTCAGGTCAGTATTGCCGGAGATGAGATGTTTTTCGGCCCCGGACCTTACAGACTTCTGAAAATCACGGATCAAACCGGTTCCGTGCGCGATGCCTGCAACGAGATGGGATTGTCATACAGCAAGGCGTGGAAGATTTTAAACCGCATGGAACTTGAAATGGGCCGCGCCATGGTTGTTCGTTCCCGTGGCGGAACAACGGGAGGCCATACAGTTTTGACAGACTTCGGGAAAAAGTACTTGGATGTTTATGAAAAATACAACAATGCTGTACAGGATTTTGCAAAAAAGGAAATGGAGAGACTGTTTACAGATCTGTTAGATGGCAAAGAGGGAGGAAAACTGGATTGAGAATCATGATTCGAGGCGCCGGAGATCTTGCTTCCGGCATAGCATGGCGTTTGTATCGGGCAGGGCATAGACAGATTCTGATGACAGAAATTGAAATACCGACAACTGTCAGAAGATCAGTTGCATTTTCGCCGGCAGTTTATCTGAACGAAATGACAGTAGAAGGGGTAACAGGACAGCTGGTCAACGATCAGGAGGAAGCAGAAGCAGCCATTCGGGCAGGAAAGATTGCTGTCATGGTTGATCCTGATGCTGAAAGCCGAAGCTGGTATCAGCCTGCTGTTCTGATTGACGCCATTCTTGCTAAACGCAATCTCGGAACAAAGATCGATGATGCGGAATATGTGATAGGAGTTGGTCCCGGTTTTACCGCACAAGTTGACTGTGATTGTGTCGTGGAGACCAAGAGAGGACATTTTTTAGGACGAGTATTGTCTGAAGGCAGTGCGGTTCCTGACACGGGTGTTCCAGGAAACATAGGGGGATTTACCTCAGAACGCATCATCCGCGCGGGCGCTGACGGAACATTCCGAGGCTTGCGCAGGATAGGAGACCTGGTTAAAAGAGGAGAAGAGCTGGCCGAGGTCACCGAGGATCACACAGGCAGGATTGTCAAAACCTATGCCAATATTGATGGTGTTGTCAGAGGAATGCTGCAAGATGGCGTCCATGTTTATCAGGGAATGAAATCTGGCGATGTTGATCCGCGCGGACAGATTGATTATTGCACCACCGTTTCTGATAAGGCGATTGGAATTGCCGGCGGCGTGCTGGAAGCAGTTGACGCGTACGTACGTCTTCATCAATAATTGATCATGATGCAGCAATCTGTTATTGAAAGACTGATGAGTCTACAGAAATATTTAGCCGATCATCAATTGTCTGCTATGTTGATAACCATGTCTGATCCGCACGGTTCCGAATACCCCGGTGATGCTGATCGCTGGATCAGGTTCTTGACCGGCTTCAGCGGATCTGCTGGAACTCTCATTGTTTTTGCAGATGGAAAGCGGTGCTTTTGGACTGATGGCAGATACCATATACAGGCTGACAGGCAGCTTGCCGGAACCGGTATCAGAGTCTATAAGGAAGGGCTTGATGCTGTTCCGGCTCCGGCTGCTTTTTTGGCGCAGGAACTGAAAGACGGAGATGTACTGGCGCTTCCTGCAGACTATCTTAATGCTGAGTATTTCAGCAGGATGAGCGATGAGATCCTGGAGCAAGCTGCGTATTCAAATAAAAGAATAGCAATCCGCGAAGTGAGCTTAAATGACGAAGAATGCTTTCGTTTATGGCCGAACCGCCCAAAGCGGCGTCAATCCACTGCCTGGGTGCTGACAGACGATCAGGCCTGTGCAAAAGTAGAGACCAAAATCAGAGACTTGCGCCATTTGCTTAGAGTCAAAACAATTGATCACTATATTGTCTCTTCACTGGATGCCATCGCATGGCTTTTGAATCTGCGGGGATCTGATATCGACTATACGCCTGTTCTATATGCATATCTTATTGTCAGCAGAAATGAGGCCAATCTGTATTTACAGACAGAAAGCGCACAGACACTGTCGGCTGAGGGTATGGATATGCTTGTCAGGTCCGGTATAAAGTTGAATGATTATTCATCTTTTTACAATGATTTAGAGACTTTATCAGGGAACATTGCAATCGACAGATCTTTTGTGACAAGAAAAACTGAGGACATTTGTGCCCGTATTGGCAAAGTGATCCCTGTCAGCAATGCGACCCTAATCCCTCAGAGCATCAAAAATCCATTGCAGATCAGAAAAATCCATCAAGCTCATTTAATGGACGGCGTGGCTTTGACAAAGCTGATCTATGAATTAAAAAAGAAGGATGCACAGGAGCTGACACAGATGTCAGAAAGTGATGTCGCAGAAAGGCTGGAAGAGTATAAATCAGTAAATTCAAGTTATCTAGGTCCAAGCTTTGAAACGATCGCTGCATATGCTGACAATGCAGCAATTGTTCACTACACACCGCAAAGAGGAGCTGACAAAAAGCTGGCGCCGGAAGGGTTCTTATTACTGGATTGCGGCGGACAGTATCTGGAGGGGACAACGGATGTCACGAGGACGATCGCCCTTGGTACGCTTACGCATGAGCAGAAAGTGTATTATACAGCTGTTTTAAAAGGTCATTTGCGATTGATGAAATCATCGTTAGATCCGCAGACTCCGACCAGGAAGCTTGATAAGCTGGCGCGCGAACCACTGTGGGAGCTGGGAGCTGATTATCTGCATGGAACCGGACACGGAGTTGGATTTATGCTCTCAGTTCATGAAGGACCCGTGCGTATTATCAGTGCCAGAAACAAAGAAATACCTGATCGTCCGTTGCTTCGAGGCCAGGTTGTTTCAGATGAGCCCGGTTATTACAGGGAAGGAGCGTTTGGGATTCGTATAGAAAACCTTCTTGCAGTCGAAAGATCAGCAGGCCGAAGATTTTACTTTGATCCCTTGACAGCGGTTCCTTATGAAAGAGAAGCGATCATAGCAGAACACTTATCAGATCTGGAGAAGCAATGGCTGAATGATTATCACCGTCATGTTTATGAACGTCTTTCACCGCATCTTTCCAAGGATGTGCGCGCGTGGCTGAAAGAACAAACACAACCGATTTAATCTATACGACAGGGAGGGTATATCAGATGAAATCTTTTGTTTCCTGGAATGTCAACGGTCTTCGGGCTTGTCTCAAAAAAGGATTTGAGGATTCAATGAGACAACTTGATCCGGATTTTATCTGTATACAGGAGACCAAGATGCAGGAAGGACAGGCGGTCGTCGATCTGCCTGCATATGATGAATACTATTGTTATGCAGAGCGCAAAGGATATTCCGGAACAGCCATATTTGCAAAGGAAAAGCCTTTGTCAGTTGAGTACAATATACCTGGCCATACCGATGAAGGACGGGTCGTTCAGCTGGAGTATGATGAGTTTTATCTTGTCTGCGTTTATGTACCTAATGCCCGCACGTCACCAAAAGAATACAGACAAATGGTACGGCAGGCCGAGAAAAAAGGAGAACCTGCACCGGAAGAGAAGGAGGAGCTTTTCAGATTTGGATACAGGATGAGGTGGGAGGATGATTTCCGCCATCACGTATCCGCACTCGCACAAAAAAAACACGTCATCATTTGCGGGGATCTCAATGTCGCACACCAGACAATTGATTTGAAAAATCCGACATCCAACAGAGGCAACTGCGGATTTACTGATGAAGAACGCGAGAAGTTTGATAAGCTGTTAAAGGCCGGCTTTGTCGATACATACCGCTTTGTTTATCCAGACAAGACGGATGCGTACAGCTGGTGGTCATATCGTTTTAATGCCCGCAAAAACAATGCCGGTTGGAGGATTGATTATTTTCTGGTCGATGAAAAGCTTACAGATCAGATTATCGATGCATTTATCTACGCAGATATTTACGGAAGCGATCATTGTCCGGTAGGATTACAGCTGGATATCTGAAACAGTTTAAAAATGATTCGAAATGGTGTATACTGTTCGGGTTGCAGTTATATAGATACTAGAGGGAGCTTTTAAATTGAAAAAGAACGAAAGAGGAGCATTTTCAAGTAAACTGGGATTTGTTTTATCAGCAGCCGGTGCGGCCGTCGGCCTGGGCAATATTTGGCGCTTTCCTTATCTGGCGGCAAAGTATGGCGGAGGCGCTTTCTTGCTTGTCTACTTGATCCTTGTAGCTACGTTCGGCTACACCATGATTGTTGCTGAGAGTACGATCGGTCGTGCTTCCGGGAAAAGTCCTGTCAGTGCATTCAGCTTTTTTTCAGAATCAAAACTCATGCGCGTCGGTGGGTGGCTTAACGCTATCATACCTATTCTCATTGTGCCGTATTACTCTGTGATCGGAGGATGGGTGTGTAAATACTTATACAGCTACCTGACTGCCGATATTAATGAAATTGCCACGGATAACTTTTTTGGCGATTTCATTACCAATGGATTTAGTACAGAGTTGTGGTTTATCGTTTTTACTGTGATGATCATGGCAGTTATCCTGGCTGGAGTCAACAACGGTATCGAACGTGTCACCCGGTTTATGATGCCTGTTTTGCTGGTTCTGGCTGTCATCATCTGTGTTTACGGGATCCGTTTGCCGGGAGCGTTCAAGGGTGTCAGGTATTTTCTGATTCCGAACATGAAAAACTTTTCATGGATGACGATTGTCTCAGCAATGGGGCAGATGTTTTATTCCCTTTCAATTGCGATGGGTATTCTGATTACTTTCGGTTCTTATATGAGCAAAGAAACAAGTATTGATCAGTCAACCAGACAGGTTGAAATCTTTGATACTCTGATTGCTGTCCTGGCTGGTTTGATGATTATTCCGGCAGTCTTTTCGTTTTCAAAAGCAGACCCGAACGTCCTTAAAGCCGGCCCGTCTCTGATGTTTGTGATGATGCCAAAAGTCTTTGCAGGGATGAGCGGTGCAAGAATCGTCGGTATTCTGTTCTTTGTGCTGGTATTGTTTGCTGCATTGACAAGCGCTATCGCTTTGACAGAGAGTGCAGTATCTACATTTAATGATGAATTTGGCTGGAGCCGTACGAAGGGGACGATGATTACAGCGCTTGTTATGATTATCCTTGGAACGTTGTCATGTCAGGGATATGGCCCGCTGGCATCGGTTACCATCATAGGAATGCAGTTCCTTGATTTCTTTGACTTTTTAACTAATTCAGTGATGATGCCTCTTTCTGCGCTTGCCATCTGTATCCTTGTGACAAGGTACATGGGGATTAAGATGGTTGAAGCCGAAGTGACACGTGACGGACATCCATTTAAGAGACGCCGCATCTTTTCTTTTATGATCCGTTTTGTATGTCCGTTATTTGTCATCATCATCTTCCTGAGTTCTGTGCTGAGCGCTTTTGGACTGATTAAAATCTGACCTGTCAGGAGTGTCTGTTTACCGGTAAGTATTTTCGACAGTCTTCGTGAATTCTGTTATAATGAATCGCGAAGACTGTTTTCATGATGCACAGGAGAAAAAGATGGCGCGCACCGAACCAGTTAATTCAATGATCGCCAGACTTAACGATGATATTAAGAATCATACGTTTTCACATGTGTACGTCCTCTACGGTGATGAAGTATATCTCAGAGATCAGTTTAAAGAGAATTTGAAAAAAGCTTTAATGCCTGAAAATCCGTCCATGAATTACAGTTCTTTTCAAGGCGGTAAAATCGATCCTCAGGCAGTCTGTCAGATGGCTGAGACGATGCCGTTTTTATCGGATCACCGCTTGATTCTGATCGAGGATTCATCTTTTTTCAAGAGTGCATCAGATCCGATGGTTCATCTGCTGGACAGTATTCCTGAGACGGTCAATCTCATTTTTTGTGAAGATATGGTTGACAGGCGCGGCCGCATGTATAAAACCGCAGCAAAAGCGGGGAGTGTCTGCGAATTCACGACTCCTGATGAAAAAACTCTGCGCCGCTGGCTTATGCAGTCTGCAAAACGGGGGGGTCACCTGATGAAGGAGTCAGCCGCTCAGCTGATGATCAACTGGTGCGGCCATGATATGTTTTGTCTTCACAATGAAATAGAAAAGCTCATCAGCTATTGCGCAAAGGACACTGAGATCACCGAACAGCAGATCAAAGAGATTTGCAGCCGTCAGCTGAAGGATACGATTTTTCAACTTTCCTCTGCGATCGCACTCAGAAAGCGCGAAGATGCATTTGCTGCTTACAGAGATTTGATTGGACTTGAGACTAAGCCAAATCAGATACTCTATATGCTGCGGCGCGAATTTAAGCTAGTCTGGCTTACGAAAGCATTTGTCCATCAGGGGGAGACACAGCAGGAGACTGCCCGACGAGTAGGGATTCATCCTGCTTTTATAGGACGTTATATAAAAGCGCAGGAATCATTCAGCGAAGTGCAGCTTCGTGCGATTACGGATGAGCTGGCGGAGATTCAGGCCAGAATCCATACAGGCCGCGCTGAAGCGCGAAATGCCTTGGAATCATTCATGATGAAACACACACAATCTTAACCGGGAAAGGGTTTTTAACCATTTATGGATCAGCAGCATATCAGAAATTTTTGTATTATCGCCCATATTGATCATGGTAAATCAACACTGGCAGACCGTTTTATCGAGATGACAGGGACACTGACAAGCCGAGAAATGACCAGTCAGGTTCTCGATAATATGGATCTTGAGCAGGAACGGGGAATAACCATTAAATCGCAGGCAGTTCGAATCATATATCAGGCTGATGACGGTGATGAGTACATCTTTAATCTCATTGATACACCGGGACATGTTGATTTCAATTACGAAGTCTCACGGTCTCTGGCAGCATGTGACGGCGCGATTCTGGTCGTCGATGCAACACAGGGTGTGCAGGCTCAGACATTAGGTAATGTGTATCTGGCGCTGGAGCATGATCTGGATGTATTTCCGGTGATCAACAAGATCGATCTGGCCAGCGCTGATCCCCAGATGGCGATCCGTGAAGTGGAGGATATCATCGGGATTGAAGCAGAGGATGCTCCGCTGATTTCTGCCAAACGCGGAATCAATATTCATCAGGTTCTGGAAGACGTCATCACTAAGATTCCGCCGCCAGAGGGAGATGAATCCGCACCGCTTAAAGCGTTGATATTTGATTCTCTCTATGATCCATATAAGGGAGTCATTGTATTTTGCCGGTTGCGTGAAGGACGGATTAAGGCCGGCATGAATGTGCGCATGATGGCTACCGGGGCAGAGGCTGAGGTTGTCGAAGTCGGTTATTTCGGAGCCGGTCAGCTGATCCCATGTGATGAATTGACTGCCGGCATGGTGGGGTATTTTACAGCTTCCTTAAAGCGGGTTGCCGATACACGGGTGGGTGACACCGTAACAGATGCCCAGCATCCGTGCGATGCGCCTCTTCCAGGCTACAAAAAAGTTCAGTCCATGGTCTACTGCGGGATCTATCCGGCTGACTCTGCTAAATATCCCGATTTGCGCGAGGCCCTGGAAAAGCTGCAGCTCAATGATGCTTCGCTTACTTTTGAACCGGAGACGTCGCTCGCCCTTGGATTTGGATTCAGATGCGGTTTTTTAGGCCTTCTGCATCTGGAGGTTATTCAGGAGCGTCTCGAACGTGAGTACGATCTCGATTTAGTGACAACAGCTCCTGGCGTGGTATACAAAATACATAAAACAGACGGAACCTGCATCGAGCTGACAAATCCATCTAACCTTCCTGATCCTTCAGAGATTGATTATATGGAAGAGCCGGTTGTGGACGCCCAGATTATGGTGACCAGCGAGTATATCGGATCCATTATGGATTTGTGCCAGGAGAGGCGCGGACAGTATCAGAGCATGGAGTATGTGGAAGAGACACGTGCAATTCTTAAATACAAGCTCCCGCTCAACGAAATCATATATGACTTTTTTGACGCGCTCAAATCTCGCTCACGCGGATACGCCTCTCTTGATTATGAAATATCCTCTTACGAACAGGCTCCGTTGGTGAAACTTGACATTCTGGTCAATCATGAGCAGGTGGATGCCCTTTCATTTATCGTGCATGAGCAGTCTGCTTATCCCCGGGGACGCCGCATGTGCGAAAGACTGAAGGAAGAGATTCCCCGTCATCTGTTTGAAATACCGATCCAGGCTGCCATTGGCGGTAAAATCATAGCCCGTGAGACAGTCCGTGCAATGCGCAAAGATGTGCTGGCCAAATGCTATGGCGGAGATATCAGCCGTAAGAGAAAACTGCTGGAGAAGCAGAAGGCAGGAAAGAAGCGCATGAGACAGATCGGAAGTGTGGAAATACCACAGGAAGCTTTTATGAGCGTGCTGAAATTAGATGAAGAATAAGATGGCAGAGCAAGGGTTAGAACTCTATATTCACATCCCCTTCTGCGTACGCAAGTGCGCATACTGTGATTTTCTTTCTTTTCCAGCCGATGAAAAGACAAGGACAGAATATGTTGATGCACTCTGCATTGAATTAGAGACAGCTCTGAAAGCTGCCGCAAAAGATCAAAAGACCATCGGGACGGTTTTCCTCGGAGGGGGAACACCGTCTCTTTTGATGCCCGGACAGATCCGGCAGATCATGGAGACTATTTCAAAATACGCAGTGATATCGGAGGATGCAGAAATTACGATGGAATGCAATCCCGGAACGCTGGATGAATCAATGCTTCATGTTATGCGCGCATGCGGCATTAACCGGATCAGTCTGGGATTGCAGTCTGCCGATGATGAAGAGTTAAAAGCCCTCGGCCGAATTCATACATGGGCTGATTTCGAAAACAGTTATACAATGGCCCGGAAAGCAGGATTTGACAACATTAATGTCGATTTGATGTTTGCACTGCCGTTTACAGATCATGCTTCAGTTTTTAAAAAGACTCTGCAGAAAACGATTGATTTACATCCTGAACATATCTCGCTGTACAGTCTGATTGTCGAAGAGGGCACATCACTTGCCGCCAAGATTGAGAGCGGCGAGCTTGAAAGAATGCCGGAGGAATATGACAGAAAGCTTTATCGCAGTGCTGTGCGGCTGCTGAAAGCGAGCGGATATCAACAGTATGAAATCTCTAATTTCGCGCGCGAAGGGTATACATGCCGGCATAATGAAGGGTATTGGACAGATGCCGAATACTTGGGGGTCGGGCTTGGAGCCAGCGGCTATTACCAGGGAATCCGGTATCAGAATACAGATGATTTAACACAGTATGATCAGATGCTTGCAACGTCGGGAAAACGCTCTTCAGAGAGCAGCCTTGCTTGTGCACCCGTATCTGTTATACGGCACAGGCTCACAGAGAAAGAAAAGATAGAAGAATTTATGTTTCTCGGGCTGCGCCGCATGGCGGGGATCAGCGCAGATGTCTTCAGGCACAGGTTTCACTTCGATTTAGATGAGGTGTACGGCACTGTGCTGACAGAATTAAGAGCACTGCATTTGGTTAAAAAAACGAAAAACCATTGGTCTCTGACGGCAAAAGGGGTTGATGTAAGCAATTATGTGCTGGCTCAGTTTCTGCTTGATCACATGCCGCTTCCGGCATACCGCGTTTCCGTCCGTGATTTAGTGGAATTCTTATATCGAGCCGGAGATCTCGATCGTGTCAGTCAGCATGGCGGATCCGGCGTAGAAGCCATGCAGCTGGGTGCAGCCATTCACAGAAAACTGCAGGCACTGCGGCCGGCAGACTATGAGGCGGAAGTCCCGCTTTCTTTTACAATTGATTTCAATGAAGTATCATTGACAATCGAGGGAAGAGCTGACGGCATTTGCAGACACGTTTTTTCGGAAAACGGCCGACCCGTGCCTGAAAATATTAGAGGTCCGCTTATTGAAGAGATCAAGTCTGTATCAGGAACCGTTCGTAAAAAAGATGGGGCCAAGCCGGTTCATTTGGCGCAGGCTAAATGCTATGCTGCCATCTATGCGCATGACAATCATCTTGATACGGTCGCTGTACGCGTGACTTATTTTCAAACTGAATCGAAAAAGATAACATATTTTGATCATCAGTATCATGCAGCAGCTCTTTGGGAATGGTTTATAGACCTTTTAAAGCATTATGAAAAATGGGCTGTTCTTAAAGCCAGTGACAAAAAGGCGCGTGATCTGTCTATCGGGCAGATGCATTTTCCGTTTCCATACAGAAAAGGACAAGAGCGTCTGGTTTCAGGTGTTTACCGGACGATCAAGCAGGGCAAGCAGCTTTTCGTACAGGCGCCAACCGGGTCAGGCAAAACGCTTGCCGCTTTGTATCCGGCAATCCGTGCTGCCGGTGAAGGATTGATTTCCCGTATATGGTATTTAACAGCCCGGACCATTACGCGAACTGTCGCAGAGGATGCGATGAATATGATGATGCAGCAGGGCCTGATGATGCGCAGTGTGACGCTTACGGCACGGGACAGGATCTGCATTGCCGATGATCCGGTCTGTGATCCTGCGCTGTGTCCATACGCCAAAGGCCATTACGACCGTGTGAATGATGCTCTGTATGAATTGCTGATGACCACTCGGTTGATGGATCGCCAGGCGGTTGTTTCCGCAGCCGAAAAGCATCGTGTATGTCCTTATGCGTTGTCGAAAGATGCTGCCGGTTTTGCTGATGTCGTGATCTGTGATTATAATTACGTCCTTGATCCGGAAGCCCGCTTGCAGGATTATTTTATAAAGGGGCGTAAAAAAAGCGATCTTTTCCTGATTGATGAAGCACATAATCTGATTGAAAGAGCACGCGGGATGTACAGTGCCGTCATTTCAAAATCCAATCTACTGGCACTGCGAAGGAATCTGACAAAGAAGGGCGCTAAAGAGCGGCCGGCCCATATGATACAGACTGTTGCCGATCAGCTTAATCGGATTAACCGGATCCTGCTCGGCTTTAAAGGGGAACTGTTTGCGCTGAATCGGATCAGAGAAGAGGATGTGCCGGCTTCAGAATTGACCTCATTGCTTTTTTCTATGGACAACCTGCGGGAATCATGGGAAAAAGAAGACAAACCGTTATCTGATGAGTTCTGGGATGTCTATTTTGATCTGAGGCATTTTCTGAGCATGTATGAATTGATGGATGAACGTTTTTGTGTTTATACACAGACCGGTATGCGGGGGCAGGTGACGATGCATTTATACTGTCTGGATCCCTCGATGATCATCTCCTCATATTTGCTGCAGGGACGAGCCAGCATCCTGTATTCGGCGACCATGCTTCCGATCCCATATTACGAGAAGCTGTTAACCGTGTCAGAGGATGTCTATGACATGTACGCTGAAAGCCCGTTTGATCCGCGGCATTTACAGATATTGATCGGTAAAGATGTGACCAGTCTCTATAGAGCGCGCAGTGATGCAATGTACAGGCGGTATGCTCAGTATATCACGAAGGCTGTGTCGGCAAAAAAAGGTCATTACATGGTCTATTTCCCATCTTATGCTTTTATGGAGCAAGTCAACATGTATCTGCAGGAACAGGCTTCTTCTGATATCATTTGGCTAAAGCAGGATCCTGATATGACGGAGAGAGAGAAGGAATCTTTCTTAAATGCGTTTGACAGGGAGGAAGATGAGCATTCTCTGGTCGGATTATGCGTTCTTGGCGGAGCGTTTTCAGAGGGCATCGATCTGACGGGAAAAAAACTGATCGGCGTTATTGTCGTTGGAACAGGTATCCCGCAGGTCGGGAACCGATTAAATCTGACAAAAGAGTATTATGACGAGAGAGGGATGGATGGATTTTCTTACACATATGTCTATCCTGGCTTTAATAAAGTGATGCAGGCAGTCGGGCGTGTCATCAGAACCATGGATGATGTAGGGATAGCGCTGCTTTTAGATGAGAGATTTGAACAAAGCCGATATCGAAGGCTGTATCCGCGAGAGTGGAAGAGAATCGATACATGTACTGTTGATACCGTGACTGAAAAAATAAGACATTTCTGGAATGATGAGGTAATTGAAAATGGATCAGAAAATATATGATAAAGCACAAGTTATCCTTTACAGTGATGGTGCTGCAAAGCATAATCCTGACGGTCCGGGCGGATATGGAACCATTCTGGAATATGTTGACAAAAAAGGGTGTCTGCATACAAAAGAGATGTCGGCAGGATTTAAGAGGACAACAAATAACCGTATGGAACTGATGGGGGTGATCGCTGGTCTGGAGGCGTTACAAAGACCCTGCAGTATCACTGTCTATACGGATTCACAGTATGTGGTGAATGCATTCAGACAGCACTGGATAGATTCCTGGCGCAAAAAGGGATGGCGGAAGAGTGATAAAACGTCCGTTAAAAATGTTGATTTATGGGAACGCCTGTTAGCGGCCATGGAGATGCATGATGTTCAGTATGAATGGGTAAAGGGGCATGCCGGCCATCCCCAGAACGAACGCTGTGACGAAATGGCCTCTGTGGCTGCCGAGGGGGATCATCTGTTGACAGACCCTTTGTTTTCATGATATTGTCCAATACAACTGATTGATTTAAGCAGGACAAACAGTCGCTGCCGGTTTGTGACGGCAGAGGAAAGTCCGGGCTTCACAGGGCAGGATGCCGGATAACGTCCGGCGGAGGCGACTCCAGGGATAGTGCAACAGAAATAAA
>CADBOU010000156.1 GCA_902796355.1 uncultured Lachnospiraceae bacterium
CATTAATAATGTGGATTCAGGGAGATGAAAATTAGTAATCAGCCGATCCATCACTTTAAAATGATATCCCGGATAGATAAACAGACGGGTATCATTGCTCCCTGCCATTACTCGTCCGTCCTCATTCGCTGCAGACTCAATTGTACGGCAGCTGGTCGTTCCTACACATATCACCTGACCTCCCCGCGCTTTTGCAGCATTAATCCGCTCAGCTGCATCTGCGCTCACTGAATACCATTCTTCATGCATATGGTGATCTAGTACATTTTCTTCTTTTACAGGGCGGAATGTCCCGAGGCCTACATGCAATGTCACGGGCACCACATCAACACCCTTCTGACGCACCTTATCAAGAAGATCTTTTGTGAAATGAAGTCCGGCGGTCGGTGCCGCTGCCGATCCCTTATTGACAGCGTACACGGTCTGATAGCGATCCGGATCCGCCAGTTTATGCGTGATGTAGGGAGGCAGAGGCATTTCTCCCAGAGCGTCCAGCACTTCTTCGAAAATGCCTTCATACTCAAAACGAATCATACGATTTCCTTCTTCGCCGATCTCTTCTACCTGTGCGTGCAGTCTCCCGTCGCCAAAAACCAGACGCTGTCCCACTCTGGCCTTTTTGCCCGGACGCACCAGACATTCCCATGCATCACCAGTCAGCCGCTTCAGGAGGAGCACCTCTATATGTCCTCCTGTATCTTCCCTCTGACCGAGAAGTCTGGCCGGGATTACCTTCGTATCGTTGATCACCAGACAATCGCCTTCTTTAATGTAGTCAAGGACATCTGTAAACGTTCTGTGCCTGATCGCTCCTGACAGCCTGTCGAGCACAAGAAGCCTCGATGATGAGCGCTCTGCCAGGGGGTCCTGTGCAATCAATTCTTCCGGTAAATCATAATAAAAATCACTTTTTCGCAATTGTTGGTTCATATGTTAACACCCGAAAATGAGAGCTGTCTTGTTTCAGACAGCTCTCATTATTGTAAAACCTGATCTGATTATGCCTCTCGCAGCGTTATCCCTTTGTCACCCAGTTTTTTAAGAATTTTGTCTATACATCGGGAAACTTCTTCATCCTGAAGCGTCCTGTCAGGTGCTCGGAAAGAAAGCGTATACGCCATCGACTTAAACCCGGCTTCTATCTGATCTCCCTGATATAAGTCAAACAATTCACATGTCTCAAGCGTGCGACCGGCTGCTTTTTTGATGATAAAAGCAATCTCTCCGGCTGTAACCTCATCGGGCACAACCAAACTCAGATCACGCAGCGTTGCCGGGAATTTTGCAAGCGGTTTAAACTTAGGCTCAAATTTAGCCATACCAGTCACGACTGAAAGATCAATCACTGCCAGATATGCCCGTTTTCCTATTCCATATCTGTCGAGTACGGTCGGATGAACTTCACCGATCATCGCAATTTCCTGTTTATGATAAAACACCTTTGCACATTTGCCGGGGTGCATATAAGGAACAGAGCTTATCGCTTTATATTCGAATTCATCATTCATACCAATCTGACTTAAAATACACTCCACATCACCTTTCAGATGATAAAAATCACCAGCATTGTAGCTTCCAATTGTCAGAGTCATTTTCTCGTCAGGCAGCTCTGTGATCGGAACCTGATGCGGCAGATAAACATTGCCCAGTTCGAACAGTTTTGCTTTTGGTATACGGCGGTTATAGTTTGTTGACAGAGATGAAAGCATCCCGTTGACCGTCTGTGTGCGCATGATGCTGTAGTCTTCGCCCAATGGATTTGAGATGACAACCGCATCCCGGAGACTGTCATTTTCAGGTATTCCCAAAAGATCATATGCCTTCGGGCTCTCAAATGAATACATATACCCCTGGCTGTAACCGCAGGAGACTGCTGCATCCATCAGCGTTTCACTGACGAGCGACTCAAACGGAAGGCCTCCCATCATAGACTGACCTGAAGGAAGCGTTGTCGGGATCTTATCATATCCATAGAAACGGGCTACCTCTTCAGCCAGATCTGCCGTTTCTTTCAGATCCTGTCTGAAGGAAGGTACAATCACCTCTTTTGTCGCCGGATTATAGAGCAGATCCAGCTTTGTAAAGATAGCAAGCATATCGTCTTCTGCCAGATCGAGTCCGAGAAGTGTATTAATCGCATCCGGCTCAAATACAATCGTACGCGATTCAACAGGTTCAGGATAAATATCGACCTCGCCGCCAACGACTGTACCGGCACCGAACTCCTCGATCAAAGAGCAGGCTCTCTCCATTGCCGCCTTGGCATTCTGTGGGTCAAGCCCTTTCTCAAACATCGTAGATGCATCTGTGCGCAACCCGACCTTATGGGATGTCAGCCGGACATTTGTCCCGTCAAAACAGGCCGCTTCCAGAAGCATATCCTTTACATCATCTGTGATCATAGAGTTTTCACCGCCCATGATTCCGGCAAGGCCGACAGGTTTCTGACCGTCGCAGATCATCAGCGAATCATCAAAGAGCTCTCTTTCCTGCCCGTCAAGTGTCACAAAAACATCTCCGTCATGCGCTGTTTTTACAACAATCTTATGATCGGCAATATGGTCCAGATCATAGGCGTGCATGGGCTGGCCGTATTCGAGCATGACAAAGTTGGTAATATCGACAAGATTGTTGATGGGTCGGATGCCCATCGCCCGCAGACGCTCCTTCATCCACTCGGGAGACGGTCCCACTTTGACATCTTTGACCACACGGGCAACAAAACGCCGGCAAAGCTTCTCATCTTCGACTTCAACAGCGATATAATCAGATGCGTTTTCGTCATTGCCGGTCGGCGTGACAGCAGGAAGGCTGAATTGTTTATCAAACGTCGCAGCCGCTTCCCGCGCGATTCCCAGTATGCTGTAACAGTCAACACGGTTTGATGTGATCTCATACTCGACAACCGTATCGTGCAGGCCGAGAACTTCTATTGCATCATCTCCCGGCTTGGCATCAGTATCTTTATCAAAGATGTAAATCCCGTATTCTGGTGCATCCGGAAAAACATCCCGGCTGCTGCCCAGCTCTTCTATTGAACAGATCATTCCATTTGATTCAACACCGCGCAGCTTACCGGCTTTAATCATAATTCCGCCCGGCACACGGCCTTTACCGTCATGGCCGCCTGCGACACTTCCGCCGTCAAGGACAACGGGTACAAGCGTGTCAGCCTGTACATTAGGCGCCCCAGTGACAATCTGTATGGGATGATCTTCACCGACATCCACCTGGCAGACGACCAGTTTGTCAGCATCCGGATGTCTGTCGACAGACAAAACCCTGCCGACAACAACCTTATCGAGTCCTTCATCGAGTTCCTGATATTCTTCTACCTTTGTCCCGGACAGCGTCATGGCATCCGCATACTCCCGCGCTGTCACGTCGAGATCCGGCACATAGTCTTTTATCCATAATAATGATGATTTCATTTTGATTTGCCCTTTCTATTCCTTTTGCACGCCTGTCAGAACTGCTCTAAAAATCTGAGATCATTTTCATACAGCAGTCTCATGTCGTCGATCTCGTATTTTAGAAGTGCAATACGCTCTAATCCGACGCCAAAGGCAAATCCAGTGTATTGTTTGGGATCCAGCCCGCACATTTCAAGTACATGCGGATGAACCATTCCGCATCCAAGAATCTCAATCCATCCTTCACCTTTGCAGAACCTGCAACCTTTACCGCCGCATTTGAAACAGCTGACATCCATCTCTGCGCTGGGTTCTGTGAACGGGAAATGATGGGGTCTGAATTTTGTTTTTGTGTCTTCCCCGAAAAGCTCTTTGGCAAAGATTTCAAGTGTCCCTTTCAGATCAGCGAAAGAGCTCTTCTTATCGATCAGCAATCCCTCAATCTGATGGAACGAGGGTGAATGTGTCGCATCGACTGCATCAGACCGGAACACGCGTCCCGGAGAAATAATCCTGATCGGAAGTTTCCCCTGTTCCATGATGCGTGCCTGAACCGACGAAGTCTGTGTACGCAGCACAATATTGGAGTTGATATAAAATGTATCCTGCTCATCTCTCGCCGGATGGCCTTTGGGAATGTTGAGCTTTTCAAAATTGTATTCGTCGTACTCTACTTCCGGACCGGAAACAACTTCGTATCCCAGCCCGGTGAAAATGCGTTCCACCTCGCGCAATGCAATTTCATTCGGATGCAGATGTCCATGTTCCGGCCGTTTTGCAGGAAGCGTCACGTCAATCTTTTCTGCCTCCAGGCGCTTTTTAAGGAGCTCCGCTTTCATCTGTTCACCAGCCTGCTCCATGCGCTTTTCAATCTCAGCACGCGCTTCATTGACCCAGGCGCCAACTTTGGGTCTCATTTCAGGATCAACGTCCTTCATTCCTTTTAACAGAGCAGTCAACTCGCCCTTCTTGCCGAGAAAGCGTACGCGAGCCTCCTGTATCTTTTCCGGAGATTGAGCCTGATCAATCAGCGCCATTGCCTTTTCTTTTATTTCTTGAATTCTGTTCTGCATGATATTGTCTCCCATCAATTAAAAGCTTATCTAATGAATTATACTATCAGATAAGCTCATAATCAAGAATTGTTAAACTCTGATGCTGACTTCGCCGGCTGACAGAGCTTCTTTGAGCCCATCTTCATATTGAACAATCAGTCTGCATTCATCATCTACATACAGCGCTTTTGCCGGGGTGTTGACTCCTCCTGACAAAACATTGATCAGTTTTCCCGGCACAAAGCAGCGTTTCTGGTATTGCCGCACATAGCGCATCCTCTCGCCTCCTGTCTCGGTATCACAATAGAACAGAAAACGATCAACAAAAGCCGCTGCCAATCTGTTTTTTGCTTCCTCAGTCTTCTCTTTGAGAATACAGCCGGCGCGCTGGCAGATTTCCTCCGGAAAACCTCCTTCAGGTTCATACACATTAAACCCGATACCAAGCACTGCGTAATCCAGCTGTCCGCTCTCAAGATCAATAGCCGCTTCAGTCAGTATTCCCGCAACTTTCCTGCCATCGGTATAGACATCATTCACCCATTTGATCGCAGCCGTCTCCTCTGCAATCATTTCAATTGCTTCGCAGGCAGCAACTGCCGCCATTGTGGTAAAGCGGGATGCCCGCCCAGCATCACAGTCAGAAGGGCGCAGCAAAATGCTCAAATATACGCCTGTTTCCGAGGGCGAATAAAAACTGCGTCCGGCACGGCCTTTCCCGGCAGTCTGGTTACCGGCTGCCAGCACATAGCCCTCCTTCGCTCCGTCTGCTGCCATGTTCTTAAGGATCGTATTGGTGGATGTCACCGTTCTTTGAAAATGTATGTCAGGTATAATTGAGTGTTGCCCGTCGCCCAGCCACTTTTTGATACCTGCCTCAGAAAGAACATCAACAGGTCCGGCAAGCTTATAGCCTTTATTGCGTACGGCATCAACTCTGATGCCGTCCTTACGCAGTGCTTCTACCGCCTTCCACACCGCAGTCCTGGAAACCTGCAGCTCAAAAGCCGCCTGCTCTCCGGAAACATAGGAATCTCCGGCTTCTTCCAAAAGCATCAAAAATTGATCTTTTGTTGTCATATCAACCCTCCCAGTGCCGCAGACATACATCAATCCATTGGCAGTCTATGCAGACAGCGCGCAGAATATCACTAGAAAACGCATCATCAAGGCGCTCTGTCACCTTGCTGTAACAGCATTGATCATCTTTCAACTGCAGCCATGAAAGAAATCTTCTGTCGATTGCCTCCGTGATCTCATGATGGTCACAAACATGATCTGTCATCCTATGTGGACACGCAGCACAGATATCATCCTCAAGACGAACAATCCTGATGCTCTGATCAGGATTGTCGTTTAATTGATTTGCAATTTCCGCCATGTTCCGTACGAATTCAGACGAATATCCTTTTCCGATAAAGCTTTGGAGACACAATAAGTGATGAGGTCTAAGATGCATGGGGAGCCTCCAGCACATGCGCGCGTATCAGTGTAGCGCGAAGAACCGGCCCTAACCAGGCAGCTGCCAGGATTTTCAGTGCAGATGTGGGCAGAAACGGCGCAACACATAAAACAAATGCTTCTTTCATGCTGCTTCCCGTGACAACTGAAAACCAGGCCATTCCGGCCAGATAGTTAATCACTGCCCCCAACACAAGGAAAACAATGATGATCCAAGATCTCCCTAACACGCTGCTCTCCGGATTCTCCCGCTTTTTTGTATCAGCCAGAACAATCCCCCATCCGGCCAGATATGCCATCAACGGAAAGGACACAATAAAACCACCGGTCATACCAAGTACAACCCCCGGCCCGCCGGACATCCCT
Organism: uncultured Lachnospiraceae bacterium; assembly: GCA_902796355.1. Classification (GTDB taxonomy): domain Bacteria; phylum Bacillota; class Clostridia; order Lachnospirales; family Lachnospiraceae; genus RUG842. The sequence goes on from CADBOU010000156.1 coordinate 6,296, forward strand.
GCAAGAACCGGCAAACCGCACAAAGCCAAAAGAACATACAGGACTGAAGACATTGTCCCGTATTTCCTGCCAAGCACAAGTCCTGCCAGTGGAACAGCTAATGTCTGCAGCGTCATGGGTACCCCTCCGGGCATTGGAATACTGAGCTGCGCCATCACCGCAGTAATCGCAGTAAAAACAGCAACATATATCCATTGACGCACAGCTGTTTTCTGATTCATTTAATCCTGTCTCCTTCACTTTCAAGTATCATATAAAACAACAGTATCTATGGTATCAAACTGTATTATAAATACGAAAAAATAAAATGTCAACCATCGGTCGTTATGATGGTTGACATTCCGAATCTTTCAGTCAGCAGATTGATTCACAACAAATGACGCATGATATAGGCGTAAATATCTTGGTTTTGATCCTTCCAGTGATCACACACTTCCACAGCGGTCTCCTCATCAGGAACAGTCACTGTCAAGTCAAGAAGAGGAAGTCTGTTTTCCAGCGCCTGCAGTCTGACCGAATAATCTCCGTTAACATTGAGCGTATAATCTGAACGCAGTCCGGTCTGATCAGACAACTCCCATCTCTTCCCGTTCACATAAGCATCGATTTCAGTGCGGATATCTGCCTGCAGATTGGCTCCGAAGTAAGCCAGCGCATTTCTTCCGTTGCTCTCGAGATGGTAGAACGTATTGTGGCCTTCTTTTCTGGCAGAAACCATCCCGTCCTGTTCCATGTCATACAAAAGCTGCTGAAAAGTAAAGAATGAGACATAGTCTTCGATGACCATGAATTCTCCAATCTGTGTTGCCGTCAGATCAAAGTCAACTCTCCCCATCATATAAAGGATCATGGTTTTAAAGAATACAGTGAGTTTGTTCGTCATTTTGAATTGCCTTTTTGCAATGCGTATGATATATTATTCGTGTTGCGTTGTTATATTATAGCATTATATTTAAAGAATATCTATTGAGGAAGGTGTATTATGAGCGAAGAAACAATGATGGAAACCACTGAAGAAACCACGATGGCGGATCTCGAAGATCATTTTGATGATGCCAATCCGTGGAATCGTGTGGCCAAATATCAGGCCGACAAAACACCGGTTCATGTGACAATCAGCGGTGTTGTCACTGGCGGTGTCATTGCAATGGTTGAAGGTCTGCGCGGATTCATCCCCGCCTCTAAAGTTTCTCTGAGCTATGTGGAGGATCTGGAGACTCTGCTCAACCAGGAGATCGATGTACAGGTCATCGACTGTGACCCGGACAACAACCGCCTGGTACTTTCAGCCAGAGAACTCCTGCGCAAGGAAGAGCGCCGCAAGCAGGCTGAGAAAGTAGCACAGATCGAAGTCGGCTCCGTAGTCCATGGGACCGTTGAAAACATTCAGCCTTATGGTGCATTTGTCCGTCTTGAGGACGGTCTTTCAGGCCTTGTGCATATCTCACAGGTATCTCACAAGCGTCTTGAATCTCTCAAAGGCGTTCTGAAAGAAGGCGATGAGATAGACACCAAAGTAATCGGGGTACGCGATGGCAAGATCTCACTGTCCATCAAAGCTCTGAGCGAAACAAATCAGAGATCCGGTGATGCCTCACCTCGTGCAGGCCGTCAGGAGCGCGTTAAAATCCCGAAGGCTGAAAAAATCGGCACAAGTCTTGGCGACTTGATGAAAGACATCCAGCTTTAAGACTGTTTCTGATACACAGTGAAATAATACACCAGATTAAAATAAGTCTGTTCTTCGCTTGTACTGATACATTGCCACTGAGGCATTGCATCAATATCCGGAAAGAAAGCATCTGCATCAAAGACATGGTCAATCTTCGTCAGATAGGCTGTGTCACACAACTCAAGGAGTTGGCGATAGATGGTTTCCCCGCCAATCACAAAGATTGACTGGTCCGGATATGGATGCAATGTCTTTTTTAATTCATCGATAGTATGGACAATCACAGCCCCTTCTTTTTGATAGTCTGCATTCCTTGTCAGAACGATATTGACACGGTTTTTGAGCGGTTTTCCTTCAGGAAAGCTTTCCATCGTTTTTCTTCCCATCACAACAACCTGCCCGGACGTCATCTCTCTGAAATATTTCATGTCCTGAGGAATACTGGTCAGCAGCTTTCCATCTTTACCGATACCCCATTTTTTATCGACTGCAGCAATTAAATTCATCGTCTATCCTCCATATGTCATCACTGACTAAAACTGTGGCCGCCATCAGACAGCCACAGGAATGTTTTTGATCTGTTCATTGTGCTGATAATTGATCAGCTTGACATCATCTTTTGTGAAATCATAAAAGTTTTTTATCTCCGGGTTGAGCCACAGCTGCGGAGCCGGGTAAGTGGGACGTTCAATCATCTCCCGTACAATCGGAATATGCCGGTCATAGATATGCGCATCAGCGATGACATGTACCAGTTCACCTGCTTTCATATCGCATACACGCGCCAACATATGGACTAATACAGCATATTGGCATACATTCCAGTTATTGGCAGTCAGTATGTCCTGCGAACGTTGATTCAGTATCGCATTGAGGACCGGCCTCTCCGTCTCCGGATCTTTTGTGACATTAAAAGTCATGCTGTAGGCACAGGGGTACAGATTCATCTCAGACAGATCCGCATGCACATACATATTGGTCATAATACGACGGCTGTATGGATTATTTTTAAGATCATAGATCACGCGGTCAACCTGATCCATCTGTCCCTCCGGGTATATATGCTTGACGCTCATCTGATAACCGTAAGCCTTTCCGATCGAACCATCCTCGTCAGCCCAGCTGTCCCAGATATGAGAAGCAAGATCATGAATATTATTTGATTTTCTCTGCCAGATCCAGAGCATCTCATCCGTCGCCATCTTGATCGCAACCGGTCGAAGCGTCATCGCCGGAAACTCTTTTCTCAAATCGTAGCGGTTGACGACCCCGAATTTTTTGATCGTGTATGCACTTGAACCGTCCTCCCATTTCGGACGGACTTTCTCGTCCTCGGTGCTGGTTCCGTTTTCGAGAATATCACGGCACATATCTATAAAGATCTTATCAGCAGCGCTCATGAGACATACTCCTTTCAGTTTTTGAAAATCTTTTCACGTTCCAGTATCTTCCAGATCGCATAAAACAGAATAACATTGACAGGATACTGAATCAGGTTTTTGATCGCTCTCATCGGAAACAGCGCCATGAATCCGTTCCCGTATAGAATTGAAATCCACCATGTTGCCAAAAATATATTGACCAGCGCTTCAAATCCGTTTACAAGAAGAACCCGCCAAAGCCTTACCGGCTTCTTGTACAAGATAAGCCCTCCGAAAAGGCCAATCAGCATTGCGTTAAAAGTCCATCCGAAGAAATAAGGTCCGGTCGGTCTGATAGCGTATTGAATAATATCGACAACACCGTTTCCCAGCATACCGACAAATGGGCCGAACAAAGCCGCCATGACTTCTTTGGGAAGAAAAGCCAGTCCGATATGCAGATACTCAGAAGGCACAATGGTGACATAACTCAAGATAACCGCCAGCGCGATTAACATCGCTGAAACTGTCAGCGTCTTGACATTTTTGATCTCATCGATATACTGACGGCCCACGAACAGCACCTCCTTAAAAATCTTATAAAAACAGCTCCTAAGTCCGTCAGACTCGGGAGCTATTTATGAGAAGAGCGACAGACGAGACTCGAACTCGCGACCTCCACCTTGGCAAGGTGGCGTACTACCAACTGTACTACTATCGCACATACCTCTC
>CADBOU010000157.1 GCA_902796355.1 uncultured Lachnospiraceae bacterium
CGATTCTTGCTCCGGGAGAGAAGACCTCGGATCTGGTTGCCAAAATTGATACACAGGCAGCCAAGGATGACGGACACGATTTTGACATCGTGGTGGTTCATGAATCGGAGCGCGTATCCTACGATGGAACTGATGAGAACAAGGTCAACAAACCGGACGGATGGACCAACATGCCGGACATCTTCGGAGAGAGCGATAAGGAGGTGGGTGACTGATGAGAAGACGTGCTAAAAAACAGTCCAGAAAACCCATCATTCCGCTTGTGATTGCGATTGCACTGATCCTTTTTGGCGGCATCGGCGCGTTTGCTGTCACCTCTTCAGGGATGCTGGAGAGTCAGGACTACCGTGCTCATTTCTATCTGAATCATTTGCAGGTGCATCTGCTTGAAAATGGCCGGGATGTCTGTGACGGGCAGAATCAGATGGGCAGTACCGATAAGGCCACGGGAGAGTTGGTTCAGTATCTTGGCTACAGCAGAGAGGGCACAACAGAGACACTCGGCATTGTTGAGCCGGGTAAACTGTATGAAGAAGTGATTGAAGCACAGAACGGCCAGAAGGTTCCGATTTATGTCAGGATGACGATTAAAAAATACTGGGTCGATACCGCTGATCAGGAATCGGAAGACTCCGGCAGCAAAACTAAAACAGCGGGAGATAAGAACCCTGTTCTCTCACCGGATAAAATACATCTGATGTATGACGGCAGGGAATATAATGACGAAGCCTGGTTTATCAATGAAAGTGAATCGACTGCTGAGCAGACAACGTATTATTACAAAAGCCAGCTTGGTGATGATGATGTGACAGAACCATTATTTGACAGCCTTGTGATTGACAGCGACATCGTCGATAAAGAAGAGGTATCACGAACAGAGAAAGACGGTGTCACCACAGTCAAATACAAGTACAAGTATGACGGGTATGCCTTTATGATCAAAGCCGATGTGCAGGCTATCCAGACACACAATGCCAATGATGCCATCCGCAGTCAGTGGGGTGTGTACGATGTCGTTGAAAATGACGGGACGCTGAGCCCAGGACATTAAGGAGGACATATCATGAAAAAACTAAAAATACTGACCGTCCTCCTGATGACTGCTTTTCTGGTATGCGGAGCGGGAGACTGTGCTTTTGCAGATTCAACCAGGCTGAACGGCGAAGCACATTTTGACGGAAGCAAGATCAAGTCAACGTTTGATGCGCAGAAGGTGACAGATACGTTCGAGAATCTGCAGCCCGGAGATGAAATCACAGTGACCGTCAAGTATCAGAATGATTATTCTGCGTCTACTGACTGGTATATGGCCAATGAAATCGTCAAGACACTGGAAAAGATTGACAATGCAAAAAAAGCGGCCGGAGAAGACGGAAAAGCTGAAAACGGCGGGTACACGTATTCTCTGATTCAGACTGATAAAGACGGAAAACAGATTGTTCTGTTCAGTAATGATAAGGTAGGCGGCGATGCCAAACCTGCCGGGATGGAAGGTCTGGAGCAGGCGACAAACGCGCTCGATGACTGGTTCTATATTGAAACATTGAAAAAAGGTCAATTTGGGCTGATGACACTCAACGTCAGGTTTGACGGAGAGACAGAAGTAAATGACTACATGGATACAGACGGCGAAGTGCTCCTTAAGTTTGCTGTTGAGCTGACCAAAAGCGGCAAACCGACAGGCAGGCCGACCTATCTGCAAAAGTTTGTCAACACAGGGGATATGCACAAAATAGGATACTTCCTGCTGATGATTATTTCAGGACTTCTGATCCTCACGGTGCTGCTGATGAGGAAGAACGATAAGAAGAGAGGTGCGGCATGATGAGAAATATATGCAGGATACTGCTCACAGGCTTTTTTGTCATTGTGCTCACGCTGACAGGCCTCATGCCGCTCAAGGAGGTGAACACTGCAGCCTATGCAGAAGGAGAAGATGAAGCGGTCACATATACAGTCTTTATCTATTCCGGAAAAGAAGGAACTTTCGCCGATGGCACGACGGTCAAAAAGATAGAGAATCTGACATATCGCTCTTCTGTGACTGTCAGTCTGGGAGATTTGGATTTGCAGGTTAAGAATCCGGATCAGTATTATGTCAGAGGACTGAAGCTGGCAGGACACGACAATGATGAGTTGTCGTCGGTGAGGTTCCAGTCATACACCTTTGATATTAAAGAAGATATGTCATTTTCTGTCAGTTACGGTATGGCTGGCGGGATGGTCAAATACACCGTCAATTATCAGGATGAAAACGGAAACAGTCTGCACCCCAGTGAAAGCTTTTACGGCATGGCGGGAGATAAGCCGGTCGTAGCGTACAGACACGTGGAGGGATATCTGCCCGACAGCTATAACCTGGCCAAGACGCTTACTTCAAATGAGTCTCAGAATGTATTTACATTCACCTATCACAGAGTATATGACGAGACAGGTACAGGCGGAGGTACGATCGCGAGGCCTGGCGAGATCAATGGCGGCACGGCAGCTGACCAGACATCCGCTAACCGGCAGGGCAGCAGCGCATCCTACGGCTTAAGTGCAGGTCTTCGGCCGGGCGGCAGCGCGGCTGGCACAGAAGGTCAGGCAGCCGTTCATGCACAATCAGAAAATGACGGCACTAAAGAAGGAGCGGGGATCACTGATCTTGATGACGAGAAGACGCCGACAACCGGCAACGCTGATCAGGATCAGGATTCATCAAAAGGATCGGCGTTCAGCGGACTGAGAACAATCATTTTTGGCATTATCGCAGCAGGCGTCATCGCTGCGCTGATCATCCTGTATTTCCTGCTCTTCAGAAAAGATTATGAGGGAGAAGAATAACTATGAAAAGCCAAAAAGGGCACTGCCAGATGGCAGCGCCCTTTTTCTGTGCTTGTATATTCTTACATTATCTGTCTGCCAGCATGTCGCCGATCATCTGAGCGATGCGGGCCATTTCATCAGCCGGTCTGACCAGGGCAAAGCGTACATATCCTTCACCGTGCGGACCAAAAGCAGTTCCGGGCGTTCCGATGATCCCTGTCTGATCCATGAGTGTCTCAATGAAGGACACAGAAGTATAGCCTTCCGGAACCGGAAGCCAGACGAACATCGTGCCGTCTGAATTCGGCACATTCCAGCCGGCTTTGCGCAGACCGTCACACAGGGCGTCCCGGCGCTTCTGGTATTCGGCACACTGTGCATGGACTTCGTCCATCGGGCCGTTCAGTGCGGCGACAACCGCTTTCTGGATCGGGTAGGGAATTCCGAAGTCATACTGGCTGCGCAGAAGCTTTAACGCATCAACAATACTCTTGTTGCCAATGAGATATGAGGCGCGCAGACCAGTCATGTTAAATGATTTGGACAGCGAGAAAAACTCTACGCCGACCTCCTTGGCACCCGGCAGTGCCAGGAAAGAGAACCCTTCCTTGCCATCAAAGATAATATCTGAGTAAGCGTTGTCGTTAATGATAAAGAAGCCGTACTTGTTGGCCAGTTCAATCATCTCAAGATACATCTCTTTCGGGGCAGCCATACCGACGGGATTTGATGGATAAGAGAGTACGATAAACTTGGTGCGCCGCAGGATGCTCTCCGGGATTTCCTCAACGTTTGGCAGGAACCGGTTTTCTTTTACCAGCCTGTAGAAGTAAACATCGGCATCTGCCAGCTTGGCGCAGGCCTCATAGATCGGGTAACCCGGATCCGGCAGCAGGACCACATCGCCAGGGTCGAGCACGGCCAGTCCGAGGTGCCCCATACCTTCCTGTGTCCCGTGTACACCGGTGATTTCATTTGTATTGATCAAAGCGCCATAGCGTTTTTTATAATAAGAAACCAGAGTGTCCAGAACCTCCGGTGTATCTGTGAGAGAGTATCTGTAATTGAGCGGATCACGCATGGCATCGGCTACGGCATCCATGATATGCTGCGGCGGTTTAAAATCAGGTGTTCCGATAGAGAGGTTGATGACCTCGCGCCCGGAGGCGATCAGGGCATCTTTCTTTTCATCCATCGCCGCAAAGATCCCGGTCTTAAATTTGCTTAAGCGTTCCGCTGGCTTATAGTTCATTGGTTCATCCTCCGTTTGTCATTAGTTCCTCTATTGTAACAAACCTTGACTACTTTTTAAAGCTTCGGTATGTCTGGTTGTTTACAAGAGGCTTTCCGTTGATTGCTGCCAGCTCCGTCACAGTTACAGCACAGAACCCTTCCTCATTCAAATCGGCACAGATCTGATCGATCGCATCTGCCGTTGACGCATGGATATCGTGCATCAGGATGACGGCGCCGTCCTCTTTTGATTCCTTGACAGTTTCAATCAGCTTTTCGGTATCCCGGTATTTCCAGTCCAGCGTATCGACAGACCACAGGATATGCGGCCGGTTCATCAGCGCAAGGACGGTATCATCGACAGAACCATAGGGCGCCCGGCACAGTGTCGGAGATGACCCGGCAACTGAGGAGACAGCGCTGTCAGTCTGAGCCAGCTGCTCTTTGATATCATCTTCCCCGAGAGTTGTCAGCTGTGCATGATTGAAAGAATGATTGCCCAGCTCACATCCGAGGCTTTTTTCTTTTTTGATCAAAGCAGCAGTCTGATCATTGACATTTTTTCCGACGATAAAAAAGGTAGCGCGGCATTTGTTCTTTTCCAATGCAGCCAGAACAATATCTGTCGTCCCGGCTTTGGGCCCGTCATCAAAGGTCAGAGCAAGATACTTCTTTGTATTGTTGTAAAGAACCAGACTGGAAGTCTCCATATACCCGTGGCGGCTTTGCCCGTCAGATGTATACGAGACAAAACACCAGCTGTCCTGTTTCCGCTCGGTGTTCACATGTGAGGCGAAAGGAAGCGTGGA
>CADBOU010000158.1 GCA_902796355.1 uncultured Lachnospiraceae bacterium
AAGATAAATGCCGGAAAGAAAAGATCAAAGCTCTGTCACTTACAAAATGATCGCAGAGGCTCTCTTTGACAATTATGAGAGCATTTACGATATCGATCTTGCGACGAAGGAGTACAGAACCTATTATCAGAGCGAGTTTTATCAAGATTTGAAATTGGCAAAAAAGGGGAAAGACTTCTTTGCGGATCTTGAAGACGGTATCCAGAGGATCATCGCAGAGGAGGATCAGGACTATGTTCTGCGGATGCTCACTCCTGAGAGACTTATTGCCGGGCTGGACAAAGAGAAGTATTACAGACTGGTCTATAAGATCAAAAGTGGGAACCAGAAGGTCTATCATCAGCTCAGAGCAGCGTATCAGCAGACAGAGAACGGCCTGCATATCCTGATGGGTATTCGAAATATTGATGATCTGATACGTGAACAAATGGCTCACCAGGATACCGTTGATGCCATGAAGCAGAAGGAACACAATCACCTGGAGGCCGTTCTGGGCAGCGCCGCCGCGTATATGGGAGCTAATCTTTCCCAAAACATAGTCTTGGAGCAGGCGGCAGGTCATCGGGATGAGAAGGGAAGACAGATCATTGATTTGCCCTCCGTACAGGAGATTCCTGTCTATGATGACATGCAGAAATGGATAGCTGAGCATCTGGTTGCAGAAAATCAAAACGGGTATGAAAAGATCAGCAGCAGAGAATATCTGACCAACTGCTTCAGCAATGGAGATAAGAGGGCCTCTGTCTCTTTCTCTGTGTTCACGCAGGGAGGAGATGTGCAGCCTTGCAGGGCGGTCTTTCACTTATATAAGGAGAGGGCAACCGGAGACCTTCATGTTTTCTGCGTGATTTATGACCTGACGGAGCAGCAGCAAAAGGAAAAGGAACTCAAACGGGTTGAAAGAGAGCTGCAGATGAGCCGTTTGCGTAATTTTAACAGTCAGATGCAGCCGCATTTTCTGTACAATGCACTTGGTTCCATCCAGGAAGTGATTCTGATGGATCCGCAGTATGCATCAGATCTGCTGGGAGATTTCACTGTTCACCTGCGCAGCTGTGTGCGCGCCATGGCAAATGATAAACCGATCAGTTTTGCCGAAGAGCTCAACAATATAAAAGCCTATATTAATATTGAAAAGATGAGATTGGGCGAGAAACTGGATGTGCAGTATGATGTTGAAACAACTGATTTTAATGTACTGCCTCTAACCATTCAGCCTCTGGTGGAAAACGCGGTCAGACACGGCGTTCACAAGCGTGGACTTGCAGGCGGGTGTGTCAAGCTGCGCACAGCAGAGGATGATACAAGCCGGATCGTTCAGGTTGAAGACAATGGGGTTGGATTTGATGTGGATAGAACGCTGAAAATGGCGCATGAGGGAAAGATGGATGCTGCAGGGATTTTAAATGTTCGCTTTCGGCTGGAGAAAGTGATGGGCGGCTCTTTGGAAATACAAAGTGAAATAGGCAAGGGTACGGTGGTTACCGTCAGACTTCCAAAGGAGAAGACACGATGAGAGCAATTATAGTCGATGATGAACGGTTGATGCTTCACAAGTTTGTCAGGCTGACGTCAGATATCTCTGATCTCGTGATAGCAGGTACGTTTGAGAGCGGAGAGGACGCAGTCACATTTGCCGAAAACAATCCGATAGAAGCGGCTTTTCTGGATGTCGAGATGCCTCAGATGAGTGGCCTGGAATTAGCCAGAAAGCTCAGAGAGATTCGCAGGGACATACTGATCATTTTTATCACGGCTTATGACGAGTATATCCGCGACTCCAATGAACTTGGAGGAGATATGTATATCATCAAGCCGTATACAAAAGAAGTCTTAAACAGTGTGATGGAAAAACTGCGTTTGTTATCGGCAAGGCAGAATAAAGATATTTATATTCAGACATTTGGCCGCTTCCTTGTGAAAAAGGAGGGAAAGCCCATCCGGCTGACGGGAAAGGCAAAGGAGATACTGGCGCTGGTAGTCACCAGGAGGGGGAAAGAAATCAGCAACGAGGAAATCTACAGCACACTCTGGGACGGGCGGCCGTACAGCAATCGGCATATGAGCGTGTATTACAATGCCCTGCGTCGCCTCAAAAATGCCTTGGAAGACGCTGGAATTGCGGACATATTAGTGTCTACGTCCAGAGGACAGACAGTGAATACTTCTCTTTTTGACTGCGATTATTATGCATGGAAAGACAGGGAAGATTATGGTAGCAATTCTTTTGAAGGAGAGTTCTTGTCAGAATACTCTTGGGGAGAATATATACTGGCTGATATCCTTCATCAGGAATGG
>CADBOU010000159.1 GCA_902796355.1 uncultured Lachnospiraceae bacterium
CATATGCCGATTTTCATCACGCAGCCCTATATGTATATCGCGAACAATTACCAGAATCTGAACTGCCTGATTAAAGAACTGACGCATCACTCCTTCGGAGCACGCTCTTTTGCACCGATCTGGTCTCTGATCGGAATGAAACACTTCTTCCCGGAGATGACAGAACTTCCGGATTATCTGGATAAGATCGAACTGAGTACGCTGACCATTTTCTATGACAGCTACTATGATTTCGGGATTGCCGGTGTCGGTGTGCTCGCATTTATCCTCGGCTGGTTCGGAGACAAGGTACAGAAGTTTACACAGGGGAATCCTAATCCTGTCGCCGCATTTTTGTATGCGCAGGTGATCTTCTACTATATGACTTCGTTCTTTGACACTTGGACATCCAATCTGGCGGTCTGGTTCGGACTGTTTATAGCCCTCGTGTTGTATGTGTATGTGGAGAGGAGGATGCGCCGTGCCGGAAAAAACAGTTGAAGCAGTGATTCCGGTTTATCAGCCAGGCAAGGAGTTTAAACAGTTGCTGGAGCGATTAGATAAGCAGCTGGCGCCGGTTAGGAAAATCCATTTGATGTACACGACAGAAGGGGATACGTTAACAGATCTGCCGCAGCTGTCAGTGCCGGTGGAGATTCACACGCTGACGCCTCAGGAATTTGACCATGCGGCGACGCGCGACCAGGGCTTTTCTCTGTGTGAAAGCGATTACATCCTGTGCATGACACAGGATGCCGTGCCGGCTGACGACAGGCTGACTTTGCAGCTGATAGAAGCCTTCGATGATCCGGAATGCGCGCTGGCTTATGCCAGACAGATGGCGCGCAGCGAACACGGCGCCGTCGAAGTGTTTACGCGCAATTTCAATTATCCTGAAAAAGACCGTGTGCAGAATCTGATCAGGCTGAAAGAACTGGGGATCAAGACATATTTTTGTTCGGACGCCTGCGCGCTGTACCGGCGTGATCTGTACGAAGAACTCGGCGGATTTGAAGCACCGGCCATTTTCAATGAGGATACGGTGTTCGCCTATAAACTGGTGCAGGCAGGATATTCCATCCGCTATAAGGCCGGCGCCAGAGTGATCCACTCGCATCATTACTCTGTCAGGCAGCAGTTCAGGCGTTATTTTGATCTGGGTGTCTCACAGGCGCAGCATCCGGAGATTTTTAAATCAGTCTCTTCGGTTTCAGAGGGAAAGAAGCTTGTGCTCGGGACAATGCGGTATCTGGTGCGCCGCCATCGTATCAGAGAGCTGCCGGGCATGGTCTTGTTAAACGGTGCAAAGCTTCTGGGCATGAAGGCAGGGCTGGCCTACAGACATCTGCCTGACACAGTCATCAGGCGCTGCACGATGAACAGGAATTATTGGAAACACAGCTTACATTGACCTTTCACTAGAACTAGTGTATAATATTTCTACTATGTGGTATATATTGTGATTTTTATCATAAGGAGAGCTTATGACAGCATATGAGCGCCGCCGGAGAGCAAGCAGGCGCAGACATGAAAAGCGGATGGCCAAGAAAGGCAGAAGCAAAGGGAAAGTATTCCTGAAGCGTTTTCTGATCACCTTGATTGTGCTCGTTCTTCTGACAGGGGCAACGGCCTTTGCCTATGTCGCCTCCAAATGGAATAAAGTCGAAACCAAAAAGCTTGATGCCCAGGACCTGAGTATCAATCACGAGATTGAGCATGAGAGCGGTTATTTAAATGTCGCGCTCTTCGGACTGGATTCGCGTGACGACGATAAGGGCGTCGGCAACCGGAGTGATACGATCATGGTCGCCAGTCTCAACAAAGAGACAGGAGAGGTCAAACTTGTCTCAGTTTACCGCGATACACTTCTTGAGTTGGGCGACGGATCCTTTAATAAGGCTAACGCGGCCTACTCCTTCGGAGATGCCGAGGCGGCTGTGGCACTGGTCAATCACAACCTGGACCTGGATGTCGAGAAGTATGTCTCCTGTACGTTCAGGGCGCTGGTCATGGCAATCGATGCGGTCGGCGGGATCGAGGTCGATGTCAAGAAAGAGGAGATCAACTATATCACCGGCTATGAGACAGAGATCATCAAGTCCACCGGGATTGACGCAGAAGGTGTTTTTAAGGCCGGACGGCAGACACTCAACGGGACACAGGCGACTGCCTATGCGCGGATCCGCTATACAGAGGGAGGAGACTTTACCCGCACTGAGCGGCAGCGTGAAGTGCTGACTAAACTCGGAGAGAAGCTTAAAAAACTGGATGCCAAGCAGCTCAATAAGCTGGTCAACGACGTCTTCCCGGAGGTTAAGACAAACTTCACATTAAAAGAAATTCTCTCCTATGTGCCGAAAGTATCACACTACGCGATCGGTGAGACGATGGGCTTCCCGACGACGACATCCTTTACCAACCTGGAGGGGATCGGGAGCTGCGTGATCGCAGAGGATTTTGCAAACGATGTCACAGAGGTGCACCGCTTCCTGTTCGGACAGGATACAGGATACACCGCATCTGATGTCATCAACAGCATTGCGTCAAAGATCCTTGAGTACAAAGGCAAGGGCGTCGAGTCGAATGAGTACGACAACAGCTACGACGAGACGTACAGCAATTCGACGCAGCAGTACAATAATAATTACAATAACTATAACAACAATACATATGACAACACCGGGACCGGCGGCACCGGGACAGATACGGATCAGACCGGCGGCGGAGGAACTGATACCGGTGGCGGAGGCCAGGGCGGCCAGGATACCGGCGGCGGAGGCCAGGGCGGCCAGGATACCGGCGGCGGAGAACAGATCATTCAGTAAACGTAAGGGGTGCATTGACGAGGTATGAAGATGATGTTCAAAAAAATCAGCTTAAGCTTTATGGC
>CADBOU010000160.1 GCA_902796355.1 uncultured Lachnospiraceae bacterium
AGAGCATATCACAGGATACGGTTATGAGCCGTGGCATATCCGTTACATCGATGATCCGGAGAAAGCCAAAGAGATCATGGATAAGGGAATCACTTTCGAAGAGTATCTGGGCGCTGTCAATGCTGCGGATGTCACGATCGATTACGGGACCTCCGAGTTGTACTCCGAAGAAGATTTAAAAGAGGCCGCAGTACAGATCAAATGTGAATTTGCCTCCTGGGAGGGCTGCGAACTGCACAGTCTGCGCTATGCCGGAGATGAGGCGAACACCGAGGAGAATCTCAAGTGGCTGAACGAGCTCGCAGAAGGCGCAAACTATACAGAGTGCGCGGAATTCTTTATGAATTTCCACTCTCCGAAAAAAGCCGCCGGTGCGTGGGAGCCCGACATGGAATACGAAGATTACCAGTGGTGGCTTGCCAAAAACGCTGACGGCGGCTGGGATATCGTAAGTTTCGGATATTGATTATAAAATAATATAATGATCTTCGGCAAATTTTGAAAACCGCGGGCAGAGCAGATCAAACTCGTCGTCGAGTACGACTGACTGCAGCGCGGTTTCACTGCCGATGCTCAGATCCTGCAGAATGGAAACAGCCATATCCAGGCGGACATTTTCTCCGACATCAACGATCCAGTTAAGCAGATTGGCGATTTTGCCCACAGTGACCGGGTCGGCGGAGGGAGCCTCTGCAGGATCGATTTTTGCATCATCAAGAATGGAGTGAACCTCCTGCACCAGCGCCTGCGCTGTCAGATAGAGTATTTCCTCGGAAACATTCTCCATATCTGACACAGCAACCTTGCCGTCCAGGATATCCTGCGGGGAGATCAACTCCTTTTTAAACTGATAAAAGGCAGAAAAAGCAGGGCCGCACTGACATCCGACACAGCCGTCGGCCGCAAATTCAAGCGCGTTCATGTCATCGATCGTGCCGTTAGGGGAGCGCTTTTCTAAATTGGTCAGAAGCCCTGAGAGTTTGGTCCAGTTGCGGGGGCATGCAATCATATCAAACGGGCGGTCCAGATCCATGACATGAAGCATTTCCGGCTGGAAGGAGAGAAAAGCAATAACGGCGGGATTGACCTGATGACTGACGGCCCAGTCTTTCCATACGCGCAGATCTTCCTCGATGCGCCAGCAAAAGCCGCGGGACAGGAAAGCGGGTTCGATGCCTCTGAAATCGCCGCCGTCATCTGGCCCGTTTCCGCACGCAATCACGAGCCATTTTTCAGGAAGCGTATACTCCCCGAGAGAGCGGCCGATATCTAACAGCTGATAGACAGCGCTGCGCATCGATTTCGGGGCAGAAGTCACCTCATCTAACAGGAGAATTCCTTGTCCTTCATCATGCTCGTCGGGAAGCAGGGTCGAGATCGCGTGCCGGGTTTTTCCAGCTTCATCGATATAGGGCAGGCCGATCAGATCGGATTCCTGATAGTGTGACAGACGCAGTTCGACAAATCCTATGCCCAGATCAGCGGCCAGATCGCGGATTGATTCTGTTTTTCCGATTCCGGATTTTCCAAGAAGCGTGACAGGCGTGTAATCCCCATCCTGCAGCTGACAGCTGATTTGCCTTGTGATCTGTGCAAGGGACGCTGTGTGCATGTTTAAAGTTTCAATTTCGCCATTCATGACTATCTCCTTCACGTTTTTTATGACTTAAAACACGATAATGCAACGATGGTTCCGAAGCCGGGGGTAAAGTCTTCCACCGGTTTTGAGCTTTCCGAACAGAGGATCCACAGGGTGTTTTCTGCAAATTCCCGGCGGTATTTTGCGTCAGGCGGCTCAAAATAACCATCTGTAAAAATAATGACAAGAGAGGGTGCCGGAGCTGTATGTCCGCGTCTGTTTGCCTGTTCAAAGGCTTCAAAAAGGCAGGAGGGATTCGTGCCTCCCCGCCCGATCGCTTTGTCCCGGGCCAGATTAAAAGTGCGCAGCTCAGAAAACGGAAGCACCGCTTCAATTTCCTCGTCCCAATAGACAAGATCAGCTGAGAGCCGGTATGTTTTTAAGAGATCGCGAATCTGAAAGAGAGCGATCTGAACATCGATATCGCTCATTGAGGCGGAAGTGTCGACACAGACTTTGATGTTTTGAAGCTCAATCTCATCCGAGACGACGCCCTCTAGATACAGGCCGGTATGGACAAAACGCCGGTCCGGACATGCGAGAGACTTCTCATCTGTCGTGACGCGGATCAGCTTGTTGCGCAGCAGGGAGCGCCAGTTGATGCGCGGTCTGCTCAGTTCATCGATTTCAGCCTGTGCGACCGGATCGTATTTTGTTCCCCTGCCGAAGGTGGCTTCACGCAGCTGCCGGTAGACCGTCTCTACTTTAGCGTACAGACGGTTTGCATTTTGCAGAAGACTGGAGGGTGACTGGCTGCGGCTCTCGGCATCATCGATGATATCGCCGACATCCGGATTCTTCGGGACGCCCCCCTGACTGCCGCCTTCGCCGTGATCGCTGCTGTTTTCCTGCTGATCAGATGGCTCACTGACATCAGATTCCTTCCCTGCCTGCGCAGAGGAACTGTGGTTTCCTTCACTTCCCTCGGCATCCGTGCCCCCTTTTCCGTTTTCACCATCGTCGTTGCTGGCGGAGGGCTCATCGCTTGCCTGCTCGGAGGAAGCATCTTCATCCGGCGTCTGTTTATCGGTAGGGCGGTCTTTTTCATCCCCTTGGTCGCCGCCCTCTTCATCACTTTGTTTTTCGCCTGCGTCTCCCTCGCCGTTTTCCGCTTCCCGGCCTTTTTCGCCCTGCTGGGATTCTTCACCGGCCTTGTCGCCGATACCGTCTTCTTCGCTTTCATCAGGATCATTTTCGTCGTCCTGCTCTTCCTGTCTGCTCATCATGTAATAGAGTGACTCAGGCGTATCTTTGCGGATGTCGACCGATTCATCAAAGACTTCACCGGCAGGAATTTCAAATAAGACAGTATCGCCCAGGTCATTTGTTACGGCGACAGGTCCTTCGCCGGGGCGGGCGCCGTATGCATCTGCGAGACATTTGTTGATGTAGAGATCACAGGCCTCGTTCCACAGAGCCGGATCTTTGGCAAAACCGCGCACGTGATGGCGCATCAGGATATGGTAGAGACCATGTGTCAGAAAATACACCAGCGCCGGCCGGGAGCACTGCTTTATAAACTGGCTGTTATAGTACAGCGAACCCGGTGAAACAGACACACCGCCGATTTCATCGGATTCCACGCGGGGAATGGCATAGAGAGAGGCAAACAAAAACGGGTAAATTTTGCGCAAATCGAGCGCCGCGGCGGCCAGAAGCTGATCCACGCTCATGCCTTCGCGGGTCATTTCCCTGCGCCCGGAGGCTTTTTTGATTACCGGCTTTCCGATAATGCCGGGTCTTTTGATCCGTTGGTCGTCTGTCATGTAATCACCAGCCTTACCTCAGGTTCAGTATAGACATATCCCGGTTCAAGATGCCGGGCAGTTTCTTCATTGATCAGCACGCGTTTACACGAGGGAAGCTTAAAAAACGCATGACTGCCGATATGCTCCAGTGTGCAGCCGGAAAGATCCAGTTCTCTTAGACGGATGCACTCAAAGAAGGCGTTGGTATCGACAGAAGTCAGAGAGGAAGGAAGGGACACAGTTTCCAAACTGAGACATTCCCTGAACAATCCCTCCCGGATACATGTCATGCCGTCCGGAAGGCAGATTTCTTTTACCATCCTGCATCCGGCAAACGCGAAGGAACCGATGGACAAGCGCCCGCTCGTGTCAAATGTGATGTTCTGCAGCATGCGGCAGCCTCTGAAGGCGTTGTTTCCAAGTGAGGTCAGAGAAGCGGGCAACTGTATATGACGCAGCATGCGGCACTGAGAGAATGCGGAAGGACCAATCGTCTCCAGGCCCTCAGGCAGTTTGATTTCTTCCAGTACAGCACAGCCGCTAAATGCAGACGGGCCGATCGTGTGGAGGGTCCCTTTGTGCAATACAACAGAACGGAGCATGGAGCACTGTTCAAATGCTCCGTAGTCGATCACCTGCACCGATGGCGGGATATCGATTCTGCGCAGGCGTGTACATCTGCGGAAAGCGTTGGCTGAAATGCGCTCGATGCCGTCAGGAAGAGAGATGTCGATTAAGGATATACAGTCTGAGAAAACACCGTCCCCTAAAGAGATCAAAGAAGCGGGGAGATCTATACGGATCAGTTTTCTGCAAAACTGAAAAGTGTGGCTTTCAAGCCTGCGGACACCGTCCGGTACAGCAATCTGGTGCAGATGTTCACATTTCAGGAAAGCGCTTTGACCGATGAAACGGACAGTGGGCGGAATGATGACTTCCTGAAGAGCGCTGCATCCGGAGAATGCAGAATCACCGATCAGACGGCAGCCGTCCGGCATGATGACATGCTTTAAACTGACACAGTTTTCAAACAGATGAGCGCAGATCTCATCAAGGTGATCAGGAAGCCGGATGTTTTCCAGATCCCGGCA
>CADBOU010000161.1 GCA_902796355.1 uncultured Lachnospiraceae bacterium
CGTCGCGGCTGACTGTCTGACCAGTTGGCTCACCGTTTTCATCACATATATCAAAGTATTCCATATAATCTCCTGTACATCATGGCTGTTTTGATCTTATATTAAGCCAAATAATCAAGAGAGATCAACCCATATGTTTTAAACCCTCATTGATTGATCTCTGCAACTATCTTTTGATCAGGATAGATCAAAAGCATCCTTACCTCTCTTATCATATCTGACTGTTATCTCATGGACTGTCAATTCCTTTCAGCTTCCCGTTCCAAAAGACAATCAATATACCGGCACATATTAGTATCAATGCAGATAGGGTATAAATATTAAAAAGACTTCCTTCGTCAAGGACAATTGATGAGATTATAACTCCAGCCACAGGTGTCACAAAAGTAAACATTGACACCTTGCTTACCGGGTTGTGCTTAAGCAGTAATCCCCATAACGTATACGCGGCAGATGAAATGAATGCCATGTATAGTATTAACAGCAGTGATACAGATTTTGTCACCGACAAATGACCGCCGGCAAAAAGCGCTGTCAGTGTTAAAAAAAGTCCTCCAACCATAAACTGATAACCGCTTAGGAGTACTGGATCGCTCTTTTGACCATATTTCTTAATCAAACATGATGCCATGGAAGCAGAAAAACAAGTCATTAAAATGAAACCTTCTCCATTCCATACAAATCCAAATTCAACAGGCTGTCCCAAGGTTTCTATTAATACAACACCAACAAATCCTAAGATACACCCACATACTTTCCTTACAGTCAATTTCTCATAATGAAACACGAACACTGCCAACAAGATCGTCATAAAGGTCTGCGTACCATTTAACACCGCGGACCTGACCGCTGATGCATGAGCCAAACCGACATAGAAAAAAATATACTGGATAACTGTCTGCCACGCTGCTAATTTAACTATATAAGGAGCATCCTTCTTTTTAGGCCGTAGCAGTCTTTTCTCTAACAGACTGGCAAACAGAATAACCAACACCCCGGCTAACGTAAATCTGACCCCGGCAAATAGTATCTGACTTGCCACATCTCCTGCGGCAACGTGAAACAACTGATAGCCGGCTTTAACACAGGAATGAGCACTTCCCCACAAGCAACCGCAAAAAAGGGCAGTCAGAAGAAATACTGACTGCCTGCTCCATATTGAACCATAATCTGATTTGTTCATGCTCCTAGCCTTTCATCGCCAAAGCGTTTTCGTATTTTATTATAGGCACCATTGATGTGTTCTGTAATAATCTCTTCAGCGTTTTTTAGATCATCTTTTTTGATGCACTTTAATAATATATCGTGGTCATGACACGCAATCTCCTGCTGGATTGCAGAATGGCTGCCAAGCAAATAATTGACCATCATAAATTTAATCTGAACACGGGAATAAATATCACTTAAGCATGTACTGCCGGCAAGATCGACCAGCTGCTTATGAAACTTCATGTCCAGCTTTCTCGCTTTTATTGTATCTCCTGCCTTATCCTTTGCTGTACACGCATCAGATGTTTTACTCAGAACTGTCAGATTAGCATTGCCTGTTTTCATAATTCTGTGCAGTGCTTCCAACTCAAGCATCAGCCGGATATCAATAATATCTCTGATCTCTTCATCATTAAAGTCACGACAAAAATAATGGCCTTTCCCTGTGCGTGTTACAATTCCAAGGGCCGCAAACTCTTTCAATGCCTGAATAACAGGTGTACGGCTTACTTCATATTTTTCCATGATCTCTTCCAGGCTGATCTGCATGCCCAAAGACCATGTCCCCTCAATAATCTCATCCAGCATCTTTTCTTTAATAATCGTATCTAAGTTCTTTTTCAGCTGCATGATACGTCCTCTTTTCAGCTCTTTTTTTAACAAAATAACGCATATTGTATTAATTATGCCCCAATCTGCATAATTATTCAAGTGCTTTTATCAGAGGTTCCCCCTTTCTTTTTCAGATTTGATTCACCTCATCAAGCGTCGGTATTGAAATAGCCGCCCCTTTTCTACCAACGGCAATCCCTGATGCGATAGACGCACGCCGCATAATCTGCTGCGTTTCTTCCCTTTTTATCCACCCGGCCAGGAAAAATCCCGTAAACGTATCTCCTGCCCCTGTTGTGTCGATAATAGGAAGAACATCGATCGCTTCTTGTCTGAAGATTTGCTTTGTTTCATGATCCATAAATACTGACCCTGCTTTCCCCAAAGTCAGCATCAAATCCACACTGTTATACCTTCCATAAATCTCCTCAAGAATTTGCTCGGGCTCATCAGACGACACTCCTGATATCTGCGCTCCTTCTACTTCGTTCATAATCAGAATATCAATATCATTCAGATCGAGTTGTTCAACCGTCCCATTCATGGGGGAAGGATTCAATGCCACCACCATTCCTTTTGCTTTGGCTTTTAAGATGATACTGTCAAGCATATTGATTTCATTTTGCAAAAGAAGTAAATCACCCCGGTCAAATTGAGAAAGCACTTCATCAATCAACGGTTCTGTGACCATTCGATTTGTGCCGCCATATAGCACAATACTGTTTTTCCCCTGAGAGTCCACCTGAATGATTGCATGCCCTGATGTTTCTTGAAGTCTTTTAACATATGATGTGTCCACCTGATTCTCTTCAAGAATATCTTTTAAAAACATGCCGTCCTTTCCGATCAGTCCCGCCATAAATGTATTCATTCCGGCTTTAGAAAGCGCAACAGCCTGATTAAGACCTTTCCCGCCGGGAAGGGCAATTAAATGATTAGAATCAAGAGTCTCTCCCTGCATCACAATATGATCAACAGAGTAGACATAATCAATATTCAGAGAACCAAACACCAGTGCTTTCATATACAGATCTCCTCTCTCAACGATTATTCTTCATAAATCTGTCAAGTCTTTCAATCGCTTTCTTAAGAGAGTCTTCATCAGCGGCATAGGTCAGTCTGATGTACCCTTCGCCAGCCTCTCCAAATCCGTCTCCCGGAACCAACGCAAGTTTTTCCTGTTTAAGAAGAGAGAATGCAAACTCTTCAGATGTCATTCCACTCTCTTTAATGTTGAAGAAAAGGTAAAACGCACCTTTTGGCTCGATTGCTGAAAGGCCATCTATATTATTGATTCCCTGGAACACAAGATCCCTCCTTCTCTGATAGCTTGCCAACATCTCCGCTGCCTCAGCATCACAGTTTTTCAGTGCAAACGCAGCAGCATACTGAAATGGTGCAGGGACGCACGATACTGTCACATCGTGTGTCTTAGGCATCTGCTCAATAACCCATGCAGGCCCGATAGCATATCCGACACGCCATCCGGGCATCGCAAACGCCTTGGAGAAAGAGTTGATGACAACAGTCTTATCTTTCATCCCTTCAAATGAAGCGATGCTGGTAAATGGTGTATCAGAATACCGTATCGTGTTGTAACACTCATCCGATATAACAAGCATATCCTTATCTCTGACAAGTTCAGCAATCTCCTCTAACGTAGCGCGGTCAATTTCACCGCCAGTTGGATTGCAGGGAGATGTCAGAATCAGCATTTTAGTCTTGTCAGTCATTTTTGCTTTGATATCACTAACAAGCGGCATCCATCCATTTTCTTCCTTTACTTCAACTAAGACAGGATTTGCATGACAGATATAAGCCTGATAGATATAGCTGGGGTAATGCGGTGTGCAGATCATCACTTCATCTCCCGGATTGAGTGTAACCTGCATTGTTACCAGAAGCGCCTCCTGAGCGCCTACTGTAATCATTACATTTTCTTTCGGGTTAACACGCCGCCCTAAAATCGGTTCATATGTGTCCGCAATTGCTTCCTTCAAAACATCTAAACCACTATTCGGTGTGTATTTTGTTAATCCTTCGTTAAAGTAATGATTTGATACATCGATAATTCTCTGCGGTGTCTGAAAATCCGGTTCTCCTACCGTAAGGCTGATAACATCATCCATCTCCCTTGCCAGATCATACATGACACGAATTTTTGCTTTCTTGATACTTTGTGCTAATTGTGACGGGCCCATTTACTCCTCCTGTCTTACTTGTTATATACCTGATCAATGAACTTCTTAACGGATTCATGTTTTGGATGATCAAAGAACGTATCCGGATCAGCTGTCTCTATAAACTTTCCATTTTCAAGAAATGAAATCTTATCTGCTGCCTCTTTGGCAAAGGACATCTCATGCGTTACCACAATCATGCTTCTGCCTTCCTCTGAGAGCATTTTCATGATATTTAAAACTTCGCCTACCATCTCAGGATCGAGAGCGGAAGTCGGCTCATCAAACAAGATCAAATCCGGATGCATATTCAGTGCCCTGGCAATAGCCACGCGCTGCTTCTGACCACCAGAAAGCTGTGCCGGCTTTGCGTCTGCCCTGTCCCTTAGGCCTACTCTATCCAAATACATTAATCCGCTTTCAATAGCCTCTTCCTTTTTCTTTTTAAGAGACCTGATCGGTCCGAATGTTACATTTTCCAGCACCGACATGTGCGGAAAAAGGTTGAAATCTTGAAAGACCATAGCCACTTTTTTGCGGATATCATGCATTGTCTTGTGACCCAGCTCCTGTCCTTCAATAATAATGGATCCTTTGTCGATCGTCTCCAACGCATTGATGCATCTAATCAGTGTACTTTTTCCGGCACCGCTGCGACCGCATATGATATGTGTCTCTCCCTTTGTAAAACTAAAGGAAAAGTCATCCATTACAATGATCTTTCCACCGCCAAATCTTTTGTCTACATTTTTAAACTCAACTAATACTTTTCCGTCTTCTGACATGTCACTGCGCTCCCTTCTCAGCTAACTGGGCTTGATATCTGCCCGAGACACTCTTTTCTACTCTGCTGGCGATCAGATCGATGATGAAGCAGACGACAAAATACAAGACGCCAATGATGAAATACACTCTGATCGGATCATATGTGACTGCAATTAATTCTTTTGCATTCCACATGATATCCTGGAGCCCTACCACCGAAACCAGTGTTGTATCTTTGACAACTAAGATATACTGTCCGCAAAGCGTCGGTATAATCTGAAGCATAATCTGCGGTATATAGACACTGGCCATAATACGCATATACCCTAAGCCAAGGGATTTGCCTGCATCCATCTGCCCTTTGGGAACTGCTTCCAGTCCGCCACGGACAATCTCTGTAACATAAGCTCCATGATAAATAGTCAAAGCCACAAAAGCTGTCATAAAAGAAGATCCCAGCTTAACTGTAAAGTACAAAGCCATCAGAATGACGAGCGGCGGAATGCCTCTGATCGCCGTGACATAAAGATCTATGATCTGGGATATGACTTTTATATTTTTAAATCTGAGAATACCCAGTATCATTCCCACTATTAATGTAGATACAATTACACAAGGCACCAGTTTGAAGGTAATCCCTATGCCTCTTGTAATGTATACAACCATTTCGTGAAGATGCATAAGATTCCTCCTTCCTATCTGTTAACCCTGACTTTGCGCTCAATCAATCTTCCGATCAAAGAGAAGATCAGGAAAAGCGCAATATAAACCAGCCCGACAATCCATATTGATGTGGGGTTAAAGTATTTAGCGTAAAACTGCCGTCCGGCTGCCGTAAGATCAATGATCATAATCATTGAAAACAGGCTTGTATCCTTAATAATGATCGAGGACTGTCCTAAAATCATCGGAACCGAATCTCTGATTGCAAGAGGGAATATAATATGATGGACAACTTGGGCTCTGCTAAGCCCCATGCTTCTTGCCGCCTCAATCTCACCCTTTTTGACATTCTGAATGGCTCCTCTGATAATCTCCGCAACAAAAGCCCCTTCGTTCAATGTAATTGCAATAATTCCACAGGCAATGGCCGGTAAATCCAAATTGATCATCGGAAATCCGTAAAACAAAAAGAACATGACAACTAACAAAGGTGTGTTTCTAAAGATGGATGTATATGCCCTGATAATCATGCTGAGCGGCTTAATCTCAAGTGCTCTGAGGGATGCCAGAATACATCCCCAAATGATCGATGTCACAATGCCTGCAAGAGAGGCAAGCACTGTCACCCGAAGCCCGTGAAGCAGTATCGGCAGCCATGAGGAAAACTGTAATGAAGTCATAACACTCTCCTTTTTAAAAAGCGGCGGTCAGCTAACGCTGCCGCCGCCGATTCCTGTCTTACACTAATTTGTGTAATTAAAGAGGAACTACAGGCTTACCTGAGTTGCATCCGGATACCAGTCATTTCCAAGGTACTCATTCCACATCTTTGCGAAAGTGCCGTCTGCCTTAATATTCTCAAGATAAACGTTGAAAGAATTCAGGAATGAAGAGGAAAGATAACTGCTGTTTACTGCAAATGCCATCGGATCTGTGAAAACATTCTCTTCCATGATCTCGATTGTATCATCTTTAGCTACCATCTCTTTAGCAATCTGAAGATTTGTCAGGAAAGCATCAGCCTTACCGGATTTAACCGCCTGAAGTGCATTCGGAGTACTGTCAACTGTTGACATCGTTGCATCCGGGAATGTGGATTTGCCGACTTCCTCGTGCACTGTACCGGATTCCGTGGTAAGAGTGACATCACTGCTGTTCAGCTCTTCCAGCTTGGTGAAGGTGCCCTTATTGATAACGGCTACACCATAGTCAACACCAATGGAGTCTGTAAACATCACGTTTTGTGATCTCGGTACTGTACGGGACAGATTTGTGCAAACCATGTCGACTGTTCCTTCATTGACGGCGGGAATCATGGACTCAAATTCCATCGGCTGTACTTCAAGCTCGATTTCCATTGATTCGCAATATCCCTTTACAAGTGCAATTGCAAATCCATCATAATCATCGCCATCGACAAATGTCCACGGCTCATTACCAGTGTTCATGGTTACTGTCAGCTTTCCGCTCTCTTTTACTTTTGCGAGCAGCTCCTGACCGCCGGCGTCTGAAGATGCACCGGATCCGCATCCTGTCAGACACATCGTCATCGCAACAACAACCGCACTAACTACGGCAAGTTTCTTGAATAACTTTGATTTCATGATTCCCTCCTTTTTAATGGATTTTTCAAAAATTATGTTTATTATGCTGTATATCTGAAGGATTATTATTAATCCATTTCAGCCAAAAGCTTTTCTACCTTTTTCTTATGCTCGTCGGAGAGTTCTGCCAGCGGAAGACGCGCGATACCAGCATCCACACCCTGTGCTACTAATGTATAGTGGCAAATCTCAAGCCAGTGCGGATATCCATTGACTTTATCATGGAAGAAGTAATCAATATAATCCTGGATATTGGCCTGAGCTTTAAATGCTCCATCAACATCTTTCTCGCTTGCAGCATCCCAGATTGCTCTGCACTGTTTCGGGAGAACTGCCGGGAATCCGGAAAGCCATCCATCAGCACCTGCCAGAATGCCTTCGGGTGCAGCATAATCGTGGCCATACATGACCTGCAGCTTATCACCACAATGATACTTAAGCTCATGTACTCTGTTCGGATCTCCATGTGCTGCCTTGATATCCTGGACTGCGCCCTCATCAACAAGCTGCTTTACTTCCTGCGGAGAAAGCTCGACGCCTGTGAAATGCGGGTTATTGTAGACCATAAGACGGCAGCTGATGTTTTTGCTGATCTCGCGATAATGTCTCATAACTGCTTCATTATACGGTGTGAAATAATATGGAAGAATACACATAACACCATCAACACCATGCTCATCAGCATACTTGCTCATAGCAATCGTATCTTTTGTGTTATAGAAGCCAGTACCACAAATCAACGGGACTTCTCCGCCAATAAAAGAAGTCACATGGTCGATGATCTGCTTGTGCTGTTCAGCGTTCATCGCCTTGTTCTCACCAGTACTTCCACAAAACGAAATACTATGTGCGCCGTTGTCAAGCAGCCATGTCAAATACTTTTCTTCTTTTGCTGCATCATATTCGCCGCAGCTATCCCAGATTGTCATTGCAGCCGGTGTAATGCCAAAAGGTTTCTTGCAATTGTCTCTTACAGCCATTTTATTAATTCCTTTCTATAGTAGATGAAAAACTAAGGTGATTATTACCTCTGGAAACAGTGTAACACTGTTTAAATTATTAATCAATATTTTTAATTAAAAATTAAATTTATTTTATCTCCTCGCATTACGCCTGACAATCTTCGCTTTAGTATGCTATACTATTGAACATCTAATACTGTTTGTAACCGACATCTTTTCTGTCAAAATACTTCTTTGGCAGTTTTCTACAGTAATTAATCCTAAATAGAAATAGAGTTCCCATGCTTAAGATCCTGACAACAATCGACGATGCGATGTATTTCCCGATATTGGTCATCCTGATGGCTTCAGCCGGGCTGATCTTCTCTTTCACTACCCGCTTTGTGCAGGTGCGCAAATTAAAGGAAGCCTGCAAGCTGATTGTGGAAAAACCGGCACATGAATCTCATGTGTCATCTTTTCAGGCTCTGATGGTCTCCACCGCTTCCCGCGTCGGCACAGGCAATATCATCGGCGTCTCGACCGCGATCTGTATGGGCGGCCCGGGCGCTGTCTTCTGGATGTGGCTGATGTGTATCATCGGCGCCTCGTCTGCTTTCATGGAAAGTACGCTGGCGCAGATCTTCAAACAGCGCGACCCCGAAGGAGGCTGCTACGGGGGACCGGCGTACTATATTGAGCGCGTCGTCAAAGGGAAAAGATGGCTGTCTGTCCTCTTTTGTCTCTTTCTTATTCTGACCTACGCATTCGGCTTTAATATGCTCTGTTGCTATAATCTGCAATCATCATTTGAAATATATTCGTTCTATCATAAAACATGGACACCGGTCATGATCGGTCTGATTCTGGCTGCTCTGGTGGCATTCAGCCTCTTTGGAGGCGGCAAGCGCATTCTTCATTTGACGGAGGTTCTCGTCCCGTTTATGGGTATCTTCTATGTCATCATCTCTCTGGTGATCATCTTCGCGCATATCACGTCAATCCCACATATGTTCGCGATGATTTTCAAAGATGCCTTTAATTTTAAATCAATCTTCGGAGGCATCTCCGGCTCCTGCATGGTCTATGGCATTAAACGAGGACTTTACTCAAATGAGGCGGGCGTCGGCTCCGCACCGAACGCCTCCGCATCCGCTCAGGTTTCTCATCCGGTTAAGCAGGGGCTTGTGCAGACCATATCGGTCTATATCGACACCATGCTGCTGTGTACAGCGACAGCCCTGATGTGTCTGTCTTCCGGCGCTGTACGCTCCGCCAAAACTTCCGGCGCTCCGTATGTGCAGGCAGCAATCTCAACCGTTTTCAAAGGCGCCGGCCCGATCTTTATCACCCTCGCCCTGTTTATGTTTGCTTTTACCACGCTCATCGGAAACCTCTATTATACAGATAACGCGCTGGCTTATATGAACAATTTCAAGAAGCCCTCAAAGCGCTTCATGAACTGCTTCTATGTCGTCTGCGTCATCATCATCTTTGTCGGCGCCATCGTCCCGATGGATGCGGCCTGGGCTTTCGCGGACATCTTTATGGGCGGCATGACTATCATCAACCTGCCCTGCTGTCTGATCCTGTCCGGGCTCGTCATCAAATCACTCAGGGATTACGATCAACAAAAAAAGGCCGGCAAAGATCCGACCTTCCATGCTTCCTCTATTGGTATTACAGACGAGGATAATTATTGGAAATAATCTGGTTATTTCTTCTTATGACCGAACCGGTTTTCTGTGCCTGCGCGCAGGCGCGCGATGTTGGCACGATGCTGGTAAATGGTCAGGATGACAATGATTGTAAACAGGATACAGATCTCCACGAGGAACGATCCTGTATCTTTAAAGCGCCCGGCCGCCGCAAAAATATAGCTTTCGATGGCCAGCCCTGCTGCCGCGCACATCGAAGCCAGTGACACATACCCTGTGGCAATTGCAAGTACCAGGAAAATAACCAAAAGCGGCGGCACCATGCCCGCTGAAAACGTGAGCACCATGCCCAGAAGGCTGGCGACTCCTTTTCCTCCCTTAAATCCTCTGTTAAACGGAAAATCATGGCCGAGCACAGCGCCGATGCCGGCGTAGAGCATCAGTGTCTGACTGCCGTTTCCCACTTTGTGAAACAGCACCCAGGCGATCAGCATCGGAATCACGGCTTTAAGCACATCGCCGAGCAGCGTCAGCACGCCGCCGGAAACACCAGTCACGCGCAGAGCATTCGTCGCACCGATATTGCCGCTCCCCTCTTTTGTCAAATCAACCTTCTTCAGTTTGCCGACAAATTTCCCCGAGGGAAAGAGTCCGAACACATATCCGATCACCAGGCAAATCACACGATAAAAAATCATTTTACAACCCTCATTTCTGTTTTAATCAGCTGCCCACCCAAATGAACATTTCACCGCTTTATGCCAGCCGCGCAGTTTTTCATCACGCGTTTCTTCATCCATCGCCGGCGTAAAAGTGCGGTCAAGCTTACGGTTCTTCTTGATATCTTCTTTGTTTTCCCAGAATCCGACAGCCAACCCCGCCAGATATGACGCGCCCATCGCCGTCGTCTCTACACTGGCCGGACGCACAACCGGCGCATCAATGATATCGGACTGGAATTGCATCAGGAAATCACTTCTTGATGCTCCGCCGTCAACCTGCAGCGCAGACAGATGGATGCCGGAATCCGCCTCCATCGCCTTGAGCACATCTGTTGACTGATAGGCGAGCGACTCGAGCACGGCACGGATCAAATGATTGCGGTTCACACCGCGCGTCAGGCCGACAATTGTCCCGCGCGCATACTGATCCCAGTATGGCGCTCCGAGGCCGGTAAAGGCCGGCACGACATAACAGCCGTTTGTATCAGGAACCTGCTCTGCCGCCACATCGGAGGCTGGTGCCGACTCCACAATCTGAAGCTCATCGCGCAGCCATTGTATCGCGGCACCGGCGACAAAGATCGAGCCTTCCAGCGCGTAATCCACTTTTCCGTCAAGTCCCCAGGCAATGGTAGTGAGAAGTCCGTTTTTGGACATGATGGGGAATGTTCCCGTATTCATCAGCATAAAGCAGCCCGTGCCGTAAGTATTCTTGGCTTCACCGGGCTCAAAACAGGTTTGTCCGAACAATGCCGCCTGCTGATCTCCGGCCGCCCCGCTGATTGGAATCTCTTCGCCAAAAAGCGCCGGATCGCTCATCCCATAGACATCGCTTGAAGGTCTTGGTTCAGGGAGCATGCAGGCCGGAATATCCAGCTCCTTGAGGATATCCTCATCCCAGCACAGGTCATGAATATTGAACATCATGGTTCTGGATGCATTGGAGTAATCAGTCACATGGACTTTACCGCCGGTCAGCTTCCAGATCAGCCAAGTGTCAATCGTGCCGAAAAGGAGCTTCCCCGCTTCGGCATCCTCCCGGACACCGGGCACATTTTCCAGAATCCACCTGAGTTTGGTGCCGGAAAAATATGCATCAGGGATCAGGCCGGTTTTCTCCCTGATCATCTCGGTGAGCCCCTTTTCCTTCAGAGAATCAACATACTCTGCCGTGCGGCGGCACTGCCAGACAATCGCATGACAGACAGGCTCGCCTGTCTCTTTATTCCAGACGACTGTCGTCTCGCGCTGATTGGTAATCCCGACAGCCGCGATATCATCCGCCGCAGCACCGGCCTTTTTTATGGCCTCCTGCGCCACCGAAAGCTGTGTATCCCAGATCAGCTTTGCGTCGTGCTCAACCCAGCCGGGCTGCGGAAAAAAGTTCTCAAACTCTTTCTGTGCCATCGCACAGATCTGACCCTGTTTGTCAAATAAAATGCACCGGTTGCTGGTCGTCCCGGAGTCAAGCGCCATGATATATTTTTTCTGATGATCCATAGTCGTCTCTCCTTATATGCCTGCAGTTATTTTTATTATAAAGCATCTGTTTTAAATGAAACAGGACATTTTACAAAGATTTTACGTAAACATACTATGACCTTTTACACAGTCGGCATATCCTGAATGTAGGATAGTATGCATTTTTATACATGCAAGCACATCTTGTCTTCCATTGTGAAAGAATTGTTTTTTAGTATAATCAGCACTATACTTATGATTAATGGAGGCTTATCGATATGTCATTAATCTATATTGTCGAAGATGATGCCAGCATCCGTGAGGTTGAAGCGCTTGCCCTGAAAAACAGCAATTATGAAATCCGGACCTTTGACAGAGCCGGGATCTTTTTTGAGGCGCTGGAGTACAAGGTTCCTGATCTGATTCTGCTCGATATCATGCTGCCCGATGAGGACGGCTATACCATTGTGCGCAAACTCAGACAGAATCCTCAAACCAAGTATGTTCCGCTCATCATGGTGACTGCCAAGACGAGCGAGATCGATATGCTCAAAGGGCTTGACAACGGTGCCGATGATTATATGAAAAAGCCTTTTTCAGTCCTTGAACTGCTCTCCAGGATCAAGGCTCTGCTGCGGCGCAGCACGCACGCACCGGTCTCTTCAGCAGTTCTGACCGTCGGGTCAGTTGCACTTGACCACAGCCGTCATCTGGTGACAGTCGGAGACAGCCAGATTGATTTGACATACAAAGAATATGAATTACTTCGCTACCTGATGCACAACGCCGGTCTGGTCCGGTCGCGCGAATCGATCATGGAAGCGGTCTGGGGTACTTATTATCAAGGTGAGACCCGGACAGTTGACATGCATATCAAAACACTGCGCAAGAAACTGGGCACAGCGGGCAGCCAGATTGAGACTGTACGCGGTATCGGGTACATTTTACAGCCAGAGGTAAAAGAAGAAGCATGAAGCAAAAAATCAACCTGCGCCTGACACTGATCGCTCTGATCGCCATACTGGCAACAACAATCGGCGTCACGCTGATCTATTACAGAACATTTCAAAAGAGAGTCCGCACTGATCTGCAGGTCAACGCTGATCTGCTGCGCAGCAGCGGACTGTTTGAGGGCGAGAACGACGTCTCCAATCTGGAGGGCCTTGCTTACCTTCAAAATGATCACATCCGTATCACATGGATCAGAAAAGACGGCCGTGTCCTGTTTGACAATGACCGCGACGCTTCCAGTATGCCCAATCACCTTGACAGACCTGAGGTAAGAGCCGCGCTTACTGACGGGAGCGGTGAGAGTGTCCGCAACTCAGATACAGTAGAAATGAACACTTATTATTATGCAGAGCTTCTGGATAACGGCACGATCCTGCGTGTCGCCACAGAGGCCCGGGCTCCTTACGGGATCATCACCACCATCACGCCGGTCGTCCTGATTATTATGGCCGCCATCCTGGCCTTCTGCATCCTGCTCGGACATCTTCTGACCAGGCAGCTCCTTGATCCGATCGAGAATATGGCAGATCATCTGGACGATCAGGAAACACCTACCTATAAGGAACTGGAGCCTTTTGCGGAAAAGATCCGCTCACAGCATGATCACCTGCTTGAATCTGTCAAAAGCCGGCAGGATTTCACCGCCAATATTTCACATGAACTGAAGACACCGCTCACAGCCATCTCAGGCTACGCCGAGCTGATTGAAAATAATCTGATTGATCCCGGCCAGGAGACGCATATTGCGCGGCAGATCAGAAATAACGCGGACCGTCTGGTCACACTGGTCAACGACAGCATCTATCTGTCAGAGCTGGATCACGAAGAGCAGCTCAAACCTTTTGATCAGACTGATCTGAGTCAGATAGCTGCTTTATGCTGTGAAAATGCTCAGGTGATGGCCCGGAAAAAGAATGTGTCCGTCTCCTGCATTGGCACCGGCGTCACAGTGAAAGGCGACCAGGAGCTTCTCACCGAATTAATCGAAAATCTTCTCCAGAACGCCATCCAGTATAACCACCATGGAGGGGCTGTCAAAGTCACCACCGAGCTTAAAAACAACCGGCCTGTTCTGACTGTCACCGACACCGGGATAGGCATCCCACAGGATAAACAGAGCTATGTTTTTGAACGTTTTTACCGTGTCGACAAAAGCCGCTCCAGAGACAGCGGCGGCACCGGTCTTGGCCTGTCGATTGTCAAGCATATCGCGCAGATACACGGTGCAGAGATCAGCCTGGAGAGCACGCCGGGCAAAGGCACATCGGTTTCTGTCCTATTTTGACATTTCTTTTTCCCACAGTTGTTCAGCGCGCGGCTTCCAGCAAGCCGCGTAATCTTTGCATTTACCGCATAAATGCTCAGCGCTTTCATACGCTTCCAGATCCGTCGACTTTGCTCCGGTCTTCTCAATGATTTCAACAAGCTTCTCCGGATTTTCCAGCATAGGACACGGCCTGAGCAGGTTGTCGTTAAACGGCTGTCCCTTGCGGTACTCTAAGAAAAGCGGCTGCTTCAGGCATTCAAGCAAGCTCTTTTCTTTGATATTGGCTCCGGAATAGTGAATAAAGACACACGGCTCCACATCGCCGTTGGCGTTGATATGACAGTATTTCTCTCCTCCTGCCACGCACCCGTTGACAAACTGTCCGTCATTTTGAAAATCGATGGCAAACAGCTCTTTGCCGCCCTCCATGTCACGGATCTCACGGATCTTATGGAACATATACTCACGCTGGTCAGGCGAAAGCAGCAGCTCTGTCGATGCGTTCATCCCAACAGGCATGTAATGGAAATACCATGCGAAGATACATCCCTTTCCGATGATCATATCAAGAAACTCATCTGATGTGACAGTGAGGTAATTCTTAGATGTGTAGCAGATAGACACGCCAAAAGGCAGCTTATAGCTGTGCATCAGATCCATGGCAGCCAAAACAGACTGGTAGTGTCCTGCTCCGCGCCGTCCGTCATTGGACTCTTCAAATCCCTCGATGCTGACCGAGACAAAGAAATTACCTACGCGCAGGCATTCTTTACAAAACTCATCATCGATCAGGGTTCCGTTTGTGAAGGCATGGAAGGCCACATCCGGATGCTTTTCACAGAGTTTGAATATGTCCTTTTTTCTGATCAGCGGTTCCCCTCCTGTAAACAGATATGCCCGGATGCCAAGCTTTTTGCCCTGCATCACCACCGAGTCCATCTGCTCAAACGTCAGATTCATCTGATGACCGTACTCCGCCGCCCAGCAGCCGGTACAGTGCATGTTGCAGGCTGTGGTCGGGTCAATCAGAATCAGCCATGGGATGCTGCACCCGTGTTTCTCAGCCATTTTCCGGGATTTCTTATACCCCGTCAGCCCGGATTCGTAAAACACATTCAGAATAAAGGTCTTCAGAACTTTAGGATCCACCTCGCGCAGCACACGCTCGACATAATGCCCCCATTTGCTGTCCGGGTTGTCGATAATGCTCTGGAGATTATTGTACGCGGCATCACTCCAGTCATCCCCCATGATTTTTCTTGTTCTGCTTAACAGAGGGCCGAACACCTCCTGCACACTCTGATCTTCCGATTTATTGATGATGCGATCGAGCATATTTCCAAAAACAGAACGTCCGATTGAATGAATGATTCCCATTTTGCAGCCTCCATATAGCATACTATCTAATATCGTATATTAGGTTATCATTTATGATATATTATGTCAAGAAAACAGGCCGCTGCCAATCTTGCTTTTAAAACCAAAAGTACGTATAATGTATATAATTATGGGAGATATATGTGATGAGACATGATGATCAACTCAATCTGATCCTGCCGGCCGGCACTGATCCGGCTGAGTATACTCTTCCGTCTTGGGAGAGTCTTCCTGATTTCGGCCTGTATATGGAGCAGGTGATCACTTTTTTGCGCAACACTTTAAGCTATCTGGATGACGGAACTTCACCGGAACCCGTCATCACTGCATCCGCCATCAACAATCATGTGCGCAAGAAGGTCATTCCTCAGCCGGAGAAAAAGCGCTATTACCGCCGGCATCTGGCCTACCTGGTCATTTTATGCACACTGAAAAACTCTCTGACGATCGGCAATATCCAACAGATCCTGCCGGTTGATATGGCTGATGATCAACTGAAGACTTTTTATGAGTACTACCTGACGGTTTACAACCGCTCCGTCGATTATTTTATCAGGAAACTCGCAGAGGCACAGCCTGAAAACAGTATGGACAAACCGGATGATGCACCGTTTCCGGATGATGGAGATCTGCGGTTCATTCTGGATTCGGCCCTGCTCGCCTCATTCTCCAGTCTTCTGTCTAAACGGCTGATTCAGTCAAAGTATCAGAACAGCCCGTCTGAATAGTTAAAAATCCCGGACACCGATCAGGATGTCCGGGATTCTTTTTGTGATAGGCAATCCGGCTTTTACAGTGCCGCTTTGATTGCAGCGAGGAATTCATCATACTCCTCAAAAGCCGGCAGCTGCGGATACTCTGCCTTGATGGCATCTGTGCTCTTAAAGAGGAAACCGGCCTTGCTCGCCAGAATCATGCCCAGGTCATTAAAGCTGTCGCCCGCAGCGATCGTATCAAATCCAATTGACTGAAGGCCTTTTACCGTGGTCAGCTTGGACTGCTCACAGCGCATCTTAAAATCTGTGATCTCCCCGTCCTCGGCCACAACCAGCTCATTGCAGAACAACGTCGGCCAGCCGAGCTTCTTCATGAGCGGCTGTGCAAACTGTGAGAAAGTATCGCTCAGAATGATAACCTGCGTGATCGAGCGCAGTTCATCCAAAAACTCTTTCGCGCCCGGCATCGGATCAATCTTTGCGATAACATCCTGCACATCCTTCAGTTTCAGACCGTGTTCTTTTAAAATATCCAGACGGAAGCGCATCAGCTTGTCATAATCCGGCTCGTCGCGCGTTGTGCGCTTTAGTTCTTCGATGCCGCTCTCTTTAGCAAACGCAATCCAGATTTCAGGTACCAGTACACCTTCCATATCCAAGCAAACAATATTCATAAATGAAACTCCTTTCAAACCAGTGTTTTCATTTTATATCAAACGCAGTCAGCCGGTCAATCTTCTTCCGGTTTTGCCGGCCCCCGGTATTCGATACACAGCATTGTCAGATCATCAAATTGCTCTGCATCCTGAACAAAATCGTCCACCGCTTCTGTCACCTTCTCCAGGATTGCTCTTGGATTCAGATCCGCAGCCGCATTAAGTGCCATGCCGATCCTGTCTGAACCAAAAAGTTTTTGATCTGCGTTAGTAGCCTCAGCCAGTCCATCGGTATAGATAAAGAATTTAGACCCCGGCTCCAGCTGGATGGTGTATTCTTGATACTTCACTCCATCCATACCGCCGATGATGAATCCATGCTTGTCTTTAATCACTTTGAAAGAACCGTCCGGACTCTTCAGGAACGGATACTCGTGGCCGGCGTTGGCCGCAGTGAGTTTCCCTGTCGAAATCTCGAGCACACCGACCCATGCTGTCACAAACATTTCTTCCGGATTATTGGACATGATCGATGTATTGGAATCGCTCATAATCTGTGCCGGTGATTTGCCCATCTTCGCATTGTTAGCGATAATAATCTTAGAGGCCATCATAAAGAGCGCAGCCGGCACGCCCTTGCCGGACACATCGGCAATCACAATGCCGAGATGATCTTCATCAATCAGGAAGAAATCATAGAAATCACCGCCCACTTCTTTCGCCGGCTCCATCGACGCAAAAATGTCAAATTCAGCTCTGTCCGGAAACGGCGGAAACGTACTGGGCAGCATTGATGTCTGAATGCGGTTGGCGACAGAAAGCTCTGCGCCGATTCGCTCCTTCTCTGCTGAGATAGTCGCGATCTGCTCCGTGTAATCGTCTATCGACAAAGCCAGATTGCTCACATCTTCAGAAAGCCTTCCGATCTCATTATGAAAACTGATCTTAGACATCGACTCGACAACCGGTCCGCTCTCCTTTGTCTCCCGATATGTCTGAATCGTCTCCTGAATCTTCTTTAACGGCCTGAGTGCAGCCAGATAAATCAACCCCAGACACAAAATGGCCAGACCGGCCAGATATCCGGTCATATTGCGCGTTTCTCGTTTTGTCTGTGCTTCGATATTGGCTCTGATATCTGTCAAATCGTAAGTGACACCGGTCAGAGCCACGTGATCATCTATATTGCCGAGATAAGCATAATAATCCATATATGCGTTCGCATCGGCCAGATAGCCGCCCTTGTTTTCTGCACAGTCACGCATGGCTTCCTGTGTATACTCGGTGATGACATCGGCTACTGTTCCAATCGGATAGACCTGCCCGTACTCTGTTCCGCGCTCCGCCTTTGATTCTGCCGCACTGAGCAGGAAAAACTGCTTGTCAAACGGTTCTTCTGACACAACGCAGAACAAGAAGGAAATCTTATGAGACTGTTTGATCTCATCCAGCCGGGCGAGCACCCACGCGTAAACAATCTCCGCATAGAGCTTCTGATCTTCCGCCGGCAGATTGTTAAACTTATTGGTGTTGACATAGCGCAGCTGCATATTTGGCTGATGCGCGGCCAAAAGCCAGCATTTCTGCTCGGTATCGGTCGC
>CADBOU010000162.1 GCA_902796355.1 uncultured Lachnospiraceae bacterium
AGTATAAATAAAAAAACCAGACTGTTAAATGCCATCGGTGATCCTTATCTCAAACTGCTTTCAAATGCTTTTACAATCGGTCCCGGATTTTTGGCAACGACAAACAGAATATAATTGCCTCTGACATCCACCACCGACTTCTCAAGGATAGAGTACTGATCCGTCCCGTATCCGTCAAAATTCTTCTTCTGGGTCGCAAGCCGCGCTTCCACTGCTTCTGTGACAGGCTTCTGCTGATCCAGATTTTTCAGCTTAACCAACAGCACTTCGTTGACATCCATATTGGTCGACGGATACTTTAACATCATCCCGTCATAATCAGCCGGGTTAAGTCCGTACAGACGCTTGATCATGTTTTTGTCTCCGTCAAGCATCGTCTCATCTTTTTGCACAGTTTTTACGACTGCCTTCTGAACCTTTTCAAAAGACGCCTTGCTCGTCCTGTTAGCCGCAAACTTGCTGACAATCATCACGATGATAATCACAGCAAAAATCCACTTGATCAGATCAGCATAATTGAAGGATCCTGTATGTTGTCCCGATCGTGTTTTGAGTTTCACTGTCCGTTCTCTCCTGTCTCCTGACCGTCATCGCCCATATAGGCCGTGACGATCATCTCACCGGCCCAATACGTGTAAAAATTGCGATGATAATGAATCCCGTCCTCTGTAATCATATCCTCATGCTGTGCTGCTACTTCATCACAGTTGACAAAAACGACATGATGCTCTGCACAATACTGGCTGATTGCCTCCTCATACTCGGGAACTTGTGTCACACGCTTGTTGGTAGATACAGCTCTGTCCTCTGCCACAGGCAGGATGGAATTGACGACAATCGTTGCATCCGGAAAAGCCTCCACCAGCTTTTGTATCTCTTTGTCATAATCGCTGATCCAGGCTTCTGCCGAATCCCATCGGCCGCTTGTGACATCATTAAGCCCATAGCATAAAAAGATATACGCGGGGTTGAGTGATCTGAGAGTGTCCATCGATTCGCTGATGGTCTGAATCGTATTGCCTGCTTCAGCCAGCACCCTGTTCTGCGGTAAATAATCAAAAACATAGAATCCAACCGCTCTTGAATCTCCCATAATGACAGAATCATTAAAGTAACTCCAGGGATCAAAAGAAGAGTCTCCGCCGTCTTTTGAAGCTTCTGTCAGCAGTGCTGACAGCTCCTGTGCCTGCATATCTTTGAATTCTTTCTCGTTCTTAGCCAGCGCTTCATCGGAATCCACTTTCTGCAGATACTGAACACCCTTTTTGACATCCTCCTGGCTCCTGCCGGCTGCCAGACGGATCACGATTAGAACAAGCAGAACGCATATAAGCAAAGCCGCCAGAGCAGGCCCTTTGCCTCGCAGTGGTGACTTCTTTGAACGCCCTCTGTTTTCATTTTTTCTGCCACGAAGTTTCATAGGTTGATTTTAGCACATTTTGCCCCTGAGCAAAAGGAAAAAACACTATATATTGTTTTCATTTACTGTAAGTTATTAAAAAAGAGTAAAGACATATTAAAAGAATGGGATGCAGTTGTTTTTTCACTTTCAAAATGATAAGATCTGTAATGTAGGTTTTGTTAACATATTAACTCAATTTTATATTTAACAAGAAAGGAAGAATATCTAAAATGAGCAAGTATGTAGATCAAGTCATCGCTAATGTCAAAGAGAAGCACGGCAATGAGCCGGAATTCGTCCAGACAGTCGAAGAAGTGCTTACTTCTCTCGCTCCTGTGATCGATCAGCATCCGGAATACGAAAAAGTCGATCTTCTCGGCCGCATGGTAGAGCCGGAGCGTATGTTTACTTTCCGCGTAGTCTGGGAAGACGATAACGGAGAGATCCACACCAACATCGGATACCGCTGCCAGTTCAACGGCGCAATCGGACCGTACAAAGGCGGCCTGCGTTTCCAGCCGAATGTCTATCCGGGCATCATCAAGTTCCTCGGATTTGAGCAGATTTTCAAAAACGCTCTGACAGGTCTTCCGATCGGCGGCGGCAAGGGTGGTTCTGATTTTGATCCGGCAGGCAAGAGCGATGCTGAGATCATGCGTTTCTGCCAGTCCTTTATGACAGCTCTGTATCGCTACATC
>CADBOU010000163.1 GCA_902796355.1 uncultured Lachnospiraceae bacterium
ATCATCTTCATTGTATATGCTCTGATGGTCATCATCTCGCTGGGTCTGCTGTACGGACCTCTGCGGCGGGCGCTTGATCCAAAATATAAAAATCCGGCTCTGACCGTTTTTATCATGATTCTGGTGACAGCGCTCTTTGCTTTCCCGGCCGTCGGCGCCCTGCTCCCCGATGGTGACTGGTGCTATTTCTTCCAGCGATGGGGCAATATTTTTCTCGGATATATCCTGTACTTTTTTATGCCGCTGCTTGTGATCAGGCTCCTGGCCTTCCCGTTTGTGATCATCCCGCGCAAGAAAAAGGGACGCCGCAAAAGAGGACGCCGCAAAAAGGATCTGCCACCGCGCGGACTGTCCGTCGCTCTGATTCTCGGCCTGCTGATTCTGACCATCGGCCTGAATATCTGGGGCATGTATGCGGCGCATCACGTGAAAGTGACCCGCTATATTGTCAATAAGGAACAGTTGAAGCAGGAGAAGGAGATGCGCATCGTCCTGATCGGCGATCTGCACATCGGCGTCAATTCAGATATCAAGCTGTATAAGGACATGGTTGAGCGCATCAACACACAAAAGCCTGACCTGGTCCTTGTCGCCGGTGATATTGTCACCAGCGCCTTCGGCGCCGTCGAAGATCCGGACGCGTACGCCAAGGTGCTCTCCGGGATTCAGTCCACCTATGGCACCTATGTTGTTTACGGCAACCACGATGTGGACGAGCCTCTGTTCGGGGGATTTACATACGGCAAGGCAGAGGATGCGCTGCGCAATCCGGCAATGCCAGGGTTCCTTGAGGACTGCGGATGGAAGCTGCTGGCCGATGAGACGGCCCGGATTCCGGAGCTCGGCAATCTGGCCATTGTCGGGCGGCGCGATCAGAAGCGCCCCGGAGATGGCGTTCAAGAGCGGGCCAGCTTAAAGGGGCTTCTTCATGGAATCGAAGCCAATGATCCGATCCTGCTGCTGGAACACGAGCCGGTCGAGCTGGAGCGCATGCAGGATCTGGGCATCGACATGGTCGTCAGCGGGCACACGCATGACGGGCAGGTTTTCCCGGGCAATGTCTACGGGAGGCTCACGCAGCCCCAGACCTACGGTATAAAAGAGTGGGGCAGCTGCACCGCCATTGTCACATCCGGCGTCGGCTACTATGGTCCTCCCATCCGTGTCGGCACCATCAGCGAAATCGTGGTTATCGATGTCAAATAACAACAACGAAAAAGGAGAAGAAAGAGGTCTATGAACGAGGAAAAAGTAAAAAAAGAAGATCTGCTCAGGCATGACGGGCGTAAAGCCATCAAGGCAAAAGCCCGGAAAGTTGTGAAGGGACATTATCTGCTGCTGGTTGTCCTGTGTTTGATCGCGGTGATGTACGGAACCGAGTTTTCATATGTCAAGGATATGACAAACGGTCTGCGTGCGGCGGTAACCGGCCAGGAGATTGATGCGGAGGATAAAGATGTCACGCTCTCCAATCCTTCGGGCGGCGAAAAAGTTTATCAGGAACTGGCGGAAAACAATCTGGAAGCCGGCAAGAAAGAAGCTGACAGACAGATGAAGGAGTACGAAAAGGGAAAACTCGGCGGCGTGATCGGCAGACAAAACGGGTCACTGGCGCCGGTCATCAACGTCATCACCTCCGGACGTCTGTATGTGCTGATTGTCGAGGGTATGCGGTCGATGTTCAAGTCCTCTTCTTCTG
Organism: uncultured Lachnospiraceae bacterium; assembly: GCA_902796355.1. Lineage (GTDB taxonomy): Bacteria > Bacillota > Clostridia > Lachnospirales > Lachnospiraceae > RUG842. Next base: position 1,700 of record CADBOU010000163.1, read on the forward strand.
TTGCCACAGGGATCTTCATCTTTCTGAGCATGATCCTGTCGGCTCTGGTCTGGGCCTTTATCAAGAACATGTATCAGGTCGTCCTGCGCCGCGCCTTTCTGGAGTCCCGCATTTACAAAAAAGTACCTGTCGGCCATCTCCTGCATTTTAAAGTCGTCAAGCGCTGGAAACGGACTGCGATGACCCTTCTTCTGACAGAAGTACGCCTTTACCTGTGGAGTCTGACCATTGTCGGCGGTATCATCAAGCGATACTCCTACTTCCTGGTACCCTTTATAGCCGCAGAAAATCCTGATATCAAACCCAAGGAGGCCATCGCATTATCCAGGCGGATGATGTACGGACATAAATGGGAGTGCTTTAAAATAGATCTCTCCTTTATCGGCTGGATGATCTTGGGTGCGGCCACATTTGGTCTTGCAGAACTTTTCTGGAGCCTGCCTTACCGTCTGGGCACCTACAGCGAGTACTATACCCATCTGCGCAGCATGTCCAAAGAAGCCGGCATGGAAGGAACAGAGCGGCTGGATGATGTCTATCTGTTTGAGGCAGCTGATGAACCATTCCTGAGAGCCTCCTACCCCGACGTAGAAGAGCAGAAAGCCTATATTGACGAGCACCGCATTGTGCTGACCGGCACACATGGTTTTCTTGTGAAAAACCTCGGTCTGTGGCTTGGCCACACCAAAGAGCGCAATGAGTACGAAGATCTCGAATCACGGCGCGCCCAGATCGCTGAGGAGCGTGACGCCATCAAGGGCCGCACCTACCCGCAGCGCTTAAATCCCCTGATGGATCAGCGCGCGACGATCGAGCTGCGCAACATCCGCTACCTGCGCCCCTACACGATCTGGTCAATCATCCTCGCCTTCTTCACTTTTGCCTTTGTCGGCTGGCTCTGGGAGGTCACCATCCACCTGGTCAAGGACGGCGTCTTTGTCAACCGCGGGGCATTGCACGGTCCGTGGCTGCCGATCTATGGCGGAGGGCTTGTGCTGATTCTGCTCCTGCTCGCGCGCTTCAGAAAAAAGCCGCAGGTGGAGATCGTCAGCATTATCCTGCTTTGCGGATGCCTTGAGTATCTGACATCGCTGTTTATCGAGATGTCCTCCGGTCTGCGTTATTGGGATTACACAGGATATTTCCTGAACTTAAACGGCCGCATCTGCGCGGAGGGGCTCATGGTCTTCGCCCTGGGAGGCGCAGCGGTCGTCTATCTGGCCATGCCGATGCTCGATACGCTGTGGTCCAGGATCAACCAGAAGATACTGATTCCGATCTGCATCGGCCTGATCGTCCTGTTCGTGGGAGACATCGTGTACTCCCATTTTGTGCCGAATGTCGGAAAGGGAATCACAGATTATACAGAATATGAAAAGGTGGATTAAAACATGGAAACACAAAACAAATCTAAAACAATGCTCGTCATTCAACTGATTCTCCTCGTGCTGACTGCTCTTTTGAGCGCTCTCGGCATCATCGGCGCCCACACGGCATTCAGACGCATGATTGTCTATGCCGGGGAGTGTGTGATCTGTATCGCGCTGATCATCTGCGCCTGCAAGGGATTGAAGCAGGACAGCCCGCAGCTGTTTAAAGGCATCATCTATGCCTACGCAGTCCTTGATCTTGTGCGCAGCGCACTCCTGTCCACCATGGGTGTGAAGATTGTTCCCGCTTTTCTGGGACGTTTCCTGCTGGCTGTGATCGCCTGCACACTGATCCTGTGCGCCGAGCGCTCTGACCGTCCTGAGAGCATGAATCTCTTCTGTGCCTTGCTGATTCTTGAGATCATCCTGCTGCTTGTCTTTATGATCGGTTTCCCGGGCGTGCTCAAAAAACGTCTCGATGCTGTATTGCCGCTGACAGGACCCATGATCGCAGCAGCGCTGCTTCTCTTTCAGAAAAGACGGCTGCGCGGATTGAAGGAGCCGTCACGGGCCGCAGAATAAATTGGATATATTAAGGAATTATTTTAGCTGTTTTGGAAATATTATGGCTGTTTCTTATTGACAAAATACGCCTCCGATTTTACCATACAATTACCAGTCGGTGATTGATGACAGAATCGGAGGTGTTTTTATGACCATAGAAGAGATGAAGCGCCGCAAGAGAGAACTCGGCTACACCAATCAGATGATTGCCGATCGCTCCTGCGTTCCGCTGAGCACTGTTCAGAAGATCTTCTCCGGTGCGACCGCCTCCCCCAGGCGGGAGACGATTCAGGCTCTTGAAAAGCTCCTGGGCTCCCATACCTATGACGCCGCGACGTATTTCCCGATGGCCGGCACTGCCCTTGTCAGAGAACCCGGCGCTGCCTACGAAGCAGACCGGCTTTATACCGTGAAAGACTATCTGGCCCTGCCGGATGATCAGAGGGTAGAGCTGATCGACGGCGTCTTTTATGATATGGCTGCACCGACGACGATCCATCAGGGCATTGGCGGATTCATTCATAAAAAGTTTTTAGACCATGTCCTCGATCATCAAGGCCCCTGCTATCCTTTTATCTCTCCGGTCGATGTCCAGCTGGACCGCGACGATAAGACGATGCTGCAGCCCGATGTGCTGATCGTCTGCGACCGCGGTAAGTACAGGCACGGACGTATTTTCGGTGCGCCCGATCTGATCATCGAGATTCTGTCTCCCTCCACCAGAAAGAAGGATATGCAGATCAAGCTCCAAAAGTACGGCTCAGCCGGTGTCCAGGAGTACTGGATGATTGATCCGGAAAGCAAAAAGGTGATCCAGTATGATCTGGAGCACCTCGGCATTCCTGCGATTTATACTTTTGAGGATACCGTGCCTGTCCTGATCTGGGGCGGCGCCTGTGAGATTGATTTTAAAGAACTCTATGCGGCGATCTCCTTCCTGTGGGAAGCGGAGGAAGACTCATCATCGCTCTCACCCGAAGACAGCTTCTCAGAACCCTCCCATGAAAAAGAGGATGGTCGCACCGCCGTAGAGCAGGATCATTCCGCCGAGGATCAAAGCCTGTTTTAATCGGTGCTCTGTCAGGATTCCGACAAACTCGCGCACAGCGGCGTTCGGCCAAAAGTACCACCTGGTTCTCGCGCCCATGCCGACAGCGCGCATCTTGACACGCCGCGCCATCAGGCCGCTTCGAAAGACATGATAGTTGGTCGTGGCAAAGGCTGTTTTTCCACCTCCTCCGGCCTCTTCGATCACCTTTTTTGAGTAGAGCATATTTTCATA
>CADBOU010000164.1 GCA_902796355.1 uncultured Lachnospiraceae bacterium
TCAAGAGAAGCGGGCTTGACATAATCATATTCGTGTTCGACAAATTTGGTATTAATCTCACCCATTATTATTTTCCCTCCTTCTCTTCAATAGCGGCCAGAACTTTTTCCGGTGTGATCGGAAGCTCCGTGAAACGGACGCCGATAGCGTTGTAGATCGCATTGGCGATACATGCCTGAACAGAAGCCAGTGCGGCTTCGCCGATTCCCTTTGCGCCGAACGGGCCTGTCGGCTCGTAGACATGGCAGAGATTGACATCCATCTGCGGAATGCTCGGCATCTCAACAGACGTCGGAGTCTTGTAGTCGACCATCAGTCCCTTGTTGAACAGATGTCCGGTCTCCTCGTTGGTCTCGCAGGTCTCATAGCAGGTGTAGCCATAGCCGCGGTTCCAGGAACCGACGAGCTGACCCTTGACCAGATCCGGATTGAAGGCTGTTCCGCAGTCGCCGTAGATAACGACCTTCGGGAAAGTGATGATACCGGTATATGTATCGACCTCGCACTCGCAGAAGTGAATCGTGAAGCACGGCGGCGCGTTCTTCTGACGGTAGCTCTCCGAGTGGACAAGCGTTCCCCAGCTCATGATCCACGCCTTGCGGGCGATCTCGTTGTACGTCATGCTCTTGGTCGGATAATTCTTGACCTGGACGCGTCCCTGATGCTCGACGGGATCCATCACTGTCTCGAGATCCTGTACGTTCTCATCCATCATGCGGCCGGCATACTCAAGAAGTTTCTCGCGGACCTTGATCGCCGAGTTGCGGGCAGCGCCGCCGCCGCAGAAGACGCCTCGGGTCGCATGCGTACAGACGTCATAACCTGTGTTCATCGTATCAGCCGGTGACAGACCGACCATGTCAAGCGGCACACTTAAGACTTCCGCCACGATCTTGCGCAGGGCATCCCATGTTCCGCCGCCGTGGTCCGTGACCGGAGTCACGAGGTCGACAGAACCGTCCTCGTTGATCTTGACTGTCGCGAAGGAGTAGTCGATAACCTCGCCTTCCTTCGGGCCGCCTGTACCGGAGCAGTGGAATCCGCGGGCAACGCCGATTCCTCTGCGGTAACGTCCGGTCTTCTCTTCCGGCTTACCGCGGTTTGCGAAATCAATCTTCTTAGCACCCTCGATCAGACCTTCCTCTGTACCGGAGCTCTTGATGATCGAGCGGATTGTCGGACCCTGTGCCCAGAACTCATCACCGATGGTGCGCATGTTCTTCAGGCGGAACTCAATCGGATCAAATCCCATCTCGTTGCAGATGATATCGACCATTGACTCGATCGCGAAGTTGATCTGCGGGTTGCCGTAACCCTGCATAGCGCAGCAAGGTGTCTTGTTGGTGTAGACAGCCGTCCCTTCGAATGCAATGTTTCCGGCGTATTTATATAATGAAGCAAACCATCCGGATGTACATCCCATGAACGGAAGCGGCTGCACCTGATGAGCGCCGAAATCGATCAGGGCCTTGACATGGCCGGCGATCAGCTCTCCGTCGTTGGTCACGCCCATGCGGATGTGATACTTTGACGGATATTTGTTGTGGCTGTAGAAGTCTTCCTCACGGCTCGGAGAGATCTTGACCGGGCGGTGTGCTTTCATAGCCAGCGCCGCACAGATCGGGATGACCGAGTTGACCTGGATCGAAGATCCGAAGGCGCCGCCAAAAGCAAGCTTCTTAACGTTAACCTTGCACAGCGGCATCTGCAGCGCGTGAGCGATCAGCTGACGTGCGCCGTGGATGGACTGAATGGTTCCGTATACTGTCAGGGAACCGTCAACTTCCGGCTGTGCCACTGCACATTTGGTCTCCATCTGCGCGTGATAAATACGCTGCAGAGAGAAATCCTGCTCAAATACGCGGTCTGCTCTCTCGAGAGCGCCATCGACATCGCCTTCGTAAATATTACGGACAACACCGATGTTGTTCTTGACCTTCACTTCGTCAGTATCAAGATAGATCTTCTCGTACAGCTGCGGCGCATCATCTTTGAGTGCATCTTCCGGCTCATAAACAGCCGGGAGGACTTTGTACTCAACCTTCAGTGCGCGCAGTGCTTTGTATGCGAGCTCTTCCGTGTCAGCTGCAACAGCTGCAATACCTTCGCCGACGTGACGGCATTTGTTCGGAAGGATCGTACGGTCACGGTATGTACCGGACGGTGTGGATACGCTTCGCTCGTTGTATACGATCACCGGATCAAGGTCATCATATGTAAGGCAGACAGCGCCCATTGCCTCCGCCTCGCTCGTATCAATCGATACGATCTCAGCATGCGGATAGGGGCTGCGCAGGACAGCGCCGTACATCATACCGGGGATGATGACGTCAGATGCATATGTCATCGTACCGGACGCCTTTGCCGGGCCATCTGAACGCGGGGTGTTCACTCCGATCATTGACTGACAGTATTCCTGACCATGCGGTGCGTATTTCGGCATCAGATGATTCAGATACAGTCTGGGGTTTAAATCTTTCTGAGTCTGTTCCAAAACAACCACTCCTTTATTAAATTGTTGACAACATGCTTTTTTGGGTATACTCATTGTACGTGGCTATGATTGATAAAACAAGGAAAATATGTAGCTATATGTAGCTATGTATGATACAATATCGATGTAAGCCTTTGTGTCGTGCCTGTGCGTAAACAAAAGGCTTCATGAGATATACCACACATCCTTTGATCACTCACGGGAGAGAGCCATGAAAGTCACTATCTCCAAATCAAAAAACCAGAAGATTTACTACATCAGCAAATCAATCCGCCTAAACGGCAAATCGACGACCCGCACCGTTGAGAAGCTCGGCACTGAAGAAGAGGTGCGCGCCCGCGCCGGCGGGATGGATCCGTACGAGTGGGCCAAACAGTATGCAGCCGAATTGACGCGCCGTGAGAAAGAGACCGGTGAGGCAATCCGCTACTCCCCCACGCGCCTGATCCGCAAAAATGCCAGTCAGACGATCAATATCAGTTTTCTTTTTCCACAGGATATCTACTATGATCTGCGCATCAATGAAATCTGTGACGCCATGACTTCCCGTTACGCGCTGCCATTTGACCTCAACGCCGTTTTTTCACGGCTGATCTATACGCGCGTTGTCTATCACGCCTCCAAGCGGGGAACCTATGAGCTTTCAAAAAAGTTTCTTGACAAGCCAGAATTTGAGCCGGAGCACATCGATGAAGCACTGCATTTTCTTGCTGTCAGTCCGCTGACTTTCCAGCGTGAACTCTACAATAAGATAACCGCCTCTCTTCCTCTCGATACACGCACTCTCTTTTATGACTGTACCAGTTATTATTTTGAGATTGGTGAAAATGACATCAGCCGGCGGAGCACAGACCGCGATGAGATGACCGCTGCCCCGATCGTGCAGCTCGGCCTTCTGACCGATGCCAACGGCATCCCTCTGTCATTTGATATGCTGCGCGATACAGAAGCCGCTCCGCCGTCTCTGACCGGCCTGGAACAAACTATCCTGTCAAAGTCAAGGCCGGAGCATCTGGTCATCTGCTATGAAGCCGGTCTGGCACAGATTGCCGAGAAGAAATTTGCAAACGCTGAAAACGTCTGTTTTGTCCGCGTCGAATCGGCCCGCCGCTTAAGCTTTTCCCTCCGCCAGTATGCACTGGATGTGCACGACTGGAGAGTGCCGCGGCGCAAACGACTGCACCGGATCGATGACATCGATGAGAATAAAAATATCAATACAATCTATTATAAAGACCGGATTGTCACCATAGACGGCCGCAAGCAGCGCATGATTGTCACTTATTCCGTCGGCCTTCGCAACAAACAGCGCTGGGTGCGCCAGCGCCAGCTCACGCGCGTGGCGGACATTCTGGAGTCTGCTGCCTCCGATCCGTCTGCACAGATCGATTACCGCAGAAAAATAGATGAAGAAGAGCGTTTTGACGGATTCTCTGTCCTTTTTACTGACTATGATGAAAGTGCGGCTGCCATCATTCCCGTTATTCAGCGGCGGCGCGAAATCGAAGAGAACTTCCGGACCATCAAGAGGGAGCTCAAATCACACACACTTAATCTCAACGGGCGCGAACGGCTGTATGCGCATTTTATGATTTGTTTCGTCTCTTCCATTATCGAACGCATCATCGAACTGAAGCTCAAAGACCATTATACCTATGAGGATGTCAGTGAGCTGTTTCGTGCAATGGACATGCTGGATATCCCATCGGAAGGATATATTCCCGTCTACTCCCGGAATGATCTGACCGATGCCATCCACGAAGCCTTCGGTTTCAGGACAGACAACCAGATCACATCAGGCCGCTCTATTCGTAAGCTTTCTGCCGATTCCAAGAAGCCGCACACCATCGATTTATAAGCTGAATTAAGCTTTACTTTTTCATTTTAGTTTTTTTTATAAAGTGTTGACATAAAGCGCACTTTACATATTATACTATTTCTATCGTCAGGGCTTATCGGTGACAGATAAGCCTTAAAAACAAGAGAGGGATGACCCGCTTAGCGGGAACGGCTTTGACGGGATCCCGAGACTGCGTAAAACTTTTTCAAGGAGGTCTATTCATGGACAAAAACGCAACACTCAAAGAACTCGAACGAGTACTCGGATTTCTTGATTCTGATGAGCTGACGGCTGATCAGGCAAAAACTATTACCGAAGATACAGAGTACAACTATGATCACTATTTCAACCCCGGTTGGATGGATTTCCGTAAATCCTGCACACCCGATGGAACAACCATGGAGTGGGCTGATGATCCGGAGCATGTCATGGATGTCAATGGCGTTCCCTACATCGACCTGATTGGCGGCTTTGGTACA
>CADBOU010000165.1 GCA_902796355.1 uncultured Lachnospiraceae bacterium
AAAAAGCTCCTGCGCAATACAGGAGCTTTTTTATACATCCAATATATACGTACCGCTGACATTGATCAGCCGGGTTCCTGAAGCGTGTTGCATCTCCCTTTCAATCCGGCCGTATTCCATGTGAACATGTGCATAACAGTGATAATGCGGCTTTGTCTGTTCAAGCAGATCATTGAAGCAGGCAAACCCTTTGTGTGCCAGATCATCGAGATCTCCATACCCCTGACACGGCGCATGGGTAAGCAGAATGTTGACCGTCTCAGACTTACTTTTCTTCCAGACTCTTTTCCCGTTGATGTCCACTACATTCCCGAGACGGATCTTGCGAGCCAAATGACGTACACGCCTGGTCATCTCTTTTTCTGTATACATGTCCGGGCCTTCCAGATAACGCATCGATCCGCCAAGTCCCGCTACTCTGATGATACGGCGTGTTCCTGTCGTTTTGTCTTTAATCTGTATTTCACAGACTTTTTCATCAATATCAACACAGCCCTCCGGAGGCTGTTTGTCATAGATCCCGTCATGGTTGCCCCGGACGTACAGGCAGGGAATATTCGCCATCGTTACAAGAAACTCAAGATAATCCGGTCTTAAATCTCCGGCTGACAGAATCAGCCCAACATCGGAAAGCCTTTTCCTGCCGATCAGATCCCACTGGTCCCATAATTCAGTTGATTCCCTGTCAGAGACAAATAGTATTTTCACTTCTTTACACCGCTGATACTGACCGTTTCTTTGCCATCATCCGTCAGGGCCTCTTTCGCAGGGATTTCCCCGATAATGTTTTCATTCAGCCAGTCCATCTCTATGATATCCATGCTTGTAAGCGGCGCATCCTCTGCAGATCTCTCGACCCCTTTCTGACTGACCAGCACACGGTCAAATGGATTCAGCGAACCATTGATGATGTCGCCTTTCAGAATATCGACAAGCTGCCTGGTATAGGAGGGCACATCATCGGAAAGCTTGATGTCGACTACACCGGAGGCCATCCCCCACCAGTAATTTGTCGCCTGATCTTTTTTGTCGACGGCCTTCGCATGATAGGTTCCATCCAGAATCGTCCGGGTGATAATTTCATACAGGTTGCCCCACTTCCAGATCGGAGCGGCCAGATTGGTCACTTTGTACTCTCCGGATGCATCTGTCCCCTCTCCGGGAGCTGCTTTTTCCAGATAGCAGACACCGTACACATTGCTGCCATCTGCCGTGTGTGTTGAATCGACAGCTGAAATCACATGGATCCCCTGCTCAACCGTTGACCGCCACCAATTGTTATCCTGTCTTCCTGCCCAATCGAGGGTCACCGTGACCTTTGGATCAACCATGGCTGCTCCGATGGCAAAGGCATTGATGGCAGCGATGGTTCCGTAGATCGGATAATCAGAAAAATAACTGATCCGATGGGTTCCATCCGCTGCTGCCGCAGCGCCGGCAACGATGCCCGCCAGAAACTTCACTTCGTATAATTTGGCATAATACGTGCGGACAGCCTGATTGGCCAGGTTGACAGAACAGTTCAGGAATTTGACATCCTTGTATCTGATCGCTGCCCGCAGAGCATCGGTGCTCTGTCTGACGGACGGGGCAAAGATAACATCGGCACCCCATGTGACAGCTTTATTGACCGCTTCAGAAAAATCATCACAGGCATCTTTCTCCTGCGAAACGCCTTCAATCAGCATCTTCGTCTTCACCATACCGCCATAGGCTCTCTCAAGTCTGATCCGTCCCATTTCATGATTGTATATCCACTCGGATTCTTCAGGCATCCGGTTGTAGATAAAAGCCGCTTTAAGAGGGTTTTTCAGAGAATAAGTCAGATCTGGCAGAACTTTACTGACCAGAGAACCCGGCCCTGTCATCAGCTTCTCGGCTTTGTCGATCAGACTGCCCGCATGCAGTGCTTCATGAGATGATTCGACAAGAGACACTTTATCCTTATTCTGCGCTGTGTAGAGCTCCTTTTTAATGCTCTTGACGCGCTTGCCGACTTCCTGATTACTGACTGTGCGGATGGCATCTCTTCTGAATATCCTGAGATAGACTAAAAAGGCATCTCCCATTGTCATGTCGCTGATCTTCGTCTGAAGCTCCCTGGTGACCCTGGCAAAATGCCAGTATCCGGACTGCAGATCTCTGACCGCTTCAGACGGCCACGGCTCAGACAAATCTCTCCCGGCAAACGCGGCTATCTCTTCATAGGATCCCGGTTTGGTACAGACAATGTCATAGATCGGTACGGCGCGGTAAAAAGAGAGAAATTCATCATAGACAGGGTGTTTGCTGAGAATCTCCTGAGACGGAATAATCCTGATGACATCCGCCATAATCACAGGCATATCCAGAAACCGGCTGACAGAAACCCTCTTATTGCCCTCAAGGACATAAAAACGGTGAAGATATTCATACACCTTGATCGGCGTATTGAACCCTTCCCGCATCTGCGCCTGATACAAATTGCTCCATTTCATCGCAAATTCTGTATCTGCATCCAATAGCGGCATGAAATCAGGGGAAAAGGAATTCTGCCTGGCAATCGTCTTGGTGCCGGCGATCAGTTCAACCGGAATTTCCATGAGCCCGAGTGGCTGCTGCGAAAGCGTCCCGGACTCAGCCAGGATATCATCGAGAGCCGGCAGAAAAGGAAACTGCCCCCCTGCTATTTTTTCTTTATAGGTGCGTTCTCCCGCTTTGCGGGCTTTCATATATTCATCTGTCACTGAACGGTCTCCTTATATGTCTGTCTGTTTCATAAGTGGTCTTCATCTTATGCATAACCTGATACAATGTCAAGTCTTTTATTCTATGCACAATCAGGACCACCGGCTTAGCCGGTGATCCTGATTATGACCCATTCGTTAGCTTCTATCCTGTTTTAATCATCCAGTATCATCCCGTCACAGGAGATCGTAACCACTTGCCAGGGAACGAATTTACCGCTCGCCTTCAGCGCATTTTCTGCTGCTTTCTGCAGCCCGCCGCAGCAGGGAACCTCCATGCGCACGATGGTGACACTCTTGATATCATTGTTGGCAATGATATCTGTCAGCTTCTCCGTATAGTCAACCATATCGAGCTTTGGACAGCCGATCACCGTGATTTTACCCTTCATGAAATCTTCATGCATGCGGGCATAAGCGTATGCGGTACAGTCCGCCGCAATTAACAGCTTTGCGCCGTCAAAAAACGGGGCCTGCGGCGGCACGAGTTTGAGCTGACACGGCCACTGATTCAGCCGTGAAACAGCTCTCGCCTGTATAGGCGCCTCATTTCTTTCCTGATCTGTATTAAATGTCATCATGCGGGATCCGGGACAGCCGCCCTGCGGTGCGCCCTTTCCTTCTTCCTTCAGCTTAGCTGCCATCAGTTTGCGTCTCTCATTGTCATCTTCTATCTTCATAACCTCTTCGATCGTCATTGCCATCGCCGTACTCCTATGTTCCTCCTGTGTCTTTTTGACCGCTGCGTCATCATAAGCCTCTGCCTCTCGCTCCTCAAATGTGATCGCCCCTGTCGGGCAGTTCGGCAGGCAGTCTCCCAGTCCGTCGCAAAAATTCTCGCGCACAAGTTTTGCCTTGCCGTCTACCATATCAATCGCGCCTTCATGGCAGGCGTTGGCACACAGTCCGCATCCGTTGCATTTATCTTCGTCGATATGAATGATTTTCCTGATCATCAGCATGTCCTCCTTCAGATATCCCGCTTGTTTTTATGTTTACAGCATAGTACAATCAGGATGATCATTATGTGGTTTGTGCCACATTTTAACAATTTTGAGGAGATTTTTTATGAGACCGTCATACGCTGACTCTGTTTTGTTTAAAGACATGAGCGAAGAAGAGCTTAAAATCTGTCTGAAGGAGATGCGCACCACGGCAAAATCTTATGACAAAGATGCCGTCATCCTGCATGCCGGTGATCCCACGAAAAAAATGGGTATCGTCCTCGAAGGAAGCGTCAGAATTGAAAACAATGATCTGTGGGGCAGCCGCTCCATACTCAGTCACATCGGTCCCGGCGGTTTCTTTGCCGAAACGTATGCCCTTCTGCCGGATGCGGTGATGCTGGTCGATGTGGTGGCCAACGAAAAATGCCGCGTGATGTTTTTAGGAGTATCAGGTTTGCTTGAAAATGCTCCTGCCACTTCCTGGCGCAATATACTGACCCGTAATCTTCTGCTGATTTCTTCCCATAAAAATCTGGCGCTCTCAGGCAGAAGTTTTCACACTTCGCCTAAAAGCGCCAGAGGGCGTCTGTTATCTTATCTGAATATGATGGCTATCCAACAGCACGCCGATGAGTTTGACATCCCCTTTAACCGTCAGCAGCTGGCGGACTATCTCAATCTGGAGCGCACCAACATGTCGAAGGAGCTGACCCGCATGAAGCGGGATGGCCTCATCCGGTGCCGGAAGAATCATTTCAAACTGCTGCCCTCAGCTCACCAGGACAGATGACAAACCTACCGGATAAAGTTTGTCCGCGCACCCGTCTCTGTCTGCGGGAAGCCGATACCGGCATTCTGTCCGGCCTTGATGCATTTGATCATCCATGCCAGGTTGCGGGCAAGATTGCGCATCGTCTGCATCCCTTCAGGGTCCTGCTCAGCTTCCCCGGGCACTGTCCCGTGTCCGATATTCCAGTATGTTGAACCGGCTACCGGCATCTGAGAAATCCCGAAATACTTATTTAACACATCAAATGAAGCTGTTGTTCCGCCGCGGCGGGCGATGGCCACCGACGCTGCCGGCTTAAAAGCAAAGCTGCCGGAACTGGAGTAAAAGGCGCGGTCTAAAAATGACAGGATCCGGCCGCTCGGATGAGCATAATAAACCGGTGTTCCAATCACAAGGCCGTCTGCTTCTTTAAGCTTCGCCACAAACTCGTTGACATTGTCATCTTCAAAACAGCATCCCTTTTCTGTACATCTTCCGCAACCGATACAATCACGGACAGGGCCGTCGCCAATCTGAAGAATCTCATAATCAACGCCTTCTTTTTTCAGCTGTTCGCCAACTTCTGTCAGCGCTCTCATTGTGTTCCCCTTCGTCTTGGCACTGCCGTTTAGCATTAATACTTTCATCTCTTGTAACCTTCTCCTTACTTTCTTGAGGCGTAACTCCTCGTGTGCTATGATGAATTCGTCTTTCCAACTAACAGATATTATAATATGAAAATGTCAAAAGCGGAAAAAATATTTATGTGGGTTTGTTTCATCTTGGGAATTCTATGCATTCTGTACGGGATTGCGGTGCTGCGTATCGCCTCCGGCACCATGTTTTTCATGGTCTGGTTTGCGGGCGGAGCCTGTCTGATCCTGCTCGGATTCGGTATCCGTGCCCATATAATGCGCCTGCTGCCCTCCCCCCTCAAGGCGGTATTACTCGTCCTTCTGGCAACTGGAGTCATCTGTCTGTGTGTGACATGGATCCTGATCGGGATGCATTTTCACGATAAAGGAAACAATAAAATTGACTATTTGGTCGTTTTAGGGGCGCAGGTCAAAGTCAGGAGTCAGGATGAATTGCCTACTGAAGATGCATCAGATGCTCCAGCGATTGATCAGAAAGGCGCCATCGCTCCCAGCACCGTCCTGCAATACCGGCTGGAGACGGCTGCCGATTACCTGCGTGCCCATCCTGATACCATCTGCATCTGCTCCGGAGGAAAAAGCCCCCTCGAGCCGGAAGCCGAGGGGACTGTAATGGCGCGCTGGCTGGCCCAGCACGGCGTAGACGCATCGCGCATTGTCGTTGAGGATCAATCAACGAACACGGTTGAAAATATCCAAAACAGTTTTTCACTCATCCATGAGCACGGCACTTCGGTCGGCATCGTGACCAACAATTTCCATGTCTTCCGCGCGTGCGCAATCGCTGAAAAAGCCATAAAAACCTCATCTGAATGTGCGGTATCAGACGTTACCGGTATCGCAGCCACATCCAATGCCTTCTATCTTCCCAACAACATGCTGCGCGAGAGCATGGGCATCGTCAAAGACTGGGTAAAAGGCAATCTGTAGGTCTACTCTGTAAATAATGGCGTCGAATAATAGCGGTCACCGCTGTCAGGCAGCAAAGCTACTATCACTTTCCCTTTGTTCTCCGCTCTTTTTGCCAGTTCAATCGCACCGTGCAGTGCAGCCCCTGAGGAGATTCCCACTGAGATACCTTCCTTCTGTGCCAGAAGCTTCGCGGCGGCAAAGGCGTCCTCCGCCTGAGCTTCATAGACCTCATCGTAAATATCTGTGTTTAAAACTGACGGGATAAAGTTCGCTCCGATGCCCTGCAGTTTGTGCGGCCCTGCTTCCCCTCCTGCCAGCACCGGCGAGTCAGCCGGCTCCAACGCAACGACCTTGATGGCCGGATTTTTCTCTTTCAGATACTCTCCGATCCCGGTCACTGTGCCGCCTGTTCCGACGCCGGCGATAAACAGATCAACCTTTCCGTCTGTATCCTCCCAGATTTCAGGTCCTGTCGACGCGCGGTGAGCAGCCGGATTGGCCGGATTGTCAAACTGGCCCGGGATGAAGCTGCCCGGGATCTCTTTTGCCAGCTCCTCAGCTTTTTCAATAGCGCCGGCCATGCCCTTTGCCCCCTCTGTGAGAACGACCTCTGCGCCGTATGCTTTGAGGATATTGCGGCGCTCCACGCTCATCGTCTCAGGCATCGTCAGAATCACGTGATACCCTTTGGCTGCCGCCACAACGGCCAGACCGATACCGGTATTGCCGGATGTCGGCTCGATGATGACCGCCCCTTCTTTGAGCAGCCCCTTTTCTTCTGCATCTTCGATCATCGCTTTGGCGACGCGGTCCTTGACGCTTCCTGCCGGGTTGAAATACTCAAGTTTTACCAGAATGGTGGCCTCCAGCCCCAGTTCCTTTTCAATGTTCGTAATCTCAACGAGCGGGGTATTGCCAATCAGATCCAACGTTCCCTTATAAATCTTTCCCATTTCCTGCGCCTCTCTTTCTACTGCTTACGGCCATATTTCTCACAATGTCAATGAATGCATGTGCTGTCTTTGATACGTGCTTACTACGGTGGCGGATGATATAAAGCGTCCGATCAAGTCTGACATCGCTGATTGGGAGCTCTATAATCTTCCCTTCTGCCAGCTCATCCTGCACCAGCAGATACGGCAGCACGGCAATACCGCGCTCACCATGCAACAGAGCATTGACTAAGATAGAAGTACTGCTGCTTCCCCATACGGTATTCACCCTGATTCCTTGCGCCTGGCAGAGATGATCAAACTGTTCGCGCACACCGGCGCCCTTTTCACGCAGGAAAAACGGCTCATCTTCCACATCGGAAAGCGTCAGTTTCTTTCTCTTTAAGAGCGGGTCGTCAGAACGCACCACCATGACGATGCGGTCTTGGTAAAACGGCTCCTGAATATAATCGTCCCCATCGGCTTTCTCCATCAAAAGAAAGTCCAGTTCGCCCCGGTCAAGCATTTCCAGCAGCTGTGAGCCCCGGGCTGCGATCACCTGCACATCCGCATCAGGGTATACATTCCTGAATTCAGACAGATAATCATGAATCAGTACTTTTCCGACACTCAGATTCGCCCCGATGCGCACGGTGCCTCCGGCCTCAACATTTTTAATCAGTGCGTCTGTCTCTCCGATCAGCCGGATGATATCCTGCGCAGCAGCCTTAAGAGCATGCCCCGCCTCCGTCAGCGTCAGTTTCCTCGGAAAGCGGTCAAACAACGCCGTCCCGTAATACTCCTCCAGCGCGGCAATCGCCTGACTGACCGCTGACTGTGTCATAAACAGGGCTTCAGCTGCAGCCGTCATCGTCCCATATTCACACACCGCCAAAAAGATACGGAGCCTGTGTTCAAGCATCATATCCTCCTTGAAAATATATTAGTTATACTAATGTATATTATAATAATCAATAATTTGACTTATGTCAATTCGCAGACTATCATTGACACAGATCAGGAAAGCAGAACTGCCAGGCAGACTGCTGCTGACATAAAATAGTTTACAAATTAACTGAAATAATATAAGGAGGCTTGATTATGAAACTCAGTGCAAGAAACCAGCTTAAGGGAAAAGTAGTCGATATACAGGAAGGTGCTGTAAACGCAATCGTTACCATTGATATAGGCGGCGGCAATATAGTCACTGCAGACATCACGATGGGCTCTGTCAAAAACCTCGGCCTTGAGATCGGCAAAGAAGCGTATGCTGTCATCAAGGCAACCTCAGTGATGGTCGCGGTTGACTGATTCCTGAACAAGCCGCATGACTAAGTAAAAACAGATCCTGTCTGTTGATACAGAGACAGGATCTGTTTTATTTTGAATTCTTCTGACTGTGTATCTTACTTCCTGTTATACGGACAATCGCTTCCAATACACTGATTATTTAAATGTGCATGTGTACATTGCACGTGGTCACAGACCATCTCCACTCCGAAATGCTCTTTCACAAATGAAACTGCAGCCAGGATCGCTGTATAGGAATCCCTTTTACAGCACCTGGGTCCTCCCAGCTGCGCAATCTGACCAAGTGCTTCCGACGTCATCAGGTTAGAGAGCCTCCACGAAGCTTTGGCAAGAGGTGTCGATCCTGTGATAATCGAGACAAACATCCCGGCGCTGATCCCGGCTCCGCAGGCGCCCCAAAAGCCACACGCTCCGCCAGGCACCTGCCTGCCCCGGCTGATCATCTCATGCAGCGCCTCTTTCAGATCAATTTCTCCGCCGGCATTGTGGTAGGCAGCCAGAAGAGCGGCGCCAACCATCACATGGTGTTCCGGCCCGTGCATATGACAAAAAGGCTCATCCATCATCTGTCTGATGATCGCAATCGGATCGCTTGATTCAGAGGAAAGGCAGATACTTAGCATCGTATCCATTCCCTGCATATGACAGTCATTGCAGACATAGTGTCCATTGACACACTGTGTCTTGCTCATTTCTTTCTTATGACAGACGGCGCATTCCATCTGTATATCATGCTCCAGATACTCTAACGGTGCTCCGCAAATCAGACATTCATCGCTCATGATCATTTCTCTCTCCTGCACAACCTGTTCTTCCTTACTCATCTTCATATTTTAACATATTCCTTTCGAGACAGATCAAAAAGATCAGACTGCTGTTGAGCGGATAGCCCACGCACGCTGATTCCAATTCGTTGAGCCGGCAATTATCCCGACAAACTCCCAATTTGTCAATCAACACACTCACCACCCATTCCTTCATTTCTTCCCGGCGCCTCATGCACTTTGTGATTCATGCCATCGCTGCTGCTAAATATATGGTATAATGATCATACATGATTCACAGTAGCAAAAGGCTGAGATTCTGACAAAAAGGCTGGAAAAATGAGCAAGTATCTAATCGGAGTTGACATAGGCGGGACTACCGCCAAGATCGGTGTCTTTGACATAGAACAGTTCCCTGAATTTACAATCAGGCGGGCCATCCCGACTGTGACAGAAAACGGCGGTGCACAAATCCTCCCGGATATCGCACAGGCCATCACTTCTTTTGAGAAGCTGGGAGTTGCAAAAGATGACATCATCGGCATCGGTGTAGGCGTGCCGGGGCCTGTCATTGCAGGCGATCAGCCGGGCAAGACACTGGTGAACGGCTGTGTCAATCTGGGCTGGGGCATCAAAGATGTCAAAGAAGAGCTCACGGCGCTGACGGGGATCGATACCATCGAGGTTCTCAACGATGCCAACGCGGCAGCGCTCGGTGAGATCGTCTGCGGATCCGTGCAGCAGCGGGCACAGAGCGTTGGCTCATACCGCAAGTTTACCGCGGTGCTTGTCACGCTGGGGACCGGCATCGGAGGCGGGATTGTGCGCGATGGACATATCATCCGCGGTGCATCCGGCTGCGGCGGTGAGATCGGTCACATCAAAATGGCACCCCGGCATCCGCTGCTGGCTGAGGTGATTGCTGCAGGCGCTGACATCAAAGACCTGGCTGATTTTGAATACTATGGATCGGCAACCGGAGTCAAGCGCATGGCGAAAGCTGCTGCAGAGGTGCTCCCTGATGACAGCATGCTAAAGAAAATGGAGCTGCCCGGCGCGAAAGAAATCTTTAACGCTTTTAAAGAAGGCGATGAGCTGGCTGGACGCGTCGTTGATTTTTACTACGACGCTGTCGGACTCGGGCTGGCAGCGGTGGCTTCTGTCATTGATCCGGATGTCTTTATCATCGGCGGCGGTGTCTCTCACGAAGGGCCGGCCCTGATAGAAGGCATCAGACAGGCATACCGCAAGTATGCCTTCCCGCCATCAAGGGATACTGATTTTATACTGGCAGAGCTCGGCAATGATGCCGGTATGATCGGCACTGCAGCACAGCTCCTGGAGGAAACGGAATAAAGGGGACACAATTGAACACAAGAGATATTCGCTTTTTTCTGAAGGTATATGAATCAGAAAGTATCAATGTCGCTGCCGAACAGCTCTATATCACGCCGCAGGGACTGAGCAACATCATCAGCAAGATCGAGGAAGAGCTGGGAGCTGAATTGTTTGTCCGCAGCCGGGCAGGCACATACCCCACCGAGTACGGCAAAGCTTTTAAACCCCATGCTGAAAAGATGATCGATCACTATGAGGACGCGCTTAGTGAGCTGCGGCAGATCAGAGACGAGAAAGAAGGCACTGTACGTGTGGGCTATGCCTTTGGCGCATTAAATAATCTGGCTATCGACTTCCCGATGAGATTTCAGGAGCAGTTTCAGCACTACAAGCTGGAATACATGGAGCTGCCGGATGAAGTCGTCGAAGATTTTGTGGATCGGGGCGAACTGGACATCGGTTTTACCGCCTGTCCGGATATGAGTAAATTTGATGCCTCTTTGATGTATGAGGGACATGTCATGTTCGTCGCACACGATCAGAGCCGCTTCTATCACCGGGAATCCGTCAGTGTTACAGAAATCTGTGAGGAGCCGCTGACGCTGCGCAATGACAACTTTGCGACAACCCGCATGCTGATGCAGGAATTTGAAAAATACGGCAAAACGCCGTCAGTGCTCCTGCGGACCGGCGGAATTATCAGAAGTCTGGCTTTCTGCTCAGAAAACAAAGGCAATACCATTATTCTCGATTTTCTGGCTCACAATTTCAGATATAACAATCTACGGGCTATTCCTTTCGTGGAAGACCTGATCTGGCCGCTCTATATGATCACTAAAAAAGGCTGGCCTCTGAGTAAGGCCGCCTGGGATTTCATTGACTATATTAACCAGAATCAGTAACATACCGGTACTGTATTGATTTTATACCGCTTTCGGATATGTGATCCGAAAGCGGTTTTTATTAAACAAATCGTTGATAGATCTATATAATCTATTGATAGAATCAGGGCGTCCCTCTTGTTATAATGGACTTGCGCCAGAAAATAAGTCGGCGCTAAGTTGGTTACTTATAAGGAGGAGATAAAATGAAAGTCAACGCAAAATCAATCGATCTGGCAAAGGTACAGGCAGACGCAGAAGAGTCTTTCCGCAAAGGCTTTTTCTGCTGTGAAGCAGTGATGGAAACGCTGATTGACCATTTTGAGACAGATATGCCTCATGAGATGATCCGCATGGCATCCGGCATGGCTGTCGGCGTCGGCAAGTCCGGCTGCATCTGCGGTGCCTTAAACGGCGGTGTGCTCGGCATCGGCATGTTCTTCGGCCGCAGCGAACAAAAAGGACCGAAAGATCCTAACGTCATGAAGTGCATGGCTCTGACAAAAGAACTCCATGACTGGTTCAGAGAGAACAACACAAAGAAAGTGGCCTGCTGCCGCGTGCTGACAAAAGAGTTTGACATGGCTGAAGGCCAGCACAAGTCACAGTGCATTTACTACACAGGCATCTGCGCAGCCAAAGCCGCTGAACTGATCGCACGCGAGCTGAACATCCCGACAACAGGTGAGATCACCGTCCTTTCCTATGAGGAATATCTCAAGACACGTACAACTCCGCTGAGCGCATAAGAAACAGTTGAGTGGCAGATTGTTTTATTCTAGAAAGTAGAGAAAAATAAATGATTAAAAAAATTCCGATTCCTATCTGTGGTGTGTTTCTCGGTCTCTTCGGCCTCGGAAACCTCCTTCAGTCTTATTCTGAAGGCATCAGAATGGCCTGCGGTATCGTCGCTACCATTCTCATGATCCTGTTCATCATCAGCGTCTGTGCTGATTTCGGCAAATTTGCTGAAAACATGAAGAACCCGATCATGGCGAGTGTATTCTGCACATTCCCGATGGCACTGATGCTCTTCAGCACATATTTTAAGCCGTGGCTTGGCGGCGCTTCCAAAGTGATCTGGTATATCGCCATCATTCTCCATGTCGTGCTGATTATCTATTTCACAGCAAAGTTTATGCTTAAGCCGCAGCTGCCGAAAGTCTTTGCAAGCTATTTCATCGTCTATGTCGGAATCGCCATGGCTGCCATGACAGCGCCGGCATATGAGGCCACAGGCCTGGGCACTGTGACATTCTGGTTTGGTCTTGTCACACTGATCATCCTGCTGATTCTTGTCACCGTGCGCTACGTGAAAATCCCGGAAGCTCCGGATCCTGCAAAGCCGCTGATCTGCATTTACACAGCTCCGGCCAGCCTGTGCATCGCCGGCTATATTCAGTCCGTGATGCCCAAATCACTGCCGCTGCTCAAATGCCTCTGGGCTCTTGCAACTGTTTTGTTTGTGTTTGCCTGCATCAAGTTTATTCAGTACTTAAAGCTCCCGTTCTTCCCGAGCTATGCAGCCTACACATTCCCGTTTGTGATCAGCGCTATCGCCACAAAACAGCTGATGGTCTGCTCCATGAACATGGGAAGCCCGATGGCCTTTTTAAAGCCCATCGTACTGATTGAGACGATCATCGCAACGATCACGATGCTCTACGCCCTGATCCGTTACCTGATCTTCCTCTTCACACCGGCAAAGGCAAATTAAGCTCACATATTCCACCTACCTTAAGAGGCTGATGCACCTCCGTGCACCAGCCTCTTTTAATTGGAAAATCATATATACGATCTGCCTTAAGAGGCAGCCGTTATCATTAATTGTAGATCGCCTCTTCCGTCTCTTTGTCAAAGACATGGAGCTTATCGACATTGACTGCGATCTCAGCGTCATCACCTGTGTGTACCGGGCAGGGTGACGGAACTTTGGCAATCATCTTGGCATCGCCGTAGGTGAGATACAGAAGTGTCTCAGAGCCCATCATCTCATCCAGATCGACCTTGGCTTTGACCACGTTAGAGCCTTTGTAGTACTCCTTCTCAAAGTGAAGATCTTCCGGTCTGACGCCGACCACGACGGTCTTGCCGACATAGTCAGCCAGCTCGCTGCGTGTTGAGGCCAGAGATGTCTCGCCGAACTTCAGCGCATATCCATCGCCGTCCTTCTCGACAACTGCATCGATGAAGTTCATCTGCGGTGATCCGATAAATCCTGCGACAAACAGATTGCACGGATTGTCATACAATGCCTGCGGCGTGTCAAACTGCTGAATGACGCCCTTGTCCATGACGCAGATCCGGTCGCCCATCGTCATCGCTTCAACCTGATCGTGAGTGACATAGACAAATGTCGTTCCGAGTCTCTGATGAAGTTTGGAGATCTGGCTTCTCATCTCTGTCCTGAGCTTCGCATCCAGGTTGGAGAGCGGCTCATCGAGCAGGAAGACAGAGGGGTTGCGGACCATTGCACGGCCGAGCGCCACACGCTGGCGCTGTCCGCCGGAGAGAGCCTTCGGCTTGCGGTCGAGATACTCTTCCAGTCCGAGAATCTTTGCCGCCTCATGCACCTTCTGGTCGATGACATCTTTCTTCTCCTTCTGGAGCGTCAGGGCAAAAGCCATGTTTTTGTACACGCTCATGTGCGGATACAGCGCATAGTTCTGGAACACCATGGCGATATCTCTCTCTTTTGGCGGGACTGCGTTAATCAGGCGGTCACCGATGTACAACTCGCCGTCCGTGACGGATTCAAGACCTGCGATCATGCGCAGCGTCGTGGATTTACCGCATCCGGAGGGACCAACCAGTACGACAAACTCTTTGTCTTTGATATCCAGATTGAGTCCTTCGATGACGGTGACGCCATTGTCATATGTTTTTCTAACGTCTTTAAATGAAATGCTTGCCATCTGAAAAACCTCCTACTCTTTCACGCCGCCCAGCGCAACGCCGGCAACGATGTACTTGGACAGTGCGATGTAGACAATAATAATTGGAACGATCGCGATCGTAATCAGCATGTAAACCTTACCCATATCAAACTTCAGGAAATCCGCGCTTCTGAGTGATGCGATCAGGATCGGCAGTGTTCTCTTGCTGTTCTCCTGAAGAATCAGCGCCGGAAGGAAGTAGTTGTTCCAGTTCTGCACAAATGCGAAGATCGCCTGTACAGCCAGGGCCGGCTTCATGATCGGAATGACGATTCTGTTAAATGTTCTGAACTCGCTGCAGCCGTCGATTCTCGCGGCTTCGATCAGTTCAAGCGGCAGACTCGACTGCATGTAGCTGTACATGAAGTAGAAGACAGCCGGCGCAGCGATCGAAGGAATGATCAGCGGATAAAGCGTATTGATCATGCCCATCTTCGTAATCAAATTGATGAAGCCCATCGCAGATACCTGTGTCGGCATGACCAGGATCAGCATGATAAACACGAACGCCGGTTTTTTAAGCTTGAAGCTGTATGCGTAGAGTCCGTACGCTGTCAGCGCCGAAAAATACGTCGCCAGAATGGCACAGCCGGTTGAAACGATCAGGCTGTTCTTGATACCGGAAAGCACCGGAAGCTTGGCGTCATGAAGAACATGGTGTAAATTCTTTGCAAACGAAGTTCCGGGAATGAATGAAAAACCAGCCTGAATCTGATTGTGGCTTCTCGTGCAGTTAATCACAAGGATATAGAAGAAAAACAGGCAGAGGAAAGCCAGCAGAATGAGAACGATATAAGCCAGAACCGTTCTTGCGTTAGATTGCTTTTTAGACATTCTTAAGCGCCTCCTTCCTCGGTTTGAATCTGTCTCTCTTTTTAATCTTTTTACTGTCATCATCAGCATTGAGTGTAAAGTACACTGCCAGGCACAGGATCGCACTGATGATAAACAGAATCACGGAGACTGCACCGGCCATACCATAGTTCTTGCTATACAGATGATTGTTGAGGAACATAATCAGTGAGGTCGTCGTCCTGTCGGGCGCGCCGGTTCCGTTGGTCAAAATCTGCGGTACATCGAACATCTGCAGGCCGCCGATCATCGATGTGATGAGTACATATAAGAGGATCGGTCTGATCATCGGCAGAGTGATCTTGAAAAATGTCTGCCTGGCCGTACATCCGTCAAGCTCCGCCGCCTCAAAAAGTGAGGGGTTGATGCCCATGACGGCAGCCATCAGAAGGATTGTCGTATTACCAAACCACATCAGGAAGTTCATGAGAGCCACCAGTCCTCTTGTCCCGGCTACTGATGAGAGGAAGCGGATCTGATGATCGACGAGTCCAGATGTGACAAGCAGGTGATTAACCGGGCCGTTGTCTGAGAACAGTGCAAAGAACAGCATGGCAAATGCGGATGCCATGATCAGGTTCGGCATGTAGATGACGACCTTGAAGAACTGTTTGCCTCTGATTTTCAGTCTGATATCGGTAAACCATGCTGCAAGCAGGAGTGATATCACGATCTGAGGGATGAATCCGGCCAGCCACAGGATGACAGTATTGCCGGCATACTTCAGAAAATCACTCTGAAACAGCGCTTTATAATTTTCTAATCCGACCGGCGTCGGGCCGATAACGGTCAGGCCGGAGCGGTAATATTCAAAGAAACTGTAGTAAATTGTCTGTGCAAGCGGGATAAGCTGGAATACTAAGAAAACGATGAAGAAGGGTGCTATAAAGATATATCCCCACTTCGCATAACTGACTCCCTGTCCCGTTGACTTGTTTTTCTTTTTCATGTCTCCCTCCTGTAAGGGATGTATTCCTCATATAGTGGAGCTAGTTCTTCTTTAGTAACTATTTAATACTGATAAAAGGGGATGACCTGTAAGGCCATCCCCTTTTTAGGCATACTTTCAATCGGCCTTATCCTGTCATTGTCGAGCAGGTATTACTCCGGCCAGTTGACTGTCTTGATCTCAGGATAGATCTCTTTGATTGATGTCTCAAAGTTTGCTTTTGCCTTGTCGAGATCTGCATTGCCATCGAAGTAATCCTTCATAGCAGCCTGCATCTTCTCGATGACGCCCTGGTCATACGGAGAAGCGATGTCAAGGCTCAGGTTAGCAGCTGCGTCAGAGAGCAGTGCGTAGTGGTTCTGGCCGCCGAGGAAGTCATTGCCTTCATAGTTGGCAGCGAGATCAGCGATAACACTCTGGCTGTTGACGAAGTCACCCTTCTCTGTTGCGATCTTTTTCAGAATGTCAGCATCTGTTGTCATCTTTGTCATGATATCAGCAACGAGCTCTTCATCATCAGTTCCTGTAGCTGCACAGATCCATGTGCCGCCCCAGCACCATGAAACCGGGCCATTGCATACTGCATAGTCGCCCCATGCGCTCTTCTCGGGATCCTTTGTCTCATCCGGATCAGCATTGCCTGTCAGTGTGAAGTCGATTTCCCATGTGCAGGCCGGGATGCAGAATACTTTAGAATCTTTGCCCTGGTCAGCAGCCCACGGATCACTCCACAGAGAGGTCTTGTTGTTCCAGCCTTTGTCTGTGTATTCCTTGGTCATGGCAACCCAGTCCATGATGTTCTTGTCGATGTTGAGTGTCTCGCCGTCTTCTACAAACGGAGCAGCGTCATTGTTGTAGAACGGTCTGAAGGTGTCATCATAACCGGAGAGCATCACATAACCGGCATCCTGCATCTTCTGAGCTGTCTCTGCGAACTTATCCCAGCTGGAAACTGCTTCCTGAACTGCATCAGGATCGTCTGTTCCGAGGACTTCCTTGGCGATGGAACGTCTGTAAGCGATCAGTCCCGGGCAAGCCTGCCATGAAACGCCCTTGACATTGCCGTCAGCGTCAGAGACGACTTCCTTGGTGTATTCATACTGATCAGATGTTGCATCGAGCACACCGAGGTCAGCAATCGGCATCGTTGCGTCTGTGTTTGTATATTTTCTTGCATAGTCAGCCTCAACGAGGAAGATGTCGATCTTGCTGTCGGCATCTGCGCTCTCCTGATTCAGGAGTGCCTCATCCAGCTTGTTCTGATAGTTGTTGTCCTGGTTCGGCTCAATCACCCAGTTGACGACTGTGCCGTCTTTGAGTGTTGTTGTGGAGCCATCTTCAGCAGCCTCAGCAACGTCCGGATAATAGTCATTAAAACGAGTCTGGAATTCATCGTTCCAGCACCAGATGTTCAGTGTCTTTCCGCCTTCTTCTCCTTTGCCGCTGTCTGAACTGCTGGAGCTGCCGCCACAGCCGGTCAATGAAAAGACCATTACGAAAGCAAGAGCCAGCACCAAAACGGCTTTCAGATTTTTCTTCATACCAGTTCCTCCTTAAAATGTGGGATCTGACTTCACTTTGTTGCAGATCCTTGATCCATCGTGCTGTATCCGCTTACCAGTTGACCCGATACGCTGATTCTCTCCACTTCAACATTTTTCCCATCCTCTATGGTCTCAACCAGCTTCCTGACTGACTGTCTGCCGATCTCCCGCGTATCCTGACGCCAGGTGGTCAGCTGCGGTTCAATCACAGATGCGAGGTTGATTCCGTCGTACCCGGTGACACTGATATCCTTCGGAATGGACAGACCCCTTGACCGGATCTCTGCCATGCCTCCCAGAGAAGAGAAATCATCCGGATACATGATAGCTGTAGGCGGCTCGTGCATCGAAAGAAGCTGTGCAGTCGCTTCTTTTGACAGCCCTGTGTCATGGTAACGGCCCGCTTTGAGATACTCTTCGCGGACATCAATGCCATGATCCTGCAGAGCCTTGCGATATCCCGCCAGCCGCTTCTCGGTGACCTGTGTCATCTCCCCGTGAATGAATGCGATCCGCTGATGACCTTGCTCAATCAGATGCCTGGTCAGGCTGTAGCCGCCCTCTTCATTGTCAGATAAGACACAGCTGGTGCCATCGAAGCAGTAATCGATCGTAATGATCGGTATCTCGCTGTCAATGAGCTCCTTCACGCCGTCACTCTCAAAGTTGACACACGCGATCACCACTCCGTCACAGCGGCGGGACCGGCAGTGCTCGAGGAAGGATATCGAACGCCCGCCAATTGACTGGCTGATAAAGGTGATATCGTATCCTTTCGCTTCAGCTTCTTCCTTCACGCTGTTCAGGATAAGGGAAAAATATTCGTGGGCGAGCCCGCTGTTTGCCTCGTCGATAAACAGGACTCCGATGTTGTGGGAGATGTTTGTCTTCAGAAGCCTGGCAGCTGCGTTTGGCATGTAATGCATCTCGCGTGCCGCACGCTTAACCAGCTCGACTGTCTCCTCGCTGATGTCTGTATAGCCATTCAGCGCCTTGGAAACTGTTGCGGGTGAGACTCCGCATTTACGGGATATATCTTTGATTGTTGCCATGGTGTCCCTCCTGCGAAACCTCGAAACTGCTAACGAATACGTTTTCGTGCCCTCATTGTAAATCGTTTTCGTAAACTTGTCAACAGGTTTTCCGAAAAAGTTTTCGTTATTTTTTCTGCACGCTTTTTACACTTTTTTTAGATCTTATAATTAGGTGTTTACAACGATGATATGGTGTTTTATAATGATAGAACAACACAGCGAAAACGTATTCGTTTATGAGAGGTGCCTATGAAATACGGTTATTTTGACGACAGACATCGGGAATATGTGATCACAGATCCGCGCACACCGCTGCCGTGGATCAATTACCTCGGCTCAGATGATTTCTTCAGGATCATCTCAAATACGGCCGGGGGTTATTGTTTTTATAAGGATGCGAGCCTGATGCGGATGACCCGCTACCGCTACAACAGTGACAGACTCGATTCAAACGGCCACTATTATTATATTAAGGATGGAGACAAGATCTGGAATCCCGGCTGGCAGCCGACACAGACGGGTCTGACCGACTACACCTGCCGGCACGGCCTCGGGTACAGCGTCATCGAAGGGCGGCGCAACGGGATCTGTGCCCGTCAGGAAGTCTTTGTCCCCCGCGGTGAAAACTGTGAGGTGACCAGGATCACGCTGACCAACGAAACCTATAAGCCGAAAAACCTGGATCTGTTCAGCTATGTTGAATTCTGCTTTTGGAATGCCCAGGATGACATGACCAATTTCCAGCGCAACTTCTCTGTGGGAGAGGTTGAAGTCATCGGCAGCGATATTTACCACAAGACTGAGTTTAGAGAAAGACGTAATCACTATGCCGTCTTTTCCGTCAATCAACCGATCGAGGGCTTTGATACGGACCGGGAAGCATTTCTCGGCCAGTATGGATCCCCCGCCGCGCCGGCAGCTGTGATGCGGGGCAAAAGCCGCAACAGCATCGCCCACGGATGGGCACCGGTCGGAAGCCACCATCTCTCCTGCTCGCTTGAACCGAACGAATCTGTTTCCTATATCTTTGTCCTCGCCTACTGCGAGACACCAAAGGATCAGAAATTTGAGGCCCCCGGCGTCATCAACAAAGAACCGGCCAGGCGTGTGCTTGAGAAATTCCGCACTGATGAGCAGGTTGATGCCGCACTGGAAGAACTGAAAGAATACTGGGAAGGCCTGTTGTCGATCTTCCATGCTGAAAGCGGCAATGAGGTCCTTGACCGGACCGTCAACATCTGGAATCAGTATCAGTGCATGACGACATTCAACATGAGCCGCTCCGCAAGCTATTTTGAGAGCGGACTGGGACGCGGAATGGGATTTAGGGATTCCTGTCAGGATATCCTCGGTTTCGTCCACATGATTCCCGAAAAGGCGCGCCAGAGGATTCTCGATATCGCGAGCACGCAGTTTGAGGACGGCAGCGCCTATCATCAGTATCAGCCGCTCACCAAACGCGGCAACATGGGCGTGGGCAGCGGATTTAACGATGATCCGCTCTGGCTGATTGCCGCCGCGGCCGCCTATCTGCGCGAAACCGGCGATACATCGATTCTCGATGAGAAATGCGATTATGACAATAATCCGGAGACAAAAGCACCTCTTCTGGATCATTTGACGAAAAGCTTTACCTATACCGCCACACATCTGGGACCGCACGGACTGCCGCTGATCGGACGGGCAGACTGGAATGACTGTCTGAATCTGAACTGTTTTTCCGAATCCCCGGGCGAAAGCTTCCAGACAACCGGCCCGAGTGAAGGACCGGTGGCCGAAAGTGTCTTTATCGGCGGCATGTTTGTAAAATACGGACGTGAGTATGTGCAGATTCTGCGCCTGATCGGAAAAGAGAAAGAAGCCGCAGACGCTGAACAATCGATTGCACAGGTCGAAGAAGCTGTCCTCGGTGCCGGATGGGACGGCGACTGGTTTATCCGTGCCTACGACGCTCACTCTAACCCTGTCGGCAGTAAAATGTGTGAAGAGGGCCGTATCTTTATCGAACCGCAGGGTATGTGTGTAATGGCCGGCATCGGCCTTCAGAGCGGAGAAGCTGCTAAAGCCCTTGCGAGCGCCGAACAATACCTCGAGTGTGACTACGGTCTGGTTCTTTTGAACCCGCCCTACACCGGCTATCATCTGGAGCTGGGTGAAATCACTTCCTACCCGCCGGGATACAAAGAAAACGGCGGCGTCTTCTGCCACAACAACCCGTGGGTGATCATCGCCGAGACGATGCTCGGACACGGTGACAGAGCGTATGCGCTTCTCAAAAAGATCTGTCCGACTTATCTGGAAGATATGAGTGAGATTCACCGGACAGAGCCCTATGTCTACT
Organism: uncultured Lachnospiraceae bacterium; assembly: GCA_902796355.1. Lineage (GTDB taxonomy): Bacteria > Bacillota > Clostridia > Lachnospirales > Lachnospiraceae > RUG842. Next base: position 20,893 of record CADBOU010000165.1, read on the forward strand.
GTCAGATGGTCTCCGGAAAAGATGCGCCGGTACAGGGTGAGGGCAAGAACAGCTGGCTGACCGGATCGGCTTCCTGGGGATTTACAGC
>CADBOU010000166.1 GCA_902796355.1 uncultured Lachnospiraceae bacterium
AAATCATGGGAGAAAACGCTGCGAAGCTGCTTGGTCTATAATGCCTCGGATGAGGCATTTTTCTTTTGTGCTTCCATAACAAGGCGCTCTAAAATCTCGCGGGGTCGGGGCGAGGCTTTAAAATCCAGCGGGGTTGAAAATTGACTGGTTTTCGATTACCACGGGGATAGCCTTTAAAATCTTGCGGGGCTGCCTGCCGGTATTATGTTTCTGTTAAAACAGGGAAAGATGTTTCGCTGCCTGTTTGACCCTCTGGGTCTTCACGGCGCTCTCCATCTTTCCCTGTTTGTTTTGCTTATCAAAAAATCCTCCGTGGTAATATCTGTTTGTTAGGGACATTTATTACTTAAGGAGGACAGCCTTATGGCTACTGATGATTTTATCATGCGAACATTGAATCTGACACCGGATCAGGTTCTCTTTATCTCTACTGTCATTGTTAACCAGATAATGATAATCCACATTCAACTCAAATCTCTTCCGGGCATTACCTGTCCTTTCTGCGGCGGACCGGTCAAAATCAAGGACTACTCACATCACTCATATAATCACCTTGATATCGCCGGCACTCCTTCCAGAATTGACTGGAAACGCAGACGTTATGTCTGTAAAGACTGCGGCCGGTCTTTCTCTGAAGGCAATCCTTTCGGCCCGGAAAGATTCCGCCAATCCTATGCGGTTCTCAAATCTGTTGCCGTTGATCTCAGGAATATCCATTATTCCTTTTGGGATATCGCCCAGAAGCACCATATATCCACCGCACTTGTTCAGATGTATGCGGACAGCTTTCTGCGTGTTCCCAGGCAGCCTCTTTCTGATAACCTCGGAATTGATGAGATCCATTCTAAAATGGCTAAGTATGGTGGTTCATATCTCTGTACAATCACTGACAACAGGCATCGTTCATTGCTTGAAGTGCTTCCCAACCGTTCCAAGCGGACTCTTTCAAGATATTTTGAACAGATCCCTCTTTCCGAGCGGAATAAAGTCAGATATGTCACCATTGATCTCTGGGAGCCTTATAAAGATGTTGCTCATAAGTACTTTAAAAACTGCCGCGTCGCTGCTGATCCATTTCATGTTGTCAAAAATCTGTATGATGGATTTTCAAGATTGCGTGTTGATATCATGAATCAATGTGCATATGAAAGTCCTGAATACTATCTGCTTAAGCACTGGCATTCTCTGCTTGAAGATGACCGCGATCTGGATAATGAGCCTAAATACAACGGCTATTTCAGGCAGAAGATGAATTACAGGAATCTTTACGATATGTTGCTTGATATCAATTCTGATCTTACACGCGCTTATCAATTGAAGGAGAAGTACAGACGCTTTAATAAGACCTGCTCTTTTGAAGAAGCTCCCGAGCAGCTGGATGAGCTCATTAAGGAATTCGAGGAGGCTGATCTTTACTGTTACCGGAACTTTACGGAATTAATGAAGAACTGGCGTACTGAGATCATCAACAGTTTCGAGAGACCCTACGACGACAGAAAGCAGTCCAATGCCTTGACAGAAGGACTGAATCAGAAACTTCGTCAGCTTTTAAGCATCGCTAATGGATTTGCCAACTTTGAAAGATTCAGGGCAAGGGCAATTTACTGTCTGAATGACCACGTCTTTTATTCCCTGACACACACTTTGACTTCATCCAAGCGTGAAGGGAAAAAACGCGGACCATACAAGAAAGATAAACCGATTCTCAAAGATGACCCTGACAACTCCGTCGACACTATGACCGATGACACGGACGGCGATGACTAAGAATCGCTGAATATTCATTTTTTATTGTCCCTGACACAACAAAGCACATGCATTTTGCCACATTGCGCGACCTGCATGTGCTTGTTTTTGATGTTTTCAATCCCCGCTACATTTTATAGCGGAGTTTCGGGAAACCCCGGTGGATTTTAAATTACCGGTTTTTATAATGTCAGATTGCTGAATCAGCCTCTTCTGAAGAAGCCCGGAATGACATTGTCATCATCATCAGCTGCGAAGGACAGA
>CADBOU010000167.1 GCA_902796355.1 uncultured Lachnospiraceae bacterium
GAGGCCGCATCGGCAACTTTGGCCGGATCATCTTCCGGTCCGCACAGGACGAAATAATTGTACATGAAAGACAAGCGCTCTGTGTCAAATTCATCCGGTACATAGGCAAATCCTTTGCTGACAAACTCTTCTTCTTTTGCCTTGGCGTGAACCAGGATCAGATCGGCATTGCCCGCTTCTGCCGCTGCGATAGCAAGGCCTGTGCCGGCAGACTGAACTTCGACATCATAGCCATACTCATCCTCAAAAACCGGAAGGATCGCATCCAGCAGGCCGGAGTCGTTGACGGATGTCGTCGTGGACAGGCGGATCGTCTTGGTCTCGTCTGTCGCCTTTGCGATCTCGCCTTCAAAGGACGGGCCGTCTTCGATGATCGTAAACAGGCCCTGGCCATACTCTTCCTCTCCGAACTTAGCGCACAGCTCTTTGCCCTCATCAGAAAGGATCCATTCGATCAGGCATTTCGCGCCTGTGGTGTTGATGGCAACATCTGATACAGCGTTGCCGTTTTCATCGACAAACGGAGCATCCGGATTGACAGCCAGAAGAGAGTATGTATTCTTCATATCATCGTCTTCTTCCATGAGGATCTTCGTCTTGACGGTGCTTTCTTCTTCCGGAGCCGCTTCTTCTGTGGTTTCCTTCTCGGCCTCTTTTGTCTCTTCTTTGCTGCCGCAGGCCGCAAACAGAGAGAGTGCCATGATCAGGGTTAAGACTACTGTTAATGCTTTTTTCATTCTACAATCTCCTTTCTCCGCTCGACATTTCTTGTCCAGCGAAACCATTTCTACAAAAAAGGCATAAGAGCCATCTTATGACCCCTTCTTTTTAATCCCGATTATTATAACACCCTGCTGTTGCCATAACAACATACATTTGCATGCTATCCGTTTACTTTCCGCCGCCGGCCTTAACCATGTTTGCCGTGCGTGTCTTGCGCGCCAGCGCCAGCGCGTTTTTAACGGATGTCTCAAAACTCTCAAAATGGATATTGATCGTACCGACCAGGGTGTCCTTATTGTATAGATCCAGAAGCCCTGTGTTTAAATCGAAATGATTCATGTCATACCGGGCCTTCCCTGTGATCAGCTCTTTTTTAGTCCCCTTCGGCACCATCATACTCAGACTCTCATCATTGATCATCGTGATCTTACGGCCAACGCCATGACTCGTCTTCTTCTCTTCTCCGCTTGAAAGGCTTGTGCCTTCACTGAGATCTTCTCCCTCTGCCGGCGTCACGGCTGCGTTGAGCCCGGATACAACCGCAGCGATATCATCCCCTGTGATTTCCATCTTGTCAAAATTATTGAAACCGTATTCCAGCAGCGCCCGTGTGTCATGATAGACATTTTCAGCGCCATAGGTGTGCAGACATGCACAGACAAGCTTCTTGTCCCCTTTTTCAGCCATGGTGACAAGGGTTGTTCCGGCTTGATCAGTAAATCCCGTTTTGCCGCTTTTGACACACTCATAATACATTTCATGGTCGGGATGCAGCATTTTGTGATTCTGCTTCATCCACCGCTCAGCCACCGTGTACAGACCGTCATCCCGCGGCGCATCTGTCTCTTCGTCTTTTCTGTAGACAGGAATCGAATAGCTCAGCGTCTGTGTGACAGTTCTGAAATACTCGTACTGATAAGCCGCCGCCCCGATCAGGCACATATCGTGCGCCGTAACGTAATGGTTATCATCATGAAGCCCGTATGAGTTCACGAAATGACTCCCGGTGCAGCCAAGCTCTTTGGCTTCCATATTCATCAGAGCAATGCCCCACTGATAATCGAGTTCCTGCTCGCTGGCGCCGTCTTTCGGAGCATCCGGCACATCGATTTCGCCTTTTGCGCGCACCTGTCCGCCAACCGTACGGATGATGGCGTGTGACACCTCGTTCGCAGAGTGCAGCATCATCCCGTACATCGCATCTTTCATGGGGATTACCTCCCCGGCGTGCATCCCGAGCGAGGCGTCTCCTCCCTCGAGAAATGAAATGTCCTCCTCTACAAAATGAACCTGTGAATCCATATCGCCGTATTTTAAAGCCACATACGCGGTCATGATCTTGGTAATGCTGGCAGGATACTGCTTCGTATCCATTTTTTTGTTATACAAAACAGTCCCGGTGTCCATGTCCATGACGCAGGCCGCCTCGCCGTAAGTTCCGGGGCCCTGCGGCCATCCCGGGATTTTGTTGCTGGCCACCTCGATCTTGTATGTCTTGTCGAGCAGTTCCTGGCGCGCCTTCTCCTCTTCGGTCATCTCCTCTTCATCGGCATAGACCGCGGCAGCGCTCAGGCTGATCAGCAACAGCCCGGTCAGCAGCAAAGCGCAGATTTTCTTCCATGTGTTCATCTGTTTCATCGTTTCCCCTCGTTTTCGCGCCATTGATTCATCAAAAGCTCTTTGTCATTAAGTGAAGGATCATCCAGCACCCAGCTGAGCATCTCGCCCAGAATCTCCCCGATCTGCGGTCCGCGCGGGACTCCCGCGCTGATCAGATCCCGGCCGGTGACCGCCAGATCAGCCAGTGTCACGCACTGCTGTTCATCCATGATTTTCCTGTAAAGCGCTTCTATCCCCTCAAGATTGGATATCTTTTCATCCCGCCTGTAATCGCTCTGCGCCATGATGTCGGCGCGGCGCACCTTGCAGTAATCTTCAAACAAATCTGCCCCGATCCGGTTGATGGCGCGTCTGACCGGCCGCGCCTCGGCCGGCATCCGGTCATCGTGTGCACGGACAAGCTTTTCGACCGCGCGTCGGGTCGCGTTATCCATTTTCATGCGGTTCATGATCTCATGGGCATACTCTGCGCTTTTTGCTGCATGCCCTTTAAACCGGTCTTTCCCTTCTTCCGTCACCTGATGGATGACTGGCTTTCCCATGTCGTGGATCAGCATCGTCCAGCGCAGCACCGGAACAGGCTCGATGTTTTGCACGGCTTTGATCGTATGTTCCCCTACGCTCAGATAATGGTGCGGGTTGTTCTGCTCCGTCACCATCATCGGGTCAAATTCAGGCAGAATCACGCCAGTTACGCCGAGTTCATACATCTCGCGGATGATCTCCGGGTGCGGCGATGTAAGGATCTTGGTCATCTCCATCTGAATGCGCTCCGCGCTGATATAGTGCAGGTCGTCCCGATGGGCCCTGATCGCCTCACAGGTCTTTTCTTCGATCACAAAGTCAAGCTGCGCCGCAAAACGGAATGCGCGCAGGATGCGCAGGGCATCTTCCTCAAATCTCTCAAACGGATTGCCGACACAGCGGATAATTCCGGCCGCCAGATCCTGCTGGCCGCCATATAAATCAATCACGCCCTGATGTTCCTCGGCACTCCAGGCCATCGCATTGATCGTAAAATCGCGCCGCAGCAGGTCTTCTTCCAAGGTCCTGGTAAATGTCACTTCCTCCGGCCGTCGGTGATCGGTATATTTTCCGTCTGTGCGGAAGGTTGTCACCTCAAAGTTTTCTTTGTTGAGGCGCACTGTGACCGTTCCATGCTCAATCCCTGTATCAATCGTCACCGGGAAAATCTTCTTGACCTCCTCCGGAAGAGCCGCTGTCGTGATATCCCAGTCCTGGGGCTCTTTCCCAAGCAGCGCATCGCGCACGCAGCCGCCCACCACGTAGGCTTCGTATCCGTGGCTGTGGAGGGCATCCAATATGTATTTGACACTGTCTGGTACTCTCACGGTGTTCCCTGGTGACTCGCTTTCATCATGGTCTGTTTAAAAAGTGTGGTGGATCTTTTCTGTTCTTTGTTCCACCACACTTTTCTCTTTGTACTGATATGCTTCTGTCAATAGGCCTTCCCCAGGTAGACCTTGTGTTTAGCCGGCTTCCCGCAGTAGATGCAGGTCGCGCCTTCATCCGGCTCGCTCCCTTCGCTCGGAATGCAGCGGATGGTCGCGGTCGTCTCATCCTTGATCGCCTCTTCACACTCTGTGCATCCGCACCAGTGCGCTTTGACAAAGCCAGGCTTGTTGTCGATCAGATCTTTGAACTCATCGTAGTCGTGCGCTTCAAAGATATGTGATTCAAGATGCTCTTTGGCGCGCGCATACATATCGCTCTGGATTGTCTCAAGCAGCTCTGCAATCGCCTCGACGCATCCGTCGATCGGTGTGGTGATCTTCTCTCCGTTGTCGCGGCGGGCCAGGACAACCTGACCGTTTTCGACATCACGCGGTCCGATCTCCAGCCGGATCGGCACGCCGCGCATCTCGTGTTCGGCAAATTTCCATCCCGGGCTCTTATCACTCATATCGATCAGCGTCCGGATGCCGGCCTCATCAAGTGCAGCCTTAATCTTGTCGCACGCAGCGACAACTTCTTCGTTCTGCATGCGGATCGGGATGACGGCCACCTGGGTCGGCGCTACTTTCGGAGGCAGAACCAGTCCGCTGTCATCGCCGTGAACCATGATGATCGCACCGATCATGCGGGTCGTGAAGCCCCAGGAAGTCTGGTGTACATACTGAAGATGATTCTCCTTGTCGGTGTACTGAATATCATACGCTCTGGCAAAGCCGTCTCCGAAGTTGTGGCTTGTCGCGCACTGCAGTGCTTTGCCGTCATGCATCAGCGCTTCAACCGTATAGGTCGCGTTCGCACCGGCGAACTTTTCCTTTTCCGTCTTGCGCCCTCTGATCAGCGGAATCGCGAGCACTTCTTCGATAAAGTTTGCATACACTTCATGCATCAGCTCCGTGCGTTCCTGTGCCTCCTCGGCGGTCGCATGAGCGGTATGTCCTTCCTGCCACAGGAATTCACGTGAGCGCAGGAACGGACGGGTTGTCTTCTCCCAGCGCACTACCGAGCACCACTGATTATAGAGCTTGGGCAGATCGCGGAAGGACTGAATATCTTTAGCGTAAAGATCACAGAACAGTGTCTCTGATGTCGGCCGCACACACATGCGCTCCTGCAGGACATTTTCCCCGCCCTGCGTGACCCATGCCACCTCCGGCGCAAATCCCTCGACGTGATCCTTCTCCTTCTGGAGGAGGCTTTCCGGGATGAACATCGGCAGATACACGTTTTGAACGCCGGTAGCCTTAAAACGCCGGTCCAGCTCTGCCTTAATGTTTTCCCAAATCGCAAAACCTGCCGGCTTGATGACCATGCATCCTTTGACGCTTGTGTATCCGACAAGCTCCGCTTTCTTGACAACGTCGGTGTACCACTGCGCGAAATCCACATCGCGTGCGGTGATTGCTTCTACTTTCTTGCCTTTGGCCATTGCTCTGTAAATCTCCTTATCTTGCTTTTAAATGTGCTGGAAAATCCATTTTTCCAGATCAGCGTATACCTGATGCCGGTCGAGCTCATTTAAGATCTCATGCCGGTCGCCTTTGTACAGCTTGTATTTGACTTCCTTGATGCCTTCGTCTTTATACCACTTTGCGATGCGCGGAACATCTTTGCCGTGATGACCGACCGGATCTTCATCGCCTGAGACCAGAACGATGGGCAGATTCTTGTCGATCTGCTCGATCAGGCGTACCTTTTCAGCCTGCTCCAGCGCCTCGAACATCGCATAGTAGGCATTGACTGTGAACGGGTGATTGCACATCGGATCATGCTCGTATTTTTTGTTGTTCTCCGGGTTCTTTGACAGCCAGTCCACCGGCGTCTCAGGATTCTTGAACTCTTTGTTATATCCGCCGCCCGCCATATTGTCAATGAATTTACTGTAATGTTTCCAGCCTTTTGTCATCGCGGCCATCTTGCACAGCCCTTTGGCGAGCTTCACTGCCGGCGGCGGAGCGGTAAATGTCCCCATGATAATCGCGCCGGCCAGCCCCTGCGAGTGGCGTGTGATATAACAGCGCGCAAAGGCGGAACCCATACTGTGTCCCAAAAGGAAATACGGGACACCGGGGTGCTTTTCCTGCGTGTGTTCCCGCAGCGTGTGCATATCAGCCAGCACATCATCCGGGCCGATATTGGCGCTGAAATAACTGTACCCGTCATCGTCAGCCACCGATTTGCCGTGTCCCAGATGATCATTTCCGACCACCAGAATTCCACGCGCGCTGAGAACCTCTGCAAACTCAGTGTAGCGCTCAATATATTCCTTCATACCGTGCGCGATCTGCAGAATAGCTTTCGGTTCTCCCTCCGGCTTCCATACACAGACATGAATCTGTGTGACATTATCTGCTGATGGAAAATAATATTCCTCTTTCATAGGTTCTCACCTCTTGTCAATCGGGATATACTCTTTGTGCGGGCAGAGCGGCATATACGCCGGACGGATAATCCGGTTGACGTTCTGCAGCTCTTCCAGACGGTGTGCACACCATCCGACGATACGGGCCGTCGCAAAAATCGGTGTGTAGAGACTTGCCGGCAATCCAAGCATATGGTAAACCAGTCCGCTGTAGAAATCGACATTGGCGTTGACGCCCTTCTTGTTGCGCTGTCTGGCATCGATCAGCCTGGGCGCTATCTCTACAACCTTTTTGTACAGGCCGTATTCTTTATCATAACCCTTGGCGGCAGCCAGTTTCTGGACATACCCTTCCAGAACCTCTGCCCTCGGGTCAGATACTGTGTAAACGGCATGGCCGATCCCGTAGATCAGGCCTTTCTTGTCAAACACCTCTTTGTTGAGGATCGCCTCGAGGTAAGCTGTCACTTCGTCGACATCTTCCCAGTCGGCCACCTCCGCCTTGATCGCATCAAACATCTGGATGACTTTGATGTTGGCGCCGCCGTGCTTAGGTCCTTTGAGGGAGGCCAGCGCTGCCGCGATCGTGGAGTAGGTGTCTGTACCGGAAGAGGTCACCACGTGTGTGGTAAATGTCGAGTTGTTGCCTCCGCCGTGATCCATGTGCAGTACCATGGCCATGTCGAGCACCTTTGCCTCAAGCGGGGAGAACTGCCTGTCTTCACGCAGCATCATCAGGATGTTTTCCGCCGTTGAAAGCTCGGGCTTCGGCGCGTAAATATACAGATCCTGTCCGTGATGATAGTTGTAGGCGTGATACCCGTACACCATCAGCATCGGGAACTGTGCAATCAGGTTTATACTCTGGCGCATGACATTGGAAAGGGACGTGTCATCCGCATACGGATCATACGTATAAAGAGAGAGGATCGATCGCGACAAAGAGTTCATCATGTCGCGGCTCGGCGCCTTCATGATGATATCGCGGACAAAGTTTGGCGGAAGGCGCCTGCAGGAGACCAGAAGATCTCGGAAATCATTCAGCTTCTCCTGCGTCGGAAGTTCTCCGAACAAAAGCAGATAGGCCGCCTCCTCAAAGCCGCCAAATGCTTCCAGATCCTCAAATCCATGTACAAGATCTTTAATATTGTAACCGCGGTAATACAGACTGCCCGCACACGGCACGCTCTGTCCGTCAACGATCTTCTTGGCATTGACGTCCGAGATGTTCGTCAGGCCGGTTAATACGCCGGCACCGTTTGCATCGCGCAGACCCTGCTTGACGTCATATTTGACGTAAAGCTCTTTATCGATAGCGTTGTGTTTTTGGCTGATCTTCGATAATTCTTCGATACGCGGCGTCAGTCCAAACAAGCCTTTGTTCATGTCGTTTCCTCCATAGTATCCTGTGCACTGCAATAATCATTATATAAAATATTTGCTATCATAGCAAACTCCTTGGTGTCCAGCGTCTCCCCCCGGCGGGCAGAATCAACACCTGCTGCCGCGAGCGTTTTTTGGATCTGATCCTTTGAAAACCGCTCTGACAAGCCGTTTGAGAGACTGTTGAGCAGCGTTTTCCTGCGCTGGTTAAAGGCTGCGCGCACGACAGAAAAAAAGATTTCCTCACTCTCAACATCCACTGCCGGCTGATCAAGCCGTTTAAGGCGGATCACACACGATCCGACCTTCGGCCGCGGGTAAAAACAGTTCAGCGGCACAAAGGCGGCAATGTCAGCCTGTGCATAATACTGCACGGCCACAGAAAGTGATCCGTAATCCTTGGTTCCGGCCTGCGCCTGCATGCGCCTGGCAACTTCTTCCTGCACCATCAATACCAGCTCGGAGACAAACGGAGCTTCCTCCAGCACCTTCATCACAAGCGGGGAAGTGATGTTGTAGGGTAAGTTGGCCACCATTTTCACCGGCCCGTCTGCGCACATCTCCCGGACTTGTTGAAGATCGACTCCCAGAACGTCCTGATTGAGAACCGTCACGTTCGGATAAGCTGCCAGCGTCGTCTTAAGAACCTCTGCCAGGTGCCGGTCAATCTCAATGGCAATGACTTTCTCTGCCCCCTCGGCCAGCTCCTGTGTGAGAGTCCCGATTCCCGGGCCCACTTCGATCACGGTCTCGTCTCCGTGAAGATCGGCTGCCGCCGTGATCTTGGCGAGCACATGTGCATCGATCAGGAAGTTTTGTCCGAATTTCTTCTGAAAACGAATCTGATTCTCCTGCACAATCCTCTTGGTATTTGCGAGAATCCGGTCAGATATGAAAGAGTTCTCTGGCATTTCGCTCGGTTGTTTCAATAACCTCTTCCTCCGTGACTCCTTTAAGTGCCGCTATCATCCTGACCACATAGATCAGATTGGCCGAATTGTTGCGCCTGCCCCTGAACGGATCCGGTGACAGGTAGGGGGCGTCTGTTTCCAACAGCAGACTGGAGAGCGGGATTTTCGCGATCACGTCTTTGGCTTTCTTTCCGTTTTTAAATGTCACAACGCCGCCCATCCCGATGTAAAAACCGATATCGATATAGCGCATTGCCATCTCGGCCGATGCAGAAAACGCATGGATCACGCCCCGTGCTTTGCCGGCATGGCTGCTGACCAGATCCCATGTGTCCTGCGCCGCATCCCGGCTGTGAACCGCGATCGGCAGCCCGACCTCATCTGCCAGCTCCATCTGCCGGACAAACCATTCCTGCTGTACGCTGTGCTCTTCGACATCGTTGTGGTAGTCAAGACCGATCTCCCCGATCGCCACGACTTTTTTCTCCACTTCTGCCCATGTGCGCAGCTGCGCCATCTTTTCATCATCGAGGCATCCAACCTCGTCAGGATGCAGTCCAACAGCTGCGTAAATAAAATCATGCCGGCGGCTCAAATCAACCGCTGCCCTGCACCCGCGCCAGGATGCGCCGACATTGATGACGGTCCCGACACCTGCATCTTTCAATGATGCAAGCAGTTCTTCCCGATCTTCGTCAAATGCGCGGTCATCATAATGCGCATGTGTGTCAATCATCATATACTGTGTAGTTCTCCCTCAATTCTCCTGATCGTCCTCAGGCTCCTTAAGCAGCGCCTGATAAATGTCTCTCTTTGATACGTGCCTGTCCTGCGCTGCAGCTTTCATCGCTTCTTTGCGTTCAAGGCCCTGCTGTTCATACATCCGGACATGCTCCCGGATGCTCATCTGTTCCCATTGCGCCGCCGCCTCGGCCTCTATCTCTTCCTGCGGCTTTCCGGCGATAATGAGGACAAATTCTCCTTTCGGCTTTTCTTTGTCGAAAGACGCAAGCAGCTCATCGAGGCTCCCGCGGGTGAGACTCTCATGCTTTTTAGTTAACTCGTGACATAAGCAGGCCTGCCTCGCCCCGCCTGTCACCTCTCTGATCTCTGCTAACGTCGCGGTCAGCCGGTGCGGCGCCTCATAGAAGATCATGGTTTTATGCTCGGTCCGGATGTCCTCCAGCACGGCGCGCTTTTCTTTGGTATCCTGCGGTAAAAACCCCTCAAACACAAACCGCCTGCTGTCCATGCCGGATGCCGATAATCCTGTGATGCAGGCTGCCGGCCCGGGGACTGCCTCGACGGTGATCCCTTCTTGATGACACCGGTCTACCAGTTCCTGCCCGGGATCCGAAATCGCGGGTGTCCCGGCATCGGAAACCAGGGCAATGTCTGTTCCTCCCTTAAGCTTTTCAATCAACTCCTCTGCCTTCTGAGTCCGGTTAAAATGATGATAACTGGTCATCGGTGTACGGATCTCAAAATGCGTCAGAAGCTTTCGGGTGTTGCGCGTATCCTCCGCAGCAATCAGATCTGTGTCCCGCAGACAGGCAACCGCGCGCGGACTCATGTCGGACAGATTTCCGATCGGTGTTGCACATACATGCAATATCCCAGGTTTTTTCTGACTGGCTGTCTCCATCTGTGCTCTTAACTTCCCTTTTTGCGTTCGTTTAATCCAGGCCGTAAATGCGTCTGGCTTCGGCTGTGTATACGCCCGGTGCCTCGTGCAGGATCAGCGGCTGTTCAACAATCATTCCCGGCTGTCCTTCTTTGGCCCCCTCGATCAGGACCAGCGCCGCCTCTTTATCCGCAAACGGATGGACAAACCGTATTCTTTTTGGTTCCATGTGCACCCGGCGCATCTCGCTCATGATTTCTGTCAGACGCTGCGGGCGGTGCACCATATACAGACGCCCTTTTGCAATCAGCAGCTTTCCCGTCTCTTCCATCAGTTCCCTGAGCGTAATCTTCAATTCGTGGCGTGCGATTCCTTTCGCGTCCTCGCGGCACAGACCGCTTCCCTGCTTGATGTACGGCGGATTGGTGACAATCACCTGGTACGCGCCGGGCGCGATATGACAGTGTGCCTCCCTGATATCACCGTTGATCACATCGATTCTGTCTGTCAGTGCGTTGAGCTTGATACTGCGTCTGGCCAGCGCCGCGCTCTCCTCTTGCAATTCTATGCCGGTAAAATGCCTCGCTTTTGTTTTTGCGGACAAAAGCAGCGGGATGATCCCGTTGCCGGTGCCCAGGTCCAGC
>CADBOU010000168.1 GCA_902796355.1 uncultured Lachnospiraceae bacterium
CGCTACGGGCAGCTGATGGATCCGGTCCTGCTCAGCGGCTATCAGTTTCTGTTCGGCGGGATTGTCCTGTCTGCTGCAGGGCTGTGCACCGGCGGACACTTAAAGCCATCGGGGCCGGCGTCGGTCGCGCTGCTTTTGTACATGGCTTTTATCTCATCCGCGGCTTATACGCTGTGGGGACTCTTGCTCAAACACAATCCTGTCAGCAAGGTGTCGATGTTTAACTTTGTGATCCCGGCCGCCGGGGTTGTGATCTCATCAATTGTGCTCGACGAGGGAAGCCTGTTTAATATTTACACGATATCCGCGCTGATCCTGATCTGCGCCGGCATCGTGGTGGTTTTCTGGAATAAGAATCAGGAGAATCGTTCATTTTGATCTTAATTGGTCATTATTTTATTTATAAGATCAATTTCCCCTTCCGCTGTATGCCTGCGCCAAAGAGGTGACACGCCAGTACAGAAAGCCCTTGAAGGAACTCAATCTCACCTACACGCAGTATATCGTGATGATGGTCCTGCGCGATGGCGGGATGCATCAACCTCTCAGACGCAGAGTTACACGAGCTTAAAAAACTCCTCGACAAAGCACTGATGAGAATGGAGGATGAATGATGGAGATTAAGGCAGTTAAGTTCAGAAGAGGCGCTTAAAAAAGCGCCTTCTTTTTTTCTTCATCTTGGCGGGCAGTTCGTTTATAATAGGATTAATTATGAGAAGAAAACGGATTGTAAAAGAATGGTGTCAGATCGTTGCCGGGCTGATCGTTTTTGCCTTCGGCGTTCATCTGACGATCTACGCCAATATCGGGCTCGCGCCCTGGGACTGCCTGGGGATGGGCATTGCCCGGCACACGGTGCTCAATTTCGGGCTGTCCATGACGGTGATGGCGCTCGTGATCGTGGTGATTGACCTGCTCATGAAAGAGAGGATCGGCTTCGGGACGCTGATCGATGCGCTGCTCACCGGCAATCTGGTGCAGCTGTATAACACGGTCAATCCGCTGCCCGAAAACCATAATCTCTGGCTGGGCATTCTGATCATGGCGGCCGGGTTTGTCTTTATGGCGCTCGGCATGTGGATCTATATGCGCTCGGCACAGTGCTGCGGGCCGCGGGACTCGCTGCTCGTAGGTCTTGGCAAGCGCATGCCGAAGGTGCCGATCGGGATTGTGGAGATCATCCTGTGGTCGGGGGTTTTTGTGGCCGGGTGGCTGCTCGGCGGGCCGATCGGAATCGGAACGCTGATCGGAGCATTTGGCGCCGGTGCGGTCATGCATGTGGTGTACACCCTGATCGGATTTGAGCCGCGTGATATCAGGCACCGGGATGTCACGGAAGTTGTAAGAGAGCTGGCTGAAAAGCCGGAACAGACGGAGTCGTAGAGATGGATGAACGTTTACAGAGACAGCTTGATTTTTCACTGGAAATTGATAAAGAGAAGGATGTGTTCAGGCAGACGCATCTGTCCGGTCACGGCCGGCATGAAAATGATGCGGAGCACGCCTGGCATATGGCGATCATGGCCTACATTCTGCGGGAGTATGCCAATGAGTCGGTCGATATCAGCCGGGTGATGCTGATGTGCCTGATTCACGATGTGGTCGAGATCGATGCCGGCGACACTTACGCCTACGACGAGGAGGGCAAGAAGTCGCAGAAGGCCAGAGAGGAGAAGGCCAAGGAGCGGATCTTCTCGCTTCTCCCCGATGATCAGAAAGAAGAGATGATCGAACTCTTTGATGAGTTTGAGGCGGCAAAGACGCCGGAGTCTAAGTTTGCGCACTCACTCGACAATCTGCAGCCGCTGATCCTAAACAACAGCAACGGCGGCGGCGACTGGAAGGAGCACGGCGTGAGCGCGGCGCAGGTCTACGGCCGGCAGAGACAGACGCAGCTGGGTTCTGAAAAGCTCTTTGAGATTACGGATCAGATCATCAAAGACAATATCAGAAAAGGCAATCTCAAGGCGGATGAAGGAGCAGTAAGCGATGGCAACTGATTTTGAAGAAAAAGTGACAATGGACCCGTCCGGATTTGTGCTGCTTGCGGACTATGTGCCCGGCATTGTGCAGGAGATCCGTTATTACTCGACCTACAATTTTGTCGGCGAGCGCATCGAAGGGTATGAGGAGCCCTGTGCGCTCCTGACCAGGGAGGCGGCCCGCGCCTTAAAGAGCGTCAGCAATGAGATGAATGTGCAGGGCTACCGCCTGAAGGTCTTCGATGCCTACCGGCCGGCGCGCGCGGTCAAAAACTTTGTCCTGTGGGGGATCGAGGATCTGGATCTTCGGATGAAGCCGTATTTTTATCCGAAGCTGGAGAAGCAGGAGCTCTTTGAGAAAGGCTATATCGCGAGTCAGTCGAGTCACAGCCGCGGCTCGACGGTCGATTTGACACTCCTTGATATGGCCAGCGGCAAGGAGCTTGACATGGGCAGTCCCTTTGATCTGTTCAGCGAGGTGTCACACCCTGATTACAGGGGGATCACCGATGAGCAGTACGCTAACAGGATGATCCTGCAAAAAGTCATGGTCCGCAACGGCTTTGCGCCGATCGACTGTGAGTGGTGGCATTTCACTCTGGAAAATGAACCTTATCCCGATGTCTATTTTGATTTCCCGGTCTCAGCGGAGTATCTGAAACGGTGAAGATCGTTGCGGCAGGGATGTTTTTCCTGTAAAATAAAGAGTTGGGAAACAGATTTTTGACTTCAAGATTGTGTGGAAAGCCGGATCATGAAAATCACTCACTGGGAAAAAATATTTGCGCTTGAGGCAGCGGAGATCGATGCTTTTTCCGAAAAGATCGATGAGGCACTCTGTGAGATCAAGGCGGAGCGCCAGAACCGTCTGCGCATCCGTCTGTCGCTGGAGGAGGCGCTGCTGCGCATGCGGGACCGATTCGGCGAGGAGGCGGAGGTGTTCGCCGAGATCTCAAGCCGTTTCGGCAGGCCCTTTATCCAGATTGAGCTGGAGGGGGATGCCTACAATCCCCTCAGCAAAAGAGAGAATGATCTGGAGGACTGGAACAGCTCGCTGTTGACAGCGGTGGGCTTAAGCCCCCGTTACAGTTTTTCTAACGGCACCAACATCCTCAAGCTCACGCTCCCGCAC
Organism: uncultured Lachnospiraceae bacterium; assembly: GCA_902796355.1. Classification (GTDB taxonomy): domain Bacteria; phylum Bacillota; class Clostridia; order Lachnospirales; family Lachnospiraceae; genus RUG842. The sequence goes on from CADBOU010000168.1 coordinate 3,115, forward strand.
AAGGGAATCAATCCTGTCATCAAGATTCTTCTGGCCCTGGCCATTGGCGTGCTGATCGGCGTGAGCGGCGTACAGCTTGTGCCTGATCACATCCAAAATGTTCTCGCGCGGGATGTGTTGGCGCCATTCTATGATCTGTGGCTGCGGATCTTAAATGTCATTTCCGGGCCCGTCGTGTTCCTGATGGTGATCACAACGCTGCTGAATGCCGGCAAAATTACAGAGCGCGGCGGCGACAGCAAGATGGTGATCATCCGGTATTTCGTTTTCAGTTTTCTGATCGCTGCACCGGGGGCGTTCATCTCGTCTCTGGTTTTTCGCGTGCCGTTTGTTCCTGACCAGGCTGGCAGCGTGAGTGCCGGAGATTATCTGGATACACTCTTCAAACTGGTGCCCAACGAAGTGGTCACACCGTTTATGGAATCGCAGACGCCGCAGCTTCTCATGATCGCAATCGTGCTGGGCACGGCGCTCAGCGTGATCGGTCAGCCGGTGCGGCATCTGTCCAATATCGTCAAGCAGGCCAACATGGTCGGTTTGCAGCTGACTGACTGGGTCAGCCGGCTGGTGCCGTATTTTATGGCCATCCTGATCGGATATGAGATGTGGATAGGCGAGGCCAAGCCCTTTTACGGGATCTGGAAGGCGATGCTTCTGGCATTTGTCACAGCCGCACTCATCATGCTCTTTATTGCCTGGTATGTCTGCTTGAAAAAGCAGGTGCGCCTGTCAGTCCTGATCAAAAAGCTGTGGAAGCCTTTCTGGGTTGCCTTAAGCACCGGGTCGCTGGACGACGCCTTCGGTCTGACAGAGCAGAGCTGTGTGAGAGAGCTGGGAATTGACAAAGAGTTTACGACCGTCTCCATACCGCACGGGCTGGTTATGTACATGCCGGTCAGTGCAGTCGGGACGCTGGTCTTTACGGTGTATGTGGCACATTTATATGAGGTCGCGACCTCTCCGGTCTGGTATCTGATTGCCATTGTGATCTCGGTCGTGGTCTTTGTCGCAACGCCTCCGGTTCCGGGAGCCAACCTGATTGCCTACACGGTGCTCTTTCCGACACTCGGCATCCCGGGATCAGCTCTGATCGATGCGATGGTCTTTGATATTATATTCGGCCTCTTTGCGGGCGCCGGCAACCAGCTGCTGCTGCAGTTGGAGCTGATTCTGCAGGCCGGCAAGATCGGACTTCTCAACAGAAAGATACTAAAGAAAGATATGCATAGTAAGAAGGTAACTTCATGAATTTAACAAAATACATCGACCTGCATATGCACTCGACGGTCTCTGACGGGACGGACGCGCCCCTGGAGCTTTTGGAGCGCGTCCGCGAGAGCGGCATCGACATGTTTGCGCTCACAGATCACGATGCGATTGCAGGGTGCGAGACGATCAGTTATGAGCTTGAAAACGGCACAGATGATGAGCCGTTTTTTTTGCCGGGCGTGGAGTTTTCCTGTGAGGATGAGCTCGGCCAGTACCATATCCTCGGATATGGGTATGATCCGGATCACAAGGCGGTCCGCGGCGTGGTCAACACCAGTCATGCGCTGCGCATGAGAAAGCTCGACGGCCGGATTAATTTCCTGAAAGAGCATTTCGGCTTTACTTTTTCAGATGAAGATCTGGCGCATCTCAAAGGTCTGCACAATCCCGGCAAACCCCATCTGGCAAACCTCATGGTGCACTATGGATATGCTGAGTCAAAAGAGCAGGGCATCCGTGAGTTTATCAATAAGACTTCCTTTGAGACGAGTCATATCGGGCCGGAGATGGCCATCCGGGGGATCTTAGATGCCGGCGGGATTCCGGTGCTGGCGCATCCGTCCTACGGAAACGGTGATGATCTGATCCTGGGCGATGAGATGGATGAGCGGATCCGGCATCTCCTTGAGATGGGGTTGGAAGGGCTGGAGGCGTATTATTATGCGTTCACCCCCAAGCTTGTCGAACAGATCCTCGGATTTGCAAAGACCTATGATCTGTATGTCACGGCGGGCAGCGACTACCATGGACGCAACAAGCTGGTTCCCCTCGGGGAGACCGCTCTTTCCGATACGGATGAAGCGGCAGAGGGACTGGTCCGTTTTTTAGAAAG
>CADBOU010000169.1 GCA_902796355.1 uncultured Lachnospiraceae bacterium
CATCATCCGCCTGCTCGAGCAGTACGGGACGGAGGCCCCGGAACACGTCGGAAACTATATAAAAAAGATGAAGCAGGCGGTAGACACTGCTTCATCTTCATAACAATGTTTCTCAAATTGCCAGCGCGGCCTCGTAGCCTTCGCGTACGGCTGTGAGCGCATTGCCCGCCTTGACGGCACAGCCGATCACCTGCACATTGCCGCAGTATTTGCGCGCCGCCTCTTCCAGCGGATTATAGGCCTTATAACCGAATGCCGAGACAACAGTCGCCGCGGGAACAAACTGCGTGTTCCCTTCCTGATCGGTATAGAAGACGCCGTTTTCATCGACCGAAGCAACCCTGGCTCCCGTGAGCACTTTGATCCCGGCCTCTCTGATATACTGCATGAGCTGCATTTTCATGAGCGGGAACATGTCAACAAGAATATCGTCCCGCATTTCGATCAGCGTGATATCCTGGCAGGTCTGCGTCAGGAAATGGGCAGTCTCGCCGCCGACTTCGCCACCGCCGCAGACAACAACAGGCCCCGGTCTGACATCGGCATTTCCGAGAAGGACATCTTCTGCGCTGACGACATTTTCGCCGTCAAGTCCTTTGATCGGCGGAACAAGGGGTTTCGCGCCGGTCGCGACGATCACGGCATCCGGTGTTTCGGACGCAAGCAGTTCCTCTGTAACCGGGGTTTCCAGCTTAACAGGGACACCCATATCGGCGAGGTTTTTTCTCAGCGAAGAGACAAACGTCGAGAGTTCTCCTTTTCCCGGAGGAAATGCCGCGCTCTTAAACTGCCCGCCCAGTGTATTCTTTGCTTCATAGACCGTAACCCTGTGACCGATCCGGGCAGCCGTTTCAGCTGCCATCAGTCCTGCAGGACCTCCGCCGATGACCATAACTTTCTTCGGAGAATCTGTTTTCTCCATAGGATTCTCGTACTCACGCCCGACGCGCGGATTGACAAGGCAGGTGGCACAAGTGCCGGCCAGAAGACCTGCCTCGCAGCCCTGGAGACATCCGATGCAGTAACGGATATTCTCAAACGCGCCTTTCCGGGCTTTCTCCGGAAGATGCGGATCCGCCAGAGACCCGCGCCCCATGCCGATGAAATCAGCCTTGCCCATTTCAAGGATCGTATCTGCCATCTTGGGATCATTGATACGGTTTGTCACAATGACCGGGCAGGAAACAAGCTTTCTGACCTGTTCGGCCGTATCCATGTTAAATGCGTGCTCGGTATACATCGGGGCAATGATCTGACGGATGACCGGCGACGCATACATGCCGTTTGAAATATGAATCGCATCTACGCCGAGTTCATCAAGGTGCCGGACCAGCTCATAGGTATCTGCTTCCGTGCGGCCGCCCAGCAGATACTCATTTGCCGAGATACGGACCTGAACAGGGAAATCAGCGCCGACATTTTCACGTATGCATGCATAAATTTCATCAAGAATGCGCGTGCGGTTCTCAAAACAGCCGCCGTACTCATCGACGCGCTTATTTGTGAACGGAGATAAAAACGATGAGATCAGATATCCGTGTGCGGCGTGAATCTCAAGTCCGTCAAACCCGGATTCTTTTACCCGCCTCGCCGTGCTGCCGAAATCCTTCACGATCTGTCTGATCTCTTCCACCGTCATCTCACGCGGAAGATCCATGCAGAACGGGTCCTTGATCGCGGAAGGAGCAAGGGGCTGCACGTTGCCGTTGACGGCATGCTTGGACTGACGCCCCGGATGATACATCTGACAGAAAATCTTCGTATCGTATTTGTGCACCGTCTCCGTCAGTCTTCTGTTGCCTTCAATCTGTTCATCCTCGTAAAGACCGGGAATAAACTGATAGCCTTTGGCGTTTACATTGACGGCATAATCTTCGGTTATGACCATCCCCCAGCCGCCTTTGGCTTTTTCTTCGATATATTTAATATAGCGCTCCGTAATCATGCCATCCTCCGTGCACAGGTTCATGACCATGGCCGGCACAATCAGACGGTTCGGGATTTCACAGTTACCGATCTTTGCAGGTGTAAAAAGCTTTTTCAGCATTTCGTTTTCCTCCCTGAAAAAAGTTGTCTTCTGGCTGTCTTCATCATAGGGGATGGAAGAATTCCATGGTCAAGCATTTTTCCGCAAAAGAAAAAGCTGCAGAAAATGACTTCTGCAGCCTGTTTTCAGGA
>CADBOU010000170.1 GCA_902796355.1 uncultured Lachnospiraceae bacterium
CGTACCAGCTCTCCATTTAAAATGACTGAACAGGCTCCGCACAGGCCTTTGTTGCAGCCGATCTTGGTGCCGGTCAGGCCGACCCGGCGCAGTACATCCGCCAATGTGTCTTTTTCAGGATTGTAGATAAACGTCCTGTCTGCACCGTTAATGTGCAGGGTCTTTCTGGCAAATCTCATTTTTGCTTCCAATTTACGAGTATCTCCTTTCATGATATTGCATACACAGCTCACACTTTAGTTGCATATAAAAAGCCTTTCTGCGAAACGTATGTCACATGACACACGCCGTAGAAAGGCTCGTCCACCATATTTCTTTAATTTACATGACCGGAACTGCTCTCCGGTATCAATCCTGCCAATCTATATCACCATGTTCGGCTCGTCCACCATCTTCCTGGCTATAGATCTCAATTAGAAGTATATAATGTAAAGTATACTTTATGTCAACAAAAAGAAAACGTATTGATAAAGCAAACAGCAAACCAATATATAGAAAACCCGTGAGTGCCATGTACCCCACAGCACTCACGGAAAAGCTTATTCACCAATCTAGATTGTTATGGTGAAAAACACACCAAATAATTTAAATACGTCTACCGCAAATTACTCTACATAGAACTTGTTCTCGCCAAGCTCTGCCCACTTCAGGACTGTGCCGTCACGTGCCATAAGCGGTACCGGCGGGTCTTTCTTGGCTGTTGCCAGAGAGACAACAACCTGAAGTACAAGAACTGTGATCATCGGGCCGAAGCAGATTGCCCAGTACGGAGTCGGATCAACTGTACCCTGTGCAACCATCATGATGATGCAGAACAGGATACCACCGATCATACCGACAACAGCACCGGTACGGTTTGCTTTCTTCCAATACAGCGCAAACAGCAGCGGGAAGAACAGAACGATCTGTACCGTGAAGCCGATAACCTCAAGTGTGAAGACGGACTGTGTGAAAGTACCGAACGCTGTAGCGATCAGACCAAGTACAATAACAGAGATACGAACGAGAGTCGTCAGTTTCTTGTCTTCCATCGGCTGTCCCTTTGAGCGGTGATACAGCGGACGAATGATATCATTCGCGATGATTGTTGCCGGAGCAAACAGAGCTGTATCAGCTGAGGACATGATCGCGCCCAGAAGGCCGACATAGAAGATTGCTGTGAACCACGGCGGAAGCAGGTGAGTTGAGATCAGCGGCATAACAAGCTCGGAGTCTTCTGCCAGTCTTTCCATCTCAGCTGCTGAGAACAGGTTGTGGCCGCTCTCTACGAAGAAACGAGCCCATGCGCCTGAGTAGACTACCATGAATCCAAGGATTGTCATCAGAACACCGGCGATAACAGCAGATGCCTTTGCAATTCCCGGGCTCTTGGCAACAAGAGCTCTCTGCATGATGTCACTACCGGGCATAGCACCGGCTGATGCGCCGATCCACAGAGCCAGATAGGAAATGATAGCTTCTGCGCCATGAACTGTTGTATCCAAGTTCTCTGTTCTAAGAGCTGCACCGTATCCCAGTGAGAACCAGTCAGCACCCAGAAGATCCTTCGCTGCCTGCTGTCCGCCAAGGTCATTGACATGAGACAGAGCAGCCGGGAAGATAACGATGACACCGATGATCAGGATAGCAACCTGAGCAAAGTCTGTCCAGACAACGGCTGTGATACCACCGAAAGCGGTATAAACGATAACGAAGAGACCGGACAGAATAGCGGTCGTCTTGAAAGGCCAGCCGAGAACGATCTGGAAGAGCTTACCTGTCGCAGCAACCTGAGCGCCAGCGAAGAAAAGCATCGGCATAATCGTGCAGACACCTGCGATTGCGCCGCCAACAACGCCGTATCTGTTCTGATATACAGAAGCAGGAGAAACGGCACCGGTACGACGGATCTGACCCTGGAAGATAAAACCACCGGCGATCAGGCACAGGCAGGCTGCAAACGGGTCAGCGATTGAAGCCGGGATACCAGCCTCATAAGCGACACCGCCGCCACCCATGATGGTTGCACCACAGATAAATGTTGCCAGAATGGTTGCCGTAACCAGCCAAATCGGCATCTTGCCTTCAGCAGCCATATAGTCGTCTGAGCTGTCTGATGTCTTTCGTCCTGCTACATAACCCAGGAAAAGCATCAGCAACAGATAGGCGATCATGATGACCAGAAGGAAGCCTGCATGTTCGACCAGCGGCTTTGCTGCTAATAAACCTAACATACTACTTTCCACCTCCATTTTTCCTCTAAATGTGTTGACGTGTGGTGTGTTTCATTTAATAAAGCTTTGTGATAAAGCATTATTAACAACAGAATAATAAATTCTGAAAATATTATACTATAAAGAATCGAACTTGTGTTTATTTTTTTTTAATTTTTTTCAATATTTTTTCAGTGTATTTAAAAGCCGCTTAAAATCAAGGAATTTTGCTTTTAAGAACACTTTAAGAAATATCTTTTAGCGCCTCAACCCACTTAATTTTTAACTGAGATCACCTCTTTGTAAGGCGTATTAGTGAAGTGTACTTTATATTTAATTAAGAATTGACAACAAAAACAATCTCATGTAAAGTATGCTTAACAAGGAGGTGCATGTTTTGAAGATCAGTGAGTTTGCACGCAAATACGGCGTAGAGATCAGCACGGTGCGCTATTACATCAACAGTCACCTGCTGATTCCGAAAGTGCACAATAAGCAATATCGTTTTGACGACCGATGTGAGACAGATATGAACATTATCGTGCAGCTGAAGGATTTCGGTTTTTCGATCAGCGAGATCAGGACCATTCTCTCCCTGATCCACCTCTCCAACCTTACGGCGCTCGATGATGTCACTGATTTTGTCCAGATTCTGGAGAAAAAAGAGGCCGAGCTGCGCGCAGAACTTGAATCCATGCAAAGCACCCATGAAGAACTGCTCAAGTTTATTTCTTCATTAAAAAACCGGCGTGTCCAGGACGGCGCTGTATACCCTGTCAAAGGGATTCCTCTGCAGATGCTGCCGCTTTTATGCTGCCCTGACTGCGGAGAGCCTCTTGAGCTTCAAAAAGCCGACCTGAAAGGCGGCGAAGTCATGAACGGAGAGGCCTCCTGCTCCTGCGGGTATCACGCCACCATCCAGAACGGCATCGTCCTGACGGAGGGCGGCACCCTCAATGAGCTGGACATCCCCTATCTGAACCGGGGTATCTTTAAGCTGCTTCCGGTGTCGTGGGTCTCTTTATTTCAGCAGTCTTTCAGCAGAATGTACGAGACGCTTTTGCTGATGGATAAAGCAGGCGGAAAGGTTATTCTGGAAAACCAGCTCAACTGTTTTTCCTTCCTTTTTTCGCGCATCAGCGAGCTGGATCCTTCCAATTTATACATCCTGACAGATCCGCACCCTGAGATTGTTCTGCGGTTTAAAAAGATGATCGAGCAGCAGAATCCTAAACTGAATATCTTATATATAGTAGATAAGACCTGCCGCTACCCCCTCAAAAAGCATTGCGTCGATATCTATACTGATATCTGTTCCATCAATGACTTCGGCGCTTTCCACAAGAACGAGGATCTGATCAGTGCACTTCAGCCATATCTGAAGCCGGGAGCTGAGATGGTCGGCACGTATCTCTACTGCCGCCCCTACAGCCCTACATATAAAAATCTTTTAGCCAATCACCCGGACTGTGCACACGGCAATTATCAGCTATCTTACTTCCATGACCTGATTCGCAAAAGCGGCGCTGAACTCATCCATGAAGAGGACATCGGCTCCATCGACGAATGGTGCGGAGAGAACCCGTGCTTCTTCTTCCACGTGGACAAAGACCCGGTCTTCTTCCACATGTATCATTGTAAGATGAAGAATTAAAAGGATAGAGAAACAGACATCCCATCAGAACCATTTTCATTACGGAAAAACAAACGGTACATAAGGCCGAAAAGAACGCAGCCTTATGTACCGTCGTTTTTACGTTTCTGATTGGGATATCTGCTTCTCTATCCTAAAATAATAGTATAAAAACGTCTTATCAGCAGAGCACACCGTTATCCTGTGCTTTGACAAAATGTCCGCAAGGCTCGCTGACGATCTCGCGGTCCTTGGCAACTGTCACGCCGCGCAGGATGGTCTGTACCGGAGCACCTTTGAGCTTCCATCCGTCATAGCCGGACTGCTTGGTGCGGGAGTGCATCTCTTCCTGGTGGAAGGTGTACTCTTTGTCCATGTCAACGATGACAAGGTCAGCGTCTGTGCCGGCCAGAACGGAGCCCTTGAGCGGATATGTGCCGTACATCTTAGCCGGATTCTCGGAGAGAAGCTTAACAAGCTCATTGAGAGTAATACGTCCCTTGCTGACTGCGTCAAGCATGACAAGCGGCTCTGTCTCGATCGTGGCAGCGCCTGACGGAGCTGTCCAGATATCACCCTTCTTCTCCTCAGCAGAGTGCGGCGCATGGTCAGAAGCGACCTGGCAGAGTGTGCCGTCCTTGATGCCTTCCCAGAGCAGATCCTGATCATACTTGGTGCGGATCGGCGGATAGCCCTTGACGACAGAGCCGAGAGCGCCGGCCTCTTTATCGGTCAGGAACAGATACTGCGGGCAGGTCTCGCCGGACACGTTAAGGCCTTCCTGGCGCGCCTTGCGGATCAGGTCTACGCCGTCACCGGCTGCCAGATGCAGGATGTGCAGGTGTGTGCCGAGGATACGGGAAAGTCTGATCGCTGTCTCAATCGTGATCAGCTCAGAGTACGCCGGGCGGGCACGCAGCATCGCATCATAGCTCTTATCTCCGGTCGCCTGTACTTCCTCTGTCAGTCTCTTGATGACGCCGAAGTCCTCTGCATGGATCGCCACCATCTTGCCTGTTTTAGCCACCGTGCGGAACATCTGGAAAATCTGTCCCATATCGAGCGGCGGAATAACATCTTTCATGCTCTCATCATAGTTGTAAATGAGCTGATATTCTTTAGAGATCGCATAGCCCCAGAAGAACTTAAATCCGATGACACCGGCCTCAGCCAGCTTCGGAAGATCTGCATCATTGGCATCACCGATGCACAGACCCCATGCACAGAAGTCAGTGTATGCTTTCGGTGTGATTGTCTTGACCAAATCATCAAGCATATCGACACTCGTGATCGCCGGGTTGCAGTTCGGCATCTCATAGATAGTTGTGATACCGGAGCAGGCACCAGCCGCAGATGAATGCGCAAAGTCTTCCTTGTAATGAGCACCCTTGGAGCCGTCACGTGAATGCACGTGTGAATCAATGAATCCGGGGAGGACATATTTGCCCTCTGCATCCGTTACGACTTCGACATCGCCCAAATCATCGGTTGTGACCGCTCCGATTTTGCCGTCTTTGATATAGACATCAGCCTTGTACATCGTATCGCCGGTCACAATCGTTCCGTTCTTAACTATGTGATCCCATTTCATAACTTGTTCACTCCATTCTAGTGCGAAAAGCAGTTTTTTCAGCACCGAAATAACACGAAACGCTACCTGATTATTATCGAACATTCCGCGGCCAGTTGTCAAGATTTAGGGCCTGCAGCAGACAAGTTTAATCTTCTGTTAATAATTTGAAAAGCCCCTCTCTTCTCCGTTGCTGTTACCTCTATAAATATATCCTTTTTTGCCTTCGCTCTCATGCGGCTTGGTCAGGACTCTGTCATTTTATCTGCCAGAAAAATCAGGGTTTATTGAACTTCAGAGCAGTTTCATGTTATATGGCTGATCAGAGAGAGCAAACCAGCATCCTGACACCTCCCCGCTTTATTTGACTTACTGTCAGCCATAGTGTATCGTTCAAATAGAATCATCGCCTTATTTTACATGATTACAATGCCGTTTAAGGCTTAAAAGAGAACCATAGAATACGTTAAAAAAAGTTAGGATATAACATGCTTTCAGAAATATACAGAAATGAGATCAAGGCACAGGCTCCTGAAGCGCTGCAGCTTCTTGAGACAATTGCGCAGATTCCCTCTCCCTCATGGCATGAGGAGAAGCGCACAGAATTCTGCAAAAAATGGCTTGAAGACAATGGCTGTGAAGGGGTGTATGTTGATGACGAACTCAATGTCATCTACCCGTACTGTGTGACTGATGACAAGCCTGTTGTCATCTTTGCCGCTCACACGGACGTCGTCTTTCCGGACACCGAGCGTCTGCATTTAAAAGAGGATGCGCAGCGCGTCTATTGCCCGGGAATTTATGATGACTCAGTCAATCTAGCCAATGTTTTGCTTGCCGCACGTTTTGTCACGCAGCATCAGCTCAAGCCAAAAGACTGCGGCATCCTCTTTGTCTGCGACACCTGCGAGGAGGGTATGGGCAACCTTGTGGGCATCCGCAAGATCTTTGAGGCGTACGCAGGCCGTGTCAAAGAATTTTATACGTTTGACCTGATTTACGGGGAAGTAGTCGACCGCGCAGTCGGTTCCGGCCGTTTCAAGGTGACAGCCCGGACGGAGGGCGGTCACTCTTATCTGGCTTTCGGGCATGAAAATGCCATCCAGAAGATGGCTGCCTTTATACAGGAACTGTACCGGACACAGCTTCCGGACGGCGGCAAAGCCACTTACAATATCGGAACAATCAACGGCGGTACATCCGTTAATACAATTGCCCAGGAATGCACGGTGCTCTGTGAATACCGGGCGGATACCGGCCGCGGCATGCGCGTGATGGACAGACTGTTTCGAAGACTGTTTGAAAAATATGGCCTTGAGTTTGAGGTGATCGGCATGCGTCCGGGTGAGAATCTCAACTCTGCTGCCAAAGCCAGACGCCTTGAAATGATCGAACAGGCGGAGCGCATTATCGAAGAGATTACTGGCTCCAGGCCTGAACGCGTCTCTTCCTCAACTGACTGCAACATTCCTCTCTCTCTTGGTATCCCGGCAATCTGTGTAGGCACCTGTGAGGGAAGCGGCGCTCACACCCGCGAAGAGTATTTGGAAAAATCATCGCTCGTCCCGGGACGAATGATCGCAACCGAATTAGTTTTGAATTATTGTAAATGCAATTAGCATTATCTCCTTAAATAATATAACAAATCAGAAGCTGTACTCTTGAAATACATGCAACATAATACTATGATATTGTCAGATCGAACGATAATGTCAACTTTGTGTAAATCAAAAGGAGGTTTGACATGGTTGCATTTTTTAAGAGAATCTACAAAGGCAATATCATCTATGCGATTGTGCTGATTTTGCTGGGCATCATCTTTGCCGTCTGGCCTGCCTCATCGCGGGTTGTGCTGGTGCGCGCACTGGGCATTGCTCTTCTGCTGTGCGGTGCGATCATGGCCATCGGCTTTTTCACAAAGCGCCTGGCCAGCAATTTCCCCGGCATACTGATCGGGGGCATTATTCTGGCCATTGTCGGCATCCTGATCATTGTCAAGCCGGAACAGTTTGTCTCCTTTGTGATTATTGTGGCCGGCGCTTTCATGATGCTCAGCGGTGTCATGAATTTCTGCCAGACACTTTCTCTCGCCACTCTGCGTTTTCCGTATTGGTGGGTCGGCATGATCTTATCAATTCTGACCATCATCTGTTCGGTGCTTGTGCTTGCGCGCCCGACATGGATTGCAGACGCTCTCTTTATGGCAACCGGCATCTTCATGGTCTATGACGGATTATCCAATCTGTTCCTGGCGTACAAACTGCGCCAGCTTTCACGGAGAATCCGCGAAGACATCATCCCCCAGCAGTAAGAAGCTTCTTCGCCTTTCGCGTCTGTGAATCCGACTTAAACAGTCATAAAAAACCACCGGATCTGACCGACCCGGTGGTTTTCTTTGCATTTCTTATAATTGAAACTTTTCTCAGATTCTGCCTGTGACAAGACCGAGAAGAGCCATACGGACATACATGCCGTTGTGAGCCTGACGGAAGTATGCAGCACCTTCATAGGTGTCAACTTCTGTAGCGATCTCATCAACACGCGGAAGCGGATGCATGATGGTGATGCCCTTCTTAGCATAGCTGAGAAGCTCGTTGTCAAGGATGTAGCTGCCCTTAACTGCCTCATAAGAAGCCTCATCCGGGAAG
>CADBOU010000171.1 GCA_902796355.1 uncultured Lachnospiraceae bacterium
ACCGTCTGTGAGAGCAAAACATGTATTATGATAGTGGAGGCAGACGGCCTGGCCGGTGCCCAAAACGATCATTTTTTTCATATACTTCCTCTTTCTGGGGAAAAGAAAACGCAGGCCAGCTCTAGATGCCGGCCCGCGTCTGTTACTATTTTCAAAGATTGTAACGCGCGGATTACTCCATCTCGTCAAGGATCTTGTCGATCTCGTCAAAGATGATCTGCGGTGTTTTCGCGCGAATCATGTAGTACGGTGCGCTTGCTGCGAACTTAGCACAGAACTCGCCACGTGCCTGACGTCTCTCATCTGTGTCAACGATCGGCATTACCAAGCCGTCTTCACCGGAGAGCAGCTGGTTGAGGCCGAAGAAGTTCATCAGTGAGTGATAGCTCTGATAAGCTGCCTCGAACTGACCCATCTTGGTAACCTGGGTGTCAAACCATCCGTCGATGCACGGCATAACTGCCAGTGCCATATGGCCGCCGTCATAGGTGTACGGAGCCTCAGGCTCTTTGTCAAAGAACTTGGCAACGCCCTGATCCTGATCCGGCAGATCGCTTCGCTCTGTACCCTTTGCTCTCTTGCGGATATAAACGTTCTTGGAGCCATAGAGGAACAGACCATCGTTATCTGTTACTGTTGTCTCTGTTGAGAATGTCTTGCCGCCTCTGCGGTTAGCTTCGAGCTGAGACATGGACTTGCCGTGGTTGTTCTCGCCGCCGACCAGAAGGATGAGCTTTCCTCTGTAGAGAACGCTGGATGAATGGAACGGGTGCAGACCGCACTTGTCCATCTCGTTAGCCATCATGGTGACCATGATCTTGTTGAGCTCGCCTTCCTCCCAGAAACCTGTCAGGATGAGCTGATCATCAACATATTTGATGGACTTCGGCTGCTCGTCATATTTCCAGACGATGTCTGCCTTTTCTTTTGTCACTTCGGTAGACTCTTTGACGTCACCAAGACGATAGTTCAGAAATGTCGGATCCTCTACAATGTGATCTCTTTCCGGACCGCCGATGATATCAAAGCGGACGAGTGCCTTATCACTGCTTAACTGAAATGAATACATAAATTCCCTCCTTGAATTGATGCTGTTACTTGTTTCCTTGATTAACTCTTATTCCTGCGGTTTGACGACAACCTTGAGAGAATTGTCGAGCCGCTTGGTAAACACTTCATATGCCTCTGCGTACTTGGACATCGGGAAGACATGTGTGATGAGCTTCTTGAGATCATCCATGTTCTTGGCTGCAATGGCGATCGCCGGCTCCAGTGTATTCGGGTTAGCACGGCTGCCGTTGAATGAAATTTCATCCATGACAAGATGGCGAACCGGAATCGGCACATCACCCTTCGGGAATCCGACTGCTGCGATAGAACCGCCGCGGGCTACCGACCAGCAGGCTGCCTGTACGCCCTGTGCAGTGCCTGTGCACTCCACGACGCGCTTCACGCCAAAGCCGTTGGTGTACTTCATGATCGCTTCCGGAATATTCTCTTCGCGGTAGTTGATCGGAATCGCACCGAGCTCCTCAGCCATCTTCAGACGCACACCGCTGCCGGAGCAGTAGATGTTGCGTGCGCCCATCGTCTTCAGAGCGATGATGGACATCCATCCCTGTGCGCCTGCACCATTGACGAGCACGTCATCACCGACTCTGAAGTTGGTGCGCTCGATCATGTGCAGTGCAATCGACAGTGTATCCATGATGGAAGCTATATCGTAGTCCATCTCATCCGGAATCTTGGAGATTGCGCGGATATTAGCTGAAATATACTGAGCATATGCGCCCTGTGAGATATGGCCATACATCTTGTGGATTTTCGGTTTGCCATAGTTTAAGCAGATCGTAAAACGGCCTTCCATACAGTTTCTGCAGTGCCCGCAGCCGAGGTTTGCGATACCGCAGACGCGGTCGCCGACCTTCCATCCAAAGTCCTCAGCCTTATCGCCGAGTGCCACGATCTGGCCGGACCACTCGTGTCCGGGAATCAGTGGGAATTTCTGCGGCCAGACGCCCGGGAAATCTCCCTGGATGATATGCGGGTCTGTTCCGCAGATAGAGACAGACTCAACACGGCAGAGAACCTCAGACTCCTGGGGTTCCGGAACCGGAATATCCGTATACTCAAAATCATTGGGTGCGTTTAAGCGGATTGCTTTCATTGTTTCGCTCATTTTTCCACCTCCTGTTTCTTCTCTTTACCAGTGGACCATCGGAAGTCCCGCAACGGGTGAGCGGAACCACGGCACACTCGTCTCTCTCAAAGATCCGATATAGACGTTGCGCAGATCCGGTCCGCCGAAGCAGACACTTGCCGTCCACGGTGCCGGGCCCTGACCTGTCTGGAACAAGATCTCATTGGTCACGCAGCTTGCGTAAAATGCATCATCCAGTGCCTGCACTTTGTCGTGATCGCCGCAATCCATCAGAATCTTGCCTTCGCCGTCGGGATCGATGACAAAGATCTTGTCAGAGTAAACCATCGTGCCCCACAGGTTGCCATAGCTGTCAAAAGCGATACCGTCCGGGTATGCGCCCTGACCCCACTCCGTCGGGCCGTAAACTTCCTTGTTGTGCAGATCACCGTTCTCGTCGCAGCGGAAACGGATGATGCGACCGCCTTTAAGGCCGGTGGTCTCGACACAGTACAGATACTCTTCGTTAGCGTCAAAACGCACTTCGTTTGTGAAGTGAAGGCCGTCAGCCACGATGTGGATACCGCGCTCGTCATAGCGGGCGATATAGCCGTCAGCCAGATCCGGTACCAGCGCGTCAATCCAGTTCTTCTTCATGGTCGTGATTGTGATCCAGATCCGGTCTTTGGAATCGCGCAGGACAAAATTAACCTTGCCGATCTCCTGGCCGTCAATGGTATCAAACAACACCTCTGTCTCGCCGGTTCTCTTCATGATCTCAAGACAGTCTGTGCCGAAGTTTGAAATCAGAATGTCTCCGTTCTTTGCAAAAGCAAGACCGTTCGGAAGTGTGCCCTCAAAGAAGCGGTTTACGTCGCCTGCATTGATATCAAGTTTGCCTTCATATTTCTGATTGATAATCTTCTGGGATCCGTCCGGGCGGATATGCACAACGCCGCCTCTGGCGTCAGCGGTCCAGATGCTTCCGTCTCTCTCAGCCAGAATGCATTCCGGTCTCTGCAAATCTTCGCCGATAAAATTCAGCTGCTCGGGATCGATCTCAAATCCGTACAAAGGATTATCTTTTCTCATCATGATCTCCTTTCTTCATGTACCGGATTACTCAGCAGGCTTGCCGCTGTCGAAATCCACCTCCGGATGATATTCATAGGAATCAAGGTCTGTGGCCGGTGCAAAGAAGCATGCTACCTTCAGCTCCTTATCCCCTGTATTTCTAACCATATGAATCAGGCCCTGCTCAAAGAGGACAACGCTGCCTGTCTCAAATGGATAAATGACTCCGTCAATATATACTTTACCCTCTCCGTCGAGGATATAAAGCATTTCTTCTCCCTGCGGATGACAATGTGCAGGGTTTACTGTCTGTCCCGGCTCCACGCGCATGATGCAGCAAGAGCAGAACTTTCCGTCCAGTCCGTCTTCTTTATCTACCACCCAGCGCAGGAAACGCCCCGGGACTGCTTTTTCTTTTACATCGTTTTCATGAATAACTGGATACATATTCAAATACCTCGCTGATGTGTTATGTCCGGCAGGTACCTGCGCCTATTCAAACACAGGCACCTGCGATTTGTTTTTGGAGGCCCTTATATGGCTGTCAGGGCCGTAAAAACATGATGATTACTCGCCGAGTTTGCTTGTTGCGCCTGCAAACCAGATTGTGCACCAACCTGCTGCCAGACCGATGATTGTGTAGACAAACTCAGTCAGAATGATGTTGCAGTATCTTGCAATAGAGCCATCAATGTAGCCCGGTGCTGATGCATGCATTGCAAAGAAGAGCGCTGTACCGATGAAGACGCCTGCGCCGTTCATCTTCAGCTTCTCCGGGAACATCA
>CADBOU010000172.1 GCA_902796355.1 uncultured Lachnospiraceae bacterium
AAGAGCGCATCGCCGGAAGAGTTGAGCGCTGTTTCCATCGAATCCTGGATCACACTGATGATAAAACCGATGCCGTCCATATTGATGGTTGATCCGAGCGGGATCGAGACCGAATACATATCCTTATCAAGCCCCAGTTTTTCGCAAAAATGCATATTGACCGGGATGTTGGCAGCAGAACTGCGCGTAAAGAAGGCAGTCAGTGCGCTTTTTCTCAGGGTGTAAAAGACCAGCACCGGTGCGGTGGCTTTGAGAGCACCGACAAAGAGATCGCCGAACAGCGCCAGCCACTCCAGTTTCGGGGCGGCAAGGCCTAAAACGGCGCCCAGAATCAGGCCGATCAGGATTTTTACAACCAGGCTTGCAGATGCAATTTTCCTCAGAAAAATCCTGATAGATTCCATAGCTCCTCCTCGCATGTTGTACATGATTTTTGTTTGAAAAAATATAGCATTCTTTACAAATGGCGACAAGCGAGAAACTTATTGTGAAGAAGCGGCATTGATGGTATAATTTATAAGGCGTTTTGGCGCTAAATGACAGCAAGAGAGGAAGTTTTAAATCAATGAAATTAGGTATTATCGGTCTTCCGAATGTCGGAAAGAGCACACTGTTTAATTCGCTGACGAAGGCGGGCGCCGAGTCGGCCAACTATCCGTTCTGTACGATCGACCCCAACATCGGTGTCGTCGCGGTGCCTGATGAGCGGCTGGATGTGCTTGGGAAAATGTACAACACGAAGAAGATCGTTCCGGCCGTGATCGAGTTTGTCGACATCGCAGGCCTTGTCAAAGGCGCCTCCAAGGGCGAGGGCCTCGGCAATCAGTTTCTTGCGAACATCCGCGAGGTTGACGCGATCGTGCATGTAGTGCGTTGCTTTGAAAATGATAACATCGTTCATGTTGATGGCAGCATTGATCCGCTGCGTGATATCGAGACAATCAATCTGGAGCTTGTTTTTGCCGATCTCGAGGTGATTGAGAGGCGTATTGCAAAGACAGTGCGCACGGCGAAAAATGACAAGAAAGCCGCCAAAGAACTTGAACTTCTAAAGAAGATCAAGGAGTTTCTGGAGGCGGGGAGGCTGGCAAAGGATTTTGAGTGCGCAGACGATGAGGAAGAGACATTCTTTAGGACGTATGATCTCTTAACGGCCAAGCCAGTCATCTTTGCGGCCAATGTCGCGGAGGATGATCTGGCCGATGACGGAGAGAGCAATCCGGGCGTGGCGGCTGTGCGCGCATATGCCGCTGAAAACGGGTGCGAGGTCTTTGTGATCTGCGCACAGATCGAGCAGGAGATCGCCGAGCTCGATGATGACGAAAAAGGAATGTTCCTCGAGGATCTCGGCCTTTCAGAGGCCGGCCTCGACAAGCTGATCAAGGCGAGCTACAAGCTCCTCGGGCTGATGAGCTATCTGACGGCCGGCGAACCGGAAGTGCGCGCCTGGACCATCAAGAAAGGCACAAAAGCGCCGCAGGCTGCAGGCAAGATCCACACCGATTTCGAACGCGGCTTTATCAAGGCTGAAGTCATCAGCTACGACGAGCTGGTCGAAAACGGCTCCATCGCCGCAGCCAAAGAAAAAGGCTTCGTCCGCCAGGAAGGCAAAGAATACGTCATGCAGGACGGAGATGTGGTGCTGTTTAAGTTTAACGTGTAGACACAAAGGGATCCGGGACTGTGTCGGCGTGCTTGCACGCAAAGACACAGGCACGTGAGACCTGCACAGACATGAGCGTGGAGCGATTTGCGCAGCAAATCAGCGGAATGCGAATGGCTGTAGGATTGCGAGAGCGAAGCGAAGCAATCCGTAGTGTCTACAGATCGTAGTGAAATCAACAGTCTGCAGGATTGCGAGAGCGAAGCGAAGCAATCCGTAGTGTCTACTGCACTAGAGGATGATTATCATGAGTTACGTAGAATTCAAAAACGTCAGGAAAATCTACAAAAACGGTTCCGTTGAGATTCCGGCTCTGGACGGCGCGGACTTTTTCGTCAACAAAGGCGAGTTCTGTGTTGTAGTCGGTCCTTCCGGTGCAGGAAAGACCACGATTCTTAACATACTCGGCGGGATGGACAAGGCGACGGAGGGAACGGTCATGCTGGATGGCGATGAAGTTTCCGCCTACAACAACCGGAAGCTGACCGGCTACCGCCGTTTTGACATCGGCTTTGTCTTCCAGTTCTACAACCTGGTCCAGAATCTGACAGCCTATGAAAATGTTGAGCTGGCGGCACAGCTGGTCGATGATGCGATGGATCCGGCCGAAGTTCTGGAAGACGTCGGGTTAGGCGATCGGTTAAAGCATTTTCCGGCGCAGCTTTCCGGGGGGGAGCAGCAGCGCGTGGCGATCGCCCGTGCGCTTGTTAAAAGACCAAAGCTTCTCCTCTGCGATGAGCCGACCGGCGCGCTTGACTACGAGACAGGCAAGGCGATTTTAAAGCTCCTCTATGACACATGCAAAGAGACGGGGATGACGGTCATTCTCATCACACACAATCAGGCCATCACCGGGATGGCAGACCGCGTAATCCGCGTAAAAAACGGGAAAGTCAACCGCAAGTATTACAACAAGAAACGCAAGAGCATCGACGAAATTGAATGGTAAGAGTTGATGAGTGAAAACACCGACAACAACTTAAGTCAGGTTACCGAAGATGTGACTGAAACCGTCGCAGAATCA
>CADBOU010000173.1 GCA_902796355.1 uncultured Lachnospiraceae bacterium
CAAAGAGAAGATCCGCTCCTATCCGGTGCAGGATGTGATGGCCACGATGGATACGCACGGAGAAAACTATCTGGATACGCAGGAGGGGCAAAACCTCCCGGTACCTCACTGCATTAAAGGGACAGACGGCTGGCAGATCCGGCCGGATATCGCGAAGCTTCTTGACGGCGCCGCGATCTATGAAAAGCCGACCTTCGGGAGTACGGCGCTGGCAGCGGATCTGAAAGCACTCTCTGAAAAAGAAGAGATCGAACTGGAGCTGATCGGCTTGTGTACGGATATCTGTGTGGTGTCCAATGCGATCCTGCTTAAGGCGTCAATGCCGGAAGTGAAGATCTCAGTTGATGCAGCCTGCTGTGCGGGGGTGACCCCTCAAAAGCACGCGGCGGCGCTCGAGACGATGCGCTCCTGTCAGATACACGTGATCAACGGATAAAGCGGAGCGGCTATGAAAATCGGAATTATTTCAGATACACACGGGCTTTTGCGCCATGAGGTGACGGACGCGCTGCAGGGATGCGACCTCATCCTGCACGCCGGCGATGTCTGCGATCAGTGGATTCTGGATGAGCTGGCCCTGATTGCGCCGGTACACGCGGCGCGCGGCAACAATGACTGGAGCCTGATGCATCTGCCTGTTGAAAATGTCGTGGAGGTGGAGGGCCGGTATATCCTGGTTACGCATATCCGTTCGCGGATCAGGGAGGATACCTCTGTCTTTGACATGGTTGTCTATGGCCATACACATGAGTATGCGTACAGCGAAGATGAGCATACCATTTTCATTAATCCGGGGAGCTGCGGTCCGCGGCGCTTCGGCGGTGTAATCACGCTGGCCATCGCGGAGCTTGACGATGACGGGTTTCATGTCAGAAAGGTGATCATCAATCCATGATTAAGATTTGTATCTTTGACCTTGACGGAACGCTCTGCCGCACGCAGGAGTCTATTGCGCGCCCGGTCAATATGGTGCTGCGGCGCTTCGGACTGCCTGAGCAGCCGGTTGAAGCATTTAACTACTATGCCGGGGACGGACTGAAAAATGCTCTGAAGCGGGCGCTGGCAGATGCCGGCGATCAGGACGGCCGGTATCTGGATGCGGGACTGCCGCTGTGCCGGGCCTGGCTGGATCAGGACCCGCTCTATCATGTAGAGCCTTATGAGCATATGGTTGATGCGCTTCATGCGCTGAAAGAAAAGGGTGTTAAGATTGCGGTGTGTTCCAACAAACCGCACACGAGCGCAGTAAATGTCATCAGGACAGTGTTCGGTGCGGGCTTGTTTGATGAGGTGATCGGACAGTCAGAGCGCATACCGATCAAGCCTGATCCGGCAGGGACTCTCGAGATCTTAAGCCGGTGCGGTATGAAGAAAAAAGAATGCCTGTACTTTGGCGATACCAATACCGATATGATCACGGCGCACAATGCGGGCGTGACGGCAGTCGGTGTGACATGGGGCTTTCGCCCGCGTGCAGAGCTCACTGAGTACGGCGCGGATATCATCATTGATGATCCGGCCGAGATCCCGGAGCTGGTGATTTAAAAGAAGGAGATTTATGCGCACGATCAGGGTTGTCGGCGCTGTCATTAAAAAGGACAATGCCGTCTTTGCAACTGCCAGAGGATATGGCGCCTGGAAGGGTAAATGGGAGTTTCCCGGCGGAAAAATCGAGCCGGGAGAGACGCCGCAACAGGCGCTGATCCGCGAGATCCGCGAGGAGCTTGATACAGAGGTTGAAGTCGGTGATCTCATTGACACCGTCGAGTATGATTATCCGGATTTTCATTTGTCGATGGACTGTTTCTGGTGTACGGTTAAAAGTGGAGAGCTGACCCTCAAAGAGGCAGCTGATGCGCGCTGGCTGGATGCAGATACGATCGAAGAGGTTGACTGGCTGCCGGCCGATTGGGGGATAGTATCCCGTCTGAAACAGGAGCTTATGGAATGTTGAACGCAGAGCAGGTAAAACTGATCAGGCAACTGCGGCATGACCTGCACGCGCATCCTGAGCTTTCGCACTGCGAAGTGCAGACGCAGCAGAGATTGTGCGCTTTTTTATCATCACATACATCCCTTGAGATTGTGCGGAAGGCCGGTTGGTTTTACGCGGTCAGGCCCGGTTCAGATCCTGACGCCGGCGGGATCGCTTTCAGAGCCGATATGGATGCTTTGCCGATCGATGAAGACACGCAGGCGCTGCCGTATGCATCACAAAGCACGGGCATCTCTCACAAATGCGGACACGACGGTCACTGTGCCGCACTGTGTGCGCTGGCTCTTTTGCTTGATGAGGCGCACTGCCGGCAGACAGTGTATCTGATCTTTCAGCCGGCAGAGGAAACCGGTGCGGGAGGCGCGCTGTGCGCTGAACTGATCAAAGAAAAAGGGATTACAGAGATATATGCATTTCACAATCTGAGCGGTTACCCTCAGGGAGTACTTATATACCGTGAGGGGCTGACACAGCCGGCCTCTGAGGGGCTTGAAATCAGATTTTGCGGAAGACAGTCACATGCAAGCGCGCCCGAGGAAGGGCGTAATCCGGCAGCAGCGATCGCGGCCACCGCGCTGCGTGCCGGGGAGTTAGCCCGTGATCAGTCCCGCGGTATGCGGCTGTGTACGGTTACTGGTATGAAAGCCGGGACAGGAGACTTCGGGATTGCGGCGGGAGAGGGGAGCCTGCGTTTGACACTGCGCGCTGAGCGCGAGGAAGAGATGGATCGTCTTGAAGAGGAGATTCTCTCCTTTGCCGGGGAGCGGGCTAAAGAAGAGGGCCTTGGCGTATCTTACGAGATCTCTGATCGCTTCCCGGAGACAAGAAACAGTGAGAAAGGAATCAGCAGGGTGCTTGATGCGGCGAGCCGTCTGGGTGTTCCGGTGATCCGGATGCAGCAGATGTGGCGCGCTTCGGAAGATTTTGGATGGTATCTGAAGGAATGCGACGGCGCCATTTTTTATATCGGAAACGGTGAAAACTGGCCGGCTCTGCACACATCCGGGTATGATTTTAACGACCGGATTCTGGAGCGGGCGGCAGAGATTTTTTGGGAAATTATCTTAACGGCAGGCTGAATTAAAGTCACACGGAGGAAATCATATATGCGGCAATACATTGTTGATGCATTTACACACGAGCCGTTTGCGGGCAATCCGGCGGCGGTCTGCGTGATGGATGTCTGGCCCGCCGATGAGGCCATGATGAAGCTGGCTATGGAAAACAACCTGTCCGAGACAGCTTTTATCGTGAAAGAGAGTCAGGGCTATCACTTGCGCTGGTTTACGCCGGGAACAGAGGTGGAGCTGTGCGGCCATGCCACACTCGCTTCGGCTTTTGTCATTTTAAATCATGTGGAGCCGGGGAGCGAGCTGGTCGAGTTTCACACGCTCAGCGGAAAGCTTACGGTGTGCCGGAAGGGGGATCTCTACGAGATGGATTTTCCAACCTGCGAACTTAAAGAGGTTCCGGTGACAGATGCGATGGAAAAGGCTTTTGGTGTCAGACCGGTAAAGGCGGTGCTCGGCATCGATTTAAACTGTGTGTTTGAGACTGAGGAGCAGGTGCGGATGATGCACCCGGATCAGGAGTTGCTGCGCACACTGGACGGACGCCTGCAAAATGCCACGGCCCGCGGAAAGGATGTCGACTGCATCTCCCGCAGCTTCGGGCCCAAGTTGGCCGTCCCGGAGGATCCGGTCTGCGGTTCGGCGCACTGTCAGCTCGGTGACTACTGGGCGCATGAGCTCGGAAAAAATGTCATCGAGGCCTACCAGGCCTCCCGGCGCGGCGGCTATCTGCACTGCGAGCTTGCAGAAGGCGGCCGGATCAAGATCAGCGGTGAGGCGGTACTGGTTGCGATCTCGGAGATTATGGCATCACTGTAACAATACACAGATAGGGAGGGTGCTGCTATGCGGTCCAGAAAAATTGAGATCAAGACGGGTAAGCATTCAGAAATGCTGGATATCACTCATGAGGTGCAGCGCATCGTCAC
>CADBOU010000174.1 GCA_902796355.1 uncultured Lachnospiraceae bacterium
AGGCCGGAGCAGATCTTGAGATACGCGTGGGTTATTTCGGAGATGATAAAGACTATCGAAGAAAAGCTGTCCTCACAAGAGACGACCTTGAAGCGCTTGAGACAGCGGTTTATCGATATTCTAATGTCACCCGTGTCGGGACTGTCATGGAGACAATCGCCCGCGGACCGACAGTATACGATGTGCTGGACGCAGCAGGGATTGATCCGGGGAGTGTGCAGACATTGAATCTGCGTACAACAGACGGGAGCAAAGAGAATAAATGGTTTGTCTCTCTCAATATGGATCAGTGGGTCAATCATACCAGGTGGTATTATCCGCATCTGCGCGGAGATTATCAGCATATTGATATCGAAGAGCCTGCTGATGAAGAGCATGCAGCGGGAATTCAGACTGGATCCGTTGCGTTGCAAGATAAAACAGAGGTTCCGGCTATCCTTGCGATCGAAAGCTATGCGACAAAAGATCCTAAGCTGAAGATCGACGAGAGTTTTATGACAGAAAAGGAGAGCTACCGTTTCTGTACAGGGCAGACAACCATTTTACCAGACACGATATGTACCGACTACTCATCCATGAATTCTGCGCAGAACATTTTCGGTATCGATGTTACGCTTGTCGGCTCGCCTTCAACCGAAGCAACCGGGCTGGAGCTTTCACTGGATGATCCTAACCTGGTTGTCGGAAGCAAGACACAGATTGGCCACATCGTACACGGAAGCGATCTCTTTGACGATAAAGTTGATGGCACGCTCACCTGGACGAGCAGCGATTCATCCATCGCAACAGTCGATGAAAACGGTATGGTGACGATCCTTAAAGCCGGGGAAGTGACAATCACTGCGACAACGACAAACGGGATCTCACAGTCTGTGACCATCAATGCCAAGGCAAAAGAAGAAGAGAAAGAAGAAGAAAAGAAAGAAGAGCAGGCTGAGCTCGAGAAAAAACAGGAAGAACAAAAAGAACAGGTTCAGCCTGAGAAGAAAAATAAGATTACAATCCGACCCAGAACAAAAACCCGCAAGAATCTGATCTATGATGTGGGGAAGAAAAAGAGAAACTATAATACGAACAGCACAAAAAAGAACCGGACAAAAAGGCAAGAGCTGTCAGAAGATCAGGGAAGTCAGAAAGATGATGAACGAGGCGAAAAAGAAGTGACAGCTGTCACTCCCGGTATGCGTGAAATCATTCTGGAGGATGAAGTGCTCGAAGATCAGGAATTAGACGATAAAACAACACCGCTGGATGCACAGCCGCGCAATGCCGCAGCCGGAGCTATCGCTTTGGCAGGAAGCGGAGCTTGCGTGGGCGCCGGCGGGCTTTTGAGAGTGCTCAGGTATTTGAAGGAGGTACGCCCATGAGCAATTTAATCAAAGACATTCTGCGGACTGTCACAGAGACGCTGCAGATACCGACGATCATTGTCTTGTTAATTCTCATTGCCGCAGCAATCTTTATGATTGGAAGCCTGCTGGTTGAGATCTTTTCAGACAGGCGCCGTCTCAAAGCCAAGATTCCGAAAGTGATTGATGACATCCAGGGCATGAGCAGCTTAGAGCTTGATCAATATATCAAACATTGCGGCCTTTTGCGCAGACAGAAAAAAGCGCTTCATGAATTGATCACACGGGATTCTCTGCCGGATAACAGCCGCGAGGCACTGGCGCGTGAACTCCTTTTTGAAGAGCAAAGCCATTATGAAAAGGTGACCAAGGTTTCTGATGTCATTGCCCGTATCGCTCCTATGTTTGGTCTGATGGGCACACTGATTCCGCTCGGACCGGGACTCATCGCACTTGGTCAGGGTGATACCAGAACGCTTTCCCAGTCACTGCTGATTGCCTTTGATACGACGGTCGCAGGTCTTATCAGCGGTGCGGTGTCATTTGTCATCTCCGCGATTCGAAAAAACTGGTATGAGAAATACGTCGTCGGACTCGAAACCATCATGGAGTGTGTGCTCGATGTGCAGGATAGAGAAAAAGATAAAAAAGACGCAGCAGAGCCGGTTAAAGCAGTGAAAAAAGCATCAAGAAGGCGTATGGAGCCAGCCATTCAGGCACCTCCTGTTGTGCCGCCGCCGGCACCTGTAAAACCCGAGAGACCTGCAGAGTCTGTGATGAGTGAAGATTTTTGGGAGTAGATCATGAGAATCAATAAAAACGGAAGCCGCCTGCGCGTGAACAGAAAGCCGGCAGAAGAGTTCAATCCGATGGAGAGCGTCGCCAATCTGGTCGATGTAATGCTGGTCTTTGCCTGCGGGTTAATCATTGCGCTGATTGCAGCGTGGAACGTTGATGTGGCCAAGACACCATACCGTGTCTCTGATGTCAAGGATACAGAGCAGCAGGAAGAGGTTTCTCCGGAGGATCTGGAAGAGATGGGCTCTGTCTACAAAGATCCCGCAACAGGAAAGCTTTACATTATTGAGGACGAACCGTGATGAAACAACGAACAACCTGTTTCATTCTGGCAGTAGTGTTGATTTGTGTGCTGAGCTGTTTGTCGGCTTGCGGCAAACCTGATGATATCGATATCAGCAGCTATGAGGATCGGACCGTCACACTGACCGGAATCACTGATGAGCCTGTCACACTGTCTGTCGCACAGCTCAAGGAGATGGATTGCAAGACGATCAAGACGGAAAGTACGAGTGATAAGATCGGTGTTGTGCGGGCAACTGGGCCGTGGCTTGATACAATACTTAAACCTTACGGTGTAAAACAGGATGATTTTGCTAAAATAATCATCACAGGTGCGGATGAGTATGATACGAAGCTGTTGCAGGATTATCTGAAGGACAATCCTATTATGCTGGCCTTTGGAATTGACGGAGAGCCGCTTGAAGATGATGCGCTCCCGTGCCGTATTATCATCCGCAATTCTGACTCTTCTTACTGGGTGAGACAGGTCAAAAAGATTGAGTTTATTAGGTGAAGTGTGCATAAATGGCACAAAAAGTGAAAAAGCGACCATATTTTAGTTGTTGAAACAACGACTAGACTATATAATGTTAATAAGCAAAAGAACGGCATAAAAGACAAAAGGGCAGATCTTACCGGTTGACGATCCGGTACTGTTTTTAGAGTTTTGTATAAGTGACCGTATATCATATTGAAAAACGGCGGACGAACCTCTTTTCAGGATGAACTCGGGCATAAGTGTTTTCTTATGTCCTTTTTTGTTTTGTGAAGAGGTTTTTGTTTGAACTGACAGTCGGTTGGTGAAAGGACTGGAACGATGAAAAAGATGAACAAGAGGCTTCTTGGATTCCTGCTGGCAGGTATTACAGTATTTACGTTTGCCTTCGGGTATCTGACACCAAAGCAGGAGACAGCAGCAGCGACCGGATTCACAAACCAGGGAACGCCAGTCGTCGTTGTGACCGGCGATGCAATCATCAGTGATGGTACATATACTGCGGATAATGTGTCCGGGGAACAATCCTATACAATGGGAGAGTTGAAGGCATTAGACACTACAGAGGGTGTCTATTCGACAATTAATACATCCGAGACTTTGAGTGTGTACTCAGGGCAGGGAGCTAATATAAAAACGGTTTTGCAGAATTCCGGACTGAGCGCTGAGCAACTTGCATCGACTATGGTGAATATTGTGGCATCTGATGGATATAC
>CADBOU010000175.1 GCA_902796355.1 uncultured Lachnospiraceae bacterium
GATCAGATCAGCGCCAAACTGGTTTTTCTGGCAGACGAGCTGGGTGTTGATCTGGCGCTGACGACCGGAGGAACCGGTTTTTCACCGCGCGATGTGACGCCAGAGGCGACGATGGCAATTGTGGAGCGCCCGACACCGGGAATCCCGGAGGCCATGAGGGCGGAGAGTATGAAGATCACCAACCGCGGGTGCCTCTCCCGTGCAGCGGCCGGCATCCGCAAAGGAACATTGATTGTCAATCTTCCCGGGAGCGAGAAGGCGGCAAAAGAGAATCTGGAGGCTGTAATTGATCCGATCAGACACGGGATTGACATGCTGCGTTCGGCTGGTTCGGCAGATTGCGGAGTTCCGATCAACAGTTAAGTTATCAGAAATCTTAATAAAAATAGGGCATATATTAGATATTCGTATTAGACAGCCTTTTTCCTTGAATCTACAATAAAAGTAGTTGTTTCTATAAATAACTCGCATTGGTTATTTTCAAGGAGGATTTGGTTATGTCTGATTATTTGCAAATGTGGAAAGATCTCGGCATGGATGTCGAGACGCATGATGCGCTCTGTCAGGTTCTTCCGACCGCTTTCGGCGATACGTTCCTTTCTATGGAAAACAGACCTGAAGGCATGGGCTTTTATGATTTCGTCGTTTCAGAGATTCACGGAATCCGTCCGTCTGAGATGATCGCGGCTCAGAAGGAAGGCAAGAAAGTCGTCGGTACTTTCTGTGTCTATGTTCCGGATGAAGTGATCAATGCAGCCGGCGCACTGTTTTCAGGCCTTTGCGGCGGATCTCAGTTCTGGGTTCCCGGCGGTGAGAAATATCTGCCGAAGAACACGTGTCCGCTCGTTAAAGCCTCTATCGGTGCCCGCTTTGACCGCACCTGCCCGTTCTTCCGTATCGTAGATATGATTGTCGGCGAGACAACCTGTGATGCCAAAAAGAAAGCGTATGAGATTCTGGGTGAAGATGTGCCGATGTACATCATGGATATGCCGCAGATGAAGCGCGATATCGACATTCAGAAGTGGGCTGATGAGATCAAGATGTTTGCCGCTAAGATGGAAGAGCTGACCGGCAATACGATCACTCTGGAAGGTCTCAATGACGCCATCCATGTCATCAATGAGAAGAGAAAGGCTTTGGCCCGTCTCTTTGATGCGAGAAAGAATGCCGACAATATCCCGATCAGCGGTCTTGATGCACTGCTTGTCATGCAGATCGCCTTTTTCGATGATCCGGTTCGCTGTGCTGAGATGGCCAACAAGCTGGCTGATGAGCTCGAGCAGAGAAACAAAGACGGCGTATCCGTATTCCCGGCCGGCACAAAGAGAATCCTTCTCACCGGTACACCGCTTGCTATCCCGAACTGGAAGCTGCATCACATCATCGAGACCAGCGGCGCTGCCGTTGTCTGCGAGGAGATGTGCACAGGCACACGCTACTTCGAGAACCTTGTCGATGAGGACAATGCTTCTCTCGAGGATGCATACATGGCTCTGTCCAAGCGCTACATGAAGAACAACTGCGCCTGCTTCACACCGAACGGCGGACGTATCGACGATATCCTTCGCATGGCGAAGGAATACAATGTCGACGGCGTCATCGATACAAACCTGAAGTTCTGCTGCCTGTATGACACAGAGAGACGCTCTGTTGAGCAGGCCATGAACGAGGCGGGCATTCCGTTCCTCGGCATCGAGACAGATTACACTGACTCTGATGCAGAGCAGCTGCGCACACGTATCGAAGCGTTCGTGGAGATGCTCGGATAATAAAAGTTTTGTTGCGGAGAGGTTTATATGGCGGCAAACGACGGTTCAGATGTAAGATACTATATTTTGTTTGACAATTACACACATGGTTTTGCGCTGCAGGCGATTTTAAAAGAAGAGGGCATCAAAAACAGGATTGCCCCTGCGCCGCGGGCAATACAAGGTGATTTGACCTGCGGCATGTCTCTGCTCATTGAGCCGGAAGATTTACCGGCAGTAGAGAAGGTGCTGGAGGAAAAAAAGCCGACATACCATGCGATCCGTCCCCTTGCCGGGCAGATCAATCCGCGCAGAGACCGGTACTGCTGACAGAGCTAAGACCGGGAGATATTTACAAAAATGCAGGGACGGGCGGCCTGATGCGGCCGCCCGTTCTTTCGCGTAAAATGATTACAATGGAGACATATACTGATGAACTATATCGGAATTGACATCGGATCAACTTGCGCCAAGACAACGGTTTTGGATGAACATGAACAAGTTCTGTTTCAGGACGTCTGCCCGACAGGCTGGAGCAGTGTCGATACAGCGGAAAACATTCGCAAACAGCTGGTTCAGGCCGGCTTTGATCCGCAGGAAAATGTCGTTGTGGCGACAGGGTACGGACGCGTAGCGATTCCTTACTCCGATAAGACCGTGACGGAAATTACTTGTCACTGCGCAGGCGCCGTGTATCTGTTCGGACACCAGACGATGGGAGTTATCGATATCGGCGGGCAGGACACAAAGATTATTGAAGTTGCAGGCGGCATGGTCAAGAATTTCATGATGAATGACAAATGCTCTGCGGGTACCGGAAGGTTTCTGGAGGTCATGGCCAACACGCTGTCTGTATCTCCTGATCAGCTGACTGTGCTGGCAGCAGGAGGGAGTGACACATCGATCTCATCGTTGTGTACGGTGTTTGCCGAGTCTGAGGTCATCAGCCTGATCGGACGCGGAGAGAAGAAAGAAAACATTGCTTTTGCAGTGGTCGACTCGATTGTCAGGAAAGTGGCTTCTCAGGCATCCAGGATGGATCTGGCCGGAAAGCCGGTCTGCCTGACAGGCGGCTTGTGTGACAGCGAGTATATCCGAAAGGCGTTGTCAAAAGAATTAAAGACAGATATCGAGACGAGCGAACAGGCACGCTATGCCGGATCGATCGGCGCGGCGCTGTTTGCGAAGAAAAAAGGAAAGAAATCATGATCTATCTGGATAATGCAGCGACAACCATTCATAAGCCAGAGAGTGTGATTGAGGCGGTGACGGATGCGATGCGTCATGTCGGAAACAGTGCCCGCGGAACGCACGCGGGAAGTCTTGATGCGGCACGTGTTATTTTCGAGACGCGCATGAAGGCAGCGCAGCTTTTTGGATGCCCTGATCCGACAAGAGTGGCATTTACATCGAATGTGACAGAAAGTCTTAATCTCGCGATTAACGGTTTGCTGGATGCGGGCGATCATGTGATCACCACGATGCTGGAGCACAACTCTGTGCTGCGTCCGCTCTATCGGCTGGAGGAGGAGCGCGGCGTGGAGATGTCGATCGTCCCGGCTGATCAGAATGGCTGTGTCATCTACGATGATTTTGAGAAAATGATCCGGCCGAACACCAGGGCGATTGTGACAACACATATATCCAATCTCACCGGCAACATGCTTAATGTTGCAAGGATCGGAAAGATTGCGCATGAACACGGATTGATCTATATCGTCGATGCGGCGCAAAGTGCCGGCAATATCCCGATTGATATGGCTGCGATGGATATCGATGTCCTCTGCTTTACAGGCCACAAAGGACTGTATGGTCCGCAGGGGACAGGCGGTGTATGTGTGATGCCCGGAGTGGAGATTCGTCCCTTTAAAGTCGGAGGAACTGGCGTGCAGACCTATCTGAAGACACAGCCTAAGGACATGCCGGTGCGTCTGGAGGCCGGGACAATGAACGCACACGGACTGGCAGGCCTCTCGGCGGCGATCGACTTCATCAATGAGACAGGCGAGGATCAGATCCATCAGCACGAGATGACGCTGATGAAGGCATTCTATCAGGAAGTCAGCAAGATCGACGGTGTTAAAATCTACGGCGATTTTTCAGGTGACCGGGGCGCCATTGTTTCTATTAATATAAGAGACTATGACTCATCCGAGGTTTCAGACTATCTGATGCAGGAGTATGAGATCGCCACAAGGCCCGGCGCACACTGCGCGCCGCTCATGCATGAGGCGCTTGGAACGACTGATCAGGGCGCCGTGCGGTTTTCATTTTCATACTTCAATCAGATGGATGATGTCAAGACGGCTGTGAAGGCTGTCAGAGAGCTTTCTGAGCAGTGAAATATTTTGCCGATTGACAACTGACCCGAACCGATAAGAAAACATAAAAAAACCGAAAAAAAGTGGTTGACACAGGGGCTGGGGAAGTGTTAGTATATACAAGCTGACCCGTGAGGCCAGCGCGGACCTTGACAACAAAACAA
>CADBOU010000176.1 GCA_902796355.1 uncultured Lachnospiraceae bacterium
ATCAGCCAGCGATGTGAGCGGCCTCAGATTGATCCCGTACCCAATCTCAAGCATATCAAAATTGTTATAGCTGATATTGTTGCGGAGAATATTGGCAATACAGGCCCAGTTCCCGCAGGCAGCACCCATCCAGATTACATCGTGATTGCCCCACTGAAAATCAACATCGCGCAGCGGCATCAGATAATCCATAATTCTGTCCGGATGCGCCCCTCTGTCATAGATATCGCCGATAATATGGAGATGATCAACGGCCAGCATACTGATGACATCCGCCAGCTCTCTGATGAATGTCTCAGCAATACCGCATTCAATCACAGAGCTGATGATCGAGTCATAATAATGCGCTTTGTTTTCTTCGTCATCAGCGTGAAGCAGCTCATCGATTGCATACCCCAGGTATTTGGGGAGGCGTTTTCTGACTTTTGATCGTGTGTATTTGCTTGAGACCAGCCAGCAGACATCTATCAACTGGTAAATAACCCTGGCGCACCAAGCATCAAAATCAGACTCGGATTTCTTGCGGCGCTTAATCTCATTTTCAGCATCATAAATCAGTGCCGCAAGCGCCTCCTTTTCATCCTCTGAAAGAGTGACCCTGAAGTAATTGTCAATTTTGTTCTTGATAATACCGGAAGCGCTTTTGATCATATGCACAAAGGCTTCGTGCTCACCGTGCAAGTCGCTGAGGAAGTACTCTGTTCCTTTTGGAAGTGCCAGAATTGCGCTCAAATTGATGATCTCTGCCGATGCCGCCTGAACATTCGGGTAATCTTCAGCAAGCAGAGATAAAAATCTGATATCTGTCATGACTGCATCTCTCCTAACCGGGCATCCTTTTCCCGTACGGCATCCGCATCTGCTTTCCTTTTTTGATCAAGTTTATCGGCCAGTTCAGGCTCAGACAAGGCAAGAATCTGCGCAGCAAGAAGAGCCGCATTTTTAGCGCCTCCCACAGCAACGGTCGCCACCGGAATTCCAGAGGGCATCTGCACTGTCGAAAGGAGGGCATCCATCCCGCCAAGACCTCCTGACGCGCAGGGAATGCCGATCACAGGAAGCGTAGTGTTCGCTGCCAGAGCGCCTGCCAGATGCGCTGCCATGCCTGCCGCCGCGATCATCACGCCAAAGCCGTTATCTCTGGCAGCACGGGCAAAATCACGTGCCTCATCCGGCGTCCGGTGTGCAGAGTAAATATGCATCTCGAAAGGGATCTGAAGTTCCCGCAGCTGATCCGCCGCTTTTTGAACAACAGGCAGATCAGAATCACTGCCCATGATGATAGCAACTTTTTTCATAACAACCTCCTCATAAAAACAATAAAGGCACACTTATTCTGTAAAATAAGTGTGCCCAGACGGTCGGCGTAAGTCACTTCACATTCCCGATCCTCCGCAGTAATCTGCGATTATCCGTCAGTCACGGGATGTGTTTGATTGGTTCTTTAATTATAGAGAACCCTGTCAGTATTGTCAATTAAGAGATAGCCCTAAAAGAGCTGATTTTTGCTATGTTTTCAGCAATTATGACCAGATTTGCATCATGCAAGGTTGAAATATCAAATTGCAAATGGTAAAGTATTAACATTGTTTTCATGGGTATGGATATTTATACATAGCGGAAGGAAATTTATCAGATGAAATCAGATATTGAGATTGCACAGGAAGCCAAAGTATTACCGATTGAAAAAATCGCCGATATGACCGGTATTGGACGGTTTGACTGGGAGCCCTACGGTTGGGACAAAGCCAAAATAGACCACACCCTTTTAGACAGACTTGAAGATAAGCCGAAAGGAAAGCTGGTTCTGGTCACAGCCATCACACCGACACCGGCCGGCGAAGGAAAAACCACCACGTCAATCGGATTGGCAGATGCACTCAGACTGATCGGAAAAAACTCTATGCTGGCCCTGCGCGAACCATCAATGGGGCCTGTTTTCGGCTTAAAGGGCGGCGCTGCAGGCGGCGGATATGCTCAAGTTGTTCCGATGGAAGACATCAACCTGCATTTTACCGGAGACTTTCACGCGATCGGGGCTGCCAACAACCTTCTGGCTGCGATGCTTGACAACCACATTCAGCACGGTAATGAACTGAGGATTGATTCAAAGCAAATCCTTCTAAAGCGTTGTGTTGACATGAACGACAGGCAGCTGCGTGAGATCGTGGATGGGCTTGGAGGGCGCATCCAGGGTGTTCCCCGTGAGGATGGTTTTGTCATCACAGTCGCCTGTGAAGTGATGGCCGTCCTGTGTCTGGCAGAGGATCTGGTTGACTTAAAACGCCGGCTCGGACGTATCATTGTTGCGTATAATTTCGAAGGAAAGCCTGTGACAGCGCATGATTTGAAGGCTGAAGGTGCCATGACTGCGCTTCTCAAAAATGCGCTGAACCCCAACCTGGTACAGTCTCTGGAGCACACACCTGCTCTGATTCACGGAGGTCCTTTTGCAAATATTGCCCATGGCTGTAATTCTCTTATAGCTACGAAAATGGCTTTAAAGCTTTCTGATTACACCATTACCGAAGCCGGCTTTGCCGCTGATCTGGGGGCAGAGAAATTTCTGGATATCAAATGCCGTGTAGGAGGTCTCGACCCTGCTGCTGTCGTACTGGTTGCAACCATTCGTGCACTCAAATACCATGGCGGAGTCCCCAAAGACCAGCTTAATGATGAAAACCTGGAAGCGCTTACAGCCGGACTTCCCAATCTGTTACAGCATATTGATAATATTAAAAATATATTTGGTCTTCCCTGTGTTGTTGCTGTTAACCGTTTCCCGACTGATACGCAGGCCGAAATCGATCTGCTTCGTGATGAATGTGCGAAGACTAAAACTCCCGTCGCTCTGTCCGAAGTCTGGGCAAAAGGCGGAAAGGGCGGCATTGAACTGGCTGAAGAAGTCGTTAAACTCTGCGAACAGAATGCTCACTACACTCCCGCTTACGGGTTGAATTCGTCCGTAGAAAAGAAACTGGAGAAGATCTGCCGGCGCATTTATCACGCAGACGGAGTTCGTCTGACACCCGCCGCCCGCAGACAGCTTAAAAAGATTGAAGAACTCGGCATGACAGACCTGCCGATCTGCATGGCCAAAACGCAGTATTCCTTCTCCGATGACGCTAAGCTTCTGGGTGCGCCGAAAGACTTTACGGTCTGTGTACGCGAACTGCGCCTCAATGCAGGAGCCGGATTTATTGTGGCACTGACAGGGCAGATCCTGACTATGCCTGGATTGCCAAAAATACCGGCTGCCGAAAAGATAGACGTCAATGAAAAAGGAAAAATTACAGGCCTGTTCTGAGAACAGGCCTTTTTTATTGCAGACATCTGAGTTTGCCGGGCA
>CADBOU010000177.1 GCA_902796355.1 uncultured Lachnospiraceae bacterium
AGGTAAGACACAGAACCCGAAGATCTATGCCGGCGGCGACTCCGTCACAGGCCCGAACATCGCGATCCGTGCGATCCGCACAGGACGCAACGCAGCGCGCAACATCAACGCTGACTTCGGTCTTGAGCCGGATGAGTGGATTAGGCAGGAAGGCTTTATTCACTTTGATGTCGACCAGGTTAAGGTCAAGGATAAGACACCGATTCCGCAGCTTCCGATCGAGAAGAGAAACCTGACGGATGAGGACACATCCTCCTACAGCGATGAAGAGGCAGTCAAAGAGGCAGGCCGCTGCATGAACTGCGGATGCTACTCTGTCAACGCTTCTGATCTGAGCCCGGTTATGGTTGCTCTTGATGCTGATATCATCACAACCAAGCGTACGATCAAGGCTGTCGATTTCTTCACGACTAAACTGAAGGCATATGACATGCTCGATCAGGATGAGCTGATTAAAGCTGTCCGCTTTGATGTGCCGGATGGAGTCTGCGGTTACAACAAGTTCCGCGTAAGAAAGTCTATTGACTTTGCTCTGACAAGCCTGGCATATGTTTACAAGCTTGACGGCGGCGCGATCAAAGACATTAAGCTCGTTGCCGGCGGTGTTGCACCGGTTCCGCTTCGCAGAGAAGACGCCGAGAAGGTTCTTGTCGGCAAGAAGCCCGGAAAAGATATCGCAGTTGAAGCTGCAGCAGCAGCTGTAGCTGATGCAGATCCGCTTGAGTTCAACAAATACAAAGTTGAAGAGCTCAAGACAATGGTGAAGCGCTTAGTTGAAGACATGTAAAAGTTAACAGGTGGGGCTGCTGCAGCCTTCTGCGGTAGTCCCATTTGCTATATAACTAATTGTTGATTTCTTAACAATGTCTTATGATGGAGAGGTTGATCAAATGAAAGAGAATTATATGAAGAAAAGATGGGTTGTTGTAGTGGCAAGCTGTATCGTCAATATGTTCATCGGTACGGCGTATTGCTGGGGAGTTTTCCAGGGCGGCCTGATGGCTGAATCCGAGAAGATCTTCGGCGCAGCAGTTGTTGCCTCTGCCCTTGCATGGGCCTTTTCAATCAATACAGGTATCGGACCGATTACGATGCTCTGCGGCGGCACTATGAAGAAAAAATTCGGTGCCGGCGGCGTTGTCAAAATCAGTGCTGTCCTTTGCCTGCTCGGTTTCCTTGTCACAAGTATGGCAAAGAGTGTACCGATTGTATGGGTTGGTTTTGGTCTGATCGCCGGTTTTGGCGTTGGTATGATTAATGGTATCACAACAACAAACACAGGTCTCTGGTTCCCCGAAATGCGTGGTACAATCGCCGGATTGACTACGACATTCTTCGGTCTTGGATCCGTTATCTTCCCGTTCATCCTGCGCCCGTGGATTGCTAAGGCAGGCATCATGCCCACACTTCGCATCCTTGGTATTATCATCGGTGTTGTTGCATTTATCTGCGGTTTCTTTATCTCCGCTCCGCCCGAGGGATGGCTTCCGGATGGATTTACTCCTCCGAGCGTAGGCGGTGCTATGCCGACAACTAAGAACTATACATGGAAAGAGATGCTCGCTGATCCGCGTTACTGGCTGGCAGTTATCGCGTTCATGTGCTTCTCATCAGCAGGTCTGTTCGTTATCCAGTCCGGTACTCTGATGTCCATGAACATCGGCGGCCTGGCAGAAGGCGCTGCACTTGTTACTTATACAGTTTCCTTTATCGGTATTGCCAACTCCGGCGGACGTCTCCTCTGGGGTGCTATCTCCGATAAGATCGGACGTTATAAATCACTGATGCTGATGGCTGTTATCGTGGCGGTTTCCGCTCTTGTACTCGGGTTTGTCGCTCACGGTTATGTGCTGTTCATCCTGTTTGCAATGCTGATCGCAGCCTGCTATGGCGGATCGATGGGTATCTACCCGGCCATGACAGCCGATAACTTCGGACCGAAAAACAATGGTATCAACTACGGCGTTATGTTCTTCGGTTTCGCAGCCGGCGGATTCCTCGGACCGGTCTTCTTCACAAAGCTGATGGAGCTGTCCGGAGGATCCTTCAAGATGCCGCTGACAGTAGTGGCTGTCCTTGGTGCTCTGGCACTGATCCTGATAGCTGCACTGACTAAGCTTAAGGCAAGCAAAACAGATGAGGCATAAGTAACTGCTGACTGTTTACAGCTGAAAGGATTACACAGAGCATTATGATCGAAAAAACGCGCATTACAGAGGTTACAATCCTGGATGAGGATCAGATGAAACGCTTTTCATTTGACGCCGAAGGTGTGCTGATGCAAGAATGCTCAAATGAAGCAGAAGACTGGCTGAAGGAAGCGATGGCTTCCTTCGTCAGTCAGCTTCCGGATGTATCCTGCACCATAGGAGCGAGATTCAGGTCACCAAAAGGGAAGACGCTGGCCGCGTTTGTTGAAAAATACATGAACATGACGATCGGCCGCGTTCTCGACTATAACGTGAGCCATTATCCCGACAGTGAGGCCATAGTTGATGCAGAACTGGACAAGCACCTGACGACCAGACAGTTCGGACAGATGACAGATACGCTGGCACGTCATTTCATGGACTTCGGTCTTAAAAGAGGCGATACGGCGGCTGTAATCATGCGCAATAACTGGACACAGTTTATCGCTAAGTATGCCGCGATCCATTGCGGCGCTATCGTCACGAACATCAGTCCGTTTGAGACCGACCGGATTCTGGAGATGCTTCTTCAGCATACGGAGGCAGTCATTGTAGTCGTCAAGGGCGAAGATCAGATCGCACAGATCAACAGAATCTGTCCTGAGCTCAGAGACTGCGAGCCCGGCAAAGTCCGCTCCTCTAAGTTTCCCAATCTGAAAGCTGTTTTTAATGCCGGAGAAGGTAATTATCCGGGGATTTTGAATATCGAAGATCTGCTGGAAAAGGACCCTCTCACGACAGAGAAGGAACTGCAGGATCGCAAGGATTCCGTTGAGCCGCGGGATATCGCGGCGATTATCCATACCAGCGGGACAACCGGAACGCCTAAGTCCGTCATGCTCAGGCACAGCGCGATACTTGAAAACGCCTATCAGCATGTATTAGCTTTAAACATCACGCGGGATGATCGTATTTTTGTTCCCGTACCTATGTTCCACGCGCTCGGCGCGATCGGATCAGCCATCACTTCACTGGTTGCAGGTGCGACAACTGTCTGCCTGCGCAGACCGAAAAGCGCGGATGTGCTGCCGGTTCTCGTCAGAGAGAAGTGCACCGTCGCCATCTCAGTCCCTTCATTTTTCATCGATCTTGTCAGAGAGGTTCAGGAATCCGGCTTTGACACTTCGGGACTTAATGTGCGGCTTTGTGTGATGGCAGGTGCGCAGTGTACAGAAAAGACGATCAATGATACGCGCAATGTGTTGGGGATTAAGGACATTCTTGTCATGTACGGCATGACGGAGGCCGGACCCGGCGTATCGAGCACTGTCGCCGAAGATTCCATGGATGTCAAGACACATACAGTCGGTAAACCATGGCCCGGAACGGAGATCAAACTGGACAATACGTACATTGACGACGACGGGCTGGAAAAGGGAGAGATATGCGTCAGAGGATACAACGTGATGCAGGGATTCTTCCTGGATTCCAAGGCGACCGCTCAGACCATTGACCGCAACAGCTGGCTGCACACAGGGGATATCGGCTCCATCAGGCCTGACGGTAACCTGATGATCTGCGGGAGAATCAAAGACATCATCATTAAAAACGGTGAGAACATCAGTCCCTCAGAGATCGAAGGGTTAGTTGAAGGGTATCCGGGTGTGCGCGAGGCGATGGCGGTCGGAGCAAAAGATGACCGTTTTGGAGAAGTCATCTATGTGTTTGTAACCGGAGAAGATGAAATAGATGAAAAAGAGGTTCTGGAATACTGTAAAGAGCGCATATCGCTGCTCAAAGTGCCGGAGCGCATTATTCAAGTAGACGATTTTCCAAAGTCCGGGACTGGGAAAATTCTCAGGAAAGAACTGAGGAGAATTGCTGATTCTTACCAGAATAAGAAAGGAGAAACAAGATGAAAGTTATCACAGTCAAAGAAGCTGCAGAGCTGATCAAAGACGGTGACGTTATCGGTTCAGCCGTGCAGGGTATGACAGGCTGGCCGGAAGAAATCGGTCTGGCAATCGAGAAGAGATTTCTTGAGACAGGTCATCCGGCAGGTATCACACATATCCACGGCGCAGGCCAGGGCAATTTCGCCCGCATGGATCCCGAAGGAAAAGTATGCCGCGGCGAGTGTGCACTGGCTCATGACGGACTTCTGACAAGAAGTATCCACGGCCATGTCGGCTGCTCATTTAAAGTAACAGAGCAGATCGTCAACAACAAGATGCTGGCTTACAATTATCCGCTCGGTATGATGGGACAGATCTGGAGAGAGAAGGGAAGAGGCTTCCCGGGACTTCTGACCAAGGTCGGTCTGGGAACTTACATGGATCCGCGTCAGGATGGCTGCAAGGTCAATGATATCACCAGAAAAGAAGGTGAAGATCTTGTTCAGTATATTCCGGACTTCAACGGTGAAGACTGGCTGTTCTACACGCTTCCGAAGATGAATGTGGCTCTTCTTCGTCCGACGACAGCCGACACACACGGCAACCTGACTTATGAGAAGGAATGTATGCCGTGCGAACCGCTTGATCTGGCGATGGCTACAAAGGCTGACGGCGGTATTGTCATTGCATGTGTAGAGCGTATTGCACAGGCCGGCTCTCTTGATCCGAGAGACATCCGTATTCCGGGTATCCTGGTTGACTATGTATGCGTAGACGAGAATCCGGCTGAGAGAATGCAGACACATATCACGCACTTCAATCCTGCTTTCACAGGCGAGATCAGAGCGGATGTCAGCGCTTCAATTTCAAAGCTTCCGCATGATGCTTGGACTGTTATTGCCAGAAGAGTAGCAGCTGAGTTAAAGGCTGGTACAACATGTAACTTCGGCCTTGGCAAACCAACCCTGGTACCGAAAGTACTGGTTGAAGAAGGCGTAGAAGATCAGTTCACACTGATTTCCGAGTCCGGCGTGATCGGTGGTGTTCCGGCAGAAGGCGGCGACTTCGGCGCTCACTGGAATCCGGAAGTTATGTATTGCCAGACAGATCACTTCAGTTTCTTTGATCAGGGCGGTCTTGACTATGGCGTATTTGGTCTGCCGGAAGTTCAGGAGAACGGTGATGTCAATACTACTTACCTGAACGGCAGAATGGCCGGTGTCGGCGGATTCCCGAATATCGCAGCCAATGCTAAGACATCCATTTTCATGGGTACTTTCACAGCCGGCAAGCTACGGACACATATCGAAGACGGCAAGCTCGTCATCGATCAGGAAGGTAAGTTCAAGAAGTTTGTCAAGAAATCTGTACAGGTTTCCTTTAGTGCTTCTGAGGATCTGAAGAAAGGCAACCGTGTGATCTACATCACAGAGCGTGCTGTTCTTGAGTACAAGGAAGACGGTATGCATCTGCTTGAGATCGCACCTGGTGTCGATCTTCAGAAAGATGTTCTAGATATGATCGATTTCGACGTGATCGTTCCGGAAGGTGGTCCGAAGTTGATGGATGCAGCCCTCTTTGGAGAAGAGTGGGGTGGTTTAAAGGATCTAATCTGATATGGAACCGACAAAACGTGAGACGCAGGAACATAAGGTAATCTGTCGCCCGCCTGCCGGAGATCACTGCTTCGGATGCAGAGCGGGAGAAGCCCAGTGCCTTGCTGTTCGCGTCTACCGGATGGATGACGGATCGGTTGTGTCGCTGGTGCACACAGATGAGTCGCACCAGAGCTTCAAAGGGATTGTACACGGGGGAATTGTGTGCTCATATCTTGACGAGGTCCTCTCTTATAACACCTGGTCAGACGAGGATTATGACGCCATTGCCATGACTGTTGAGATGAATATAAAGTATTATGTTCCCGTGCCGGTCGATACCGATATCCGCATCATCGGAGACGCTCCTGTAATCGAAAGGAGGCATTACTATATCTCTGGACGAGTTCTCTTGCCCGATGATACAGTAGCTGCCGAGGCGAAAATCCATTACATCAAACTTAGGAATGAGGATGAGAGAAATAAAGAGGAATGCGTCGAAAGGACTGAACGCGCGGATGCGCGTGAAACGATCACATATTAATCGAAAAAGGGACACGGCTTCGGCCGTGTCCTCTTTGTATTATGTTTAATACAGCATCCCGGCTTCTTTTGCCTGAAAGAGCAGTTCGTCTCTGTAATCCGGGTGAGCGATGGAGATCAGCGCCCGCGCTCTGTCCGGAATGCTTTTAAACTGAAGGTTCACACACCCGAATTCAGTGGCCACCCACTGCACGTCTGTGCGCGGAGTCGTGACGATGCTTCCCCTCTCAAGTTCAAAGACGATACGGGAAACGCGCTGACCTTTCGGTTCTGCGGTTGAAGGAAAGGCGATAAAGGAATGGCCGCCTTTTGACATGGAAGCGCCCCGGACAAAGTCTACCTGACCGCCTGTGCCGGAGTACTGCCTTCTGCCGATGCTCTCGGCGCAGACCTGACCGGTCAGGTCGACAGAAACCGCACCGTTGATAGAGATCATGTTGTCAATGGAAGCAATCTTCTGCGGGTTCACAATCTCGTCAAATGTCCCGAATATAAAATCCTTATTGCGGTGAATATACTCGTATTGTTTGGGAGAGCCAAAGACAAATCCTACAGAAGTTTGTCCAGGAAAATAGGATTTACGGCTGTTGTCGACAGCGCCGGATTTGATTAGCTCCATGATGGATTCAGTCAGTACTTCTGTGTGCACACCCAAATGCTTTAACGCC
This sequence comes from uncultured Lachnospiraceae bacterium, assembly GCA_902796355.1. Classification (GTDB taxonomy): domain Bacteria; phylum Bacillota; class Clostridia; order Lachnospirales; family Lachnospiraceae; genus RUG842. Next base: position 6,831 of record CADBOU010000177.1, read on the forward strand.
TTGAGCTTAAATCCGATTGTATTGGCAATACCGCCGTATCCCAGCTGAATGCAGGCACCGTCATCTATATAATTTAAGATATGGTCGGCAATCTGTTCTTCGGCCTTTGTCGTCTTTGTGACACTCCCGGCCATCGCAAGCGATTCCTCCCCTTCTACAAACGCGTCAATCTGACTGACATGGTAGCGGTGAGCCGTTCCGTTTACTTCCGGTATTGTTGTCGAAATCTGCGCGATGATTCTTTTGCAGTGCTGCAGAGGTGTACAGCAGAAGCAGTGCGGGCCGATATTACAATAGCCGTCTTCATCGGGCGGAGACATGACGACGATGCAAACCTCCGGGCGGATGACGTCCATGCATTTGTCGTAATTGCCAAATTGCATGGGAGAGTAGGCCATCTTTTTCTCTTTCATGTAGACGCGCTCAGTCCCGGTCATGAAGTAAGTCGCGATGCGCAGCTGCTCCGGCGTAAACTCATAGTTTGAAAGATTCAGTCCCGGATTGCAAGTGCAGACACAGTGGAGAGACAAATGATCAAAAAGTCCTTCATCGACAAGATGGAAGAGGGCATTGATCGATTTGGTCGCAACCGTGACACCGCCGATAAAGACATTGTCTCCGGAATGAACATGTTCTGCTATTGCGTCTTCTGCATTCTTAAGTTTGCTGCGGTATTCGTTCTGCCAAGTCATATGATAGATAGCCTAAATAAAACAAACGTTTGTTACAGACTGTATTATAACCTATACGCTGCCGCAAGTCCATTAAAACCGAAAGGAATCATAATATCACAAAATAGGACGGTCGTACGAATATTTACATAAAATGTATTGTGTTCAGGTTGTCAGTTCAGTATAATTGCTTTTGTTTTAACAAAGAAGAGGTACTGAATTCTATGAGTAATACCATTAAAATCGCATGTATCGGCGACAGCGTTGTCTACGGCAGAGGTGTCAAGAAGGACAGGGAGTCACATGTGTGGACGGCTGTCATGGAGAGAAACCTGAACCAAAAAACGGACGGATCTATTGTGTATGAAGTACATAATTTCGGTTTGAACGGTCAGGGCGTACTGCCGGGTGCATGGATTAAAGACGGACAGATCGATTCTCCTCTGTATGAAGAGATGCTTAACTGGGAACCCGACGGAGTCTTCCTTTCATGCGGAGGCAATGACTCCCATACTGACATATGGGATGAGACAGAGTTTCGGGAAGAGTACAGAAGACTGGGCCGGGACATTGCCGATCGATACGGTCATGATCATGTGTGTATCATGAGCTCTACTTATGCGCCGACGAAAGAAGGTGCCAGGCAGATGAAATTAACATATAATCTGATCAATGATGTGGTAGCGAATGAGATTAATGCCGTCATCCGGGAGACGGCTTCTGAGCTTAAGACAGATTATATCGATGTGATGGAGATGTTCAGAAGCTATCCTGAGTACAAAGACAATCTGTCTGCCCTGTTCTATGATGAGATCCACCCCAATGAAGAAGGCAATGATTTGATCGGTCATGCGGGATACGTGGTCGCAAGCAGATGGAACTTCAGTTATATTAAACGTTTGTTTGATTTTTTGTTGACGCAAACCCTCCGTTGGTGTACTGTTTTGTAGAGAATACAGCAGATTACACTGATAAACGGAGGGTTTTTATGACGATTCTTGAATGCACTGACGTGTCAAAAACAATCGGACAAGATCTGGTAGTCGATCGTGCATCTTTCGCGCTGAGCGCATCGCAGACAGCTGTTTTGTCCGGGGCAAAAGGCGCAGGAGGCGTATCGCCTGCGGAGACCCTGCTTGAAATGATTGCAGGGGATATGCCCTGTCACAACGGACGAATCGAAATCGGGCCGGAGATCAAGACAGGAGCTGTCTGGCATCTCGATCAGCTTGTCTCAGGAAATGGTGTCTTCCGCGAAGCACGCTCTGCGATACCCACAGATGAGACGATGAAGGAGAAGCTGCGCACGATGGAGCTGGGCATGATGTATATGAAGAACAGAGCCTATCTGGATCTTCAGAAAGAGTACGATAAACTGTCCAGGGAGTTCGAAGAAGATGCGCCTGAAAAAGACGACGAGATGATTACAGCCATTCTTGACCTGTTCGGGATGGGAGAGGAGACATATCTGCAGACCGTTTCCGAACTGGATGAGAAGTACCGGATGCGCCTTTCTCTCGCCAAGCTGCTTTTGGCTGGTGTCGATCTCATTCTGATTAAAAAACCGGAAGAATATCTGACACATGAGATGTGTGAGCGGGCAGGCGAGTGGGTCCGTCAGCGCGGTGGCGCCATCCTGGCTGCCTCTGACACTCCTGATCTGTTTGGAGAAAACACAGCTGTCATTAATATGTGATTTAGTTGCTGCCGGTTCTGAGGACAATCAGCTTCGGGATGCGGCAGCAAATTTTTTTAAAAAAATTGTATTAATGTATTGACACAATAAGATAATCGTGCTATTGTGTGATTGTGTTAAGAGAGTAATACAAGAAAGGAGCGGATTCATGAAATGGGATTTTAAAAACGGCATCCCGATCTATCTGCAGATCATCTCGATCTTAAAGATGCAGATCGCAGGCGGCGGACTACCGCCGGGAAGTCAGATTCAGCCTGTACGCGATCTGGCGATGGAAGCGGGAGTTAATCCAAATACCATGCAGCGGGCGCTCACACAGCTGGAGCAGGAAGGGCTGCTCTACACACAGCGCACCAGCGGACGCTTTGTGACGGAGGATGAAGAAGTGTTAAGAGAAATGAGAAAATCGCTCAGCGAACAGTATGTAAGAGAACTCTTTGAATCACTTTCAAAGATCGGGATGGATAAGAACGAAATCATTGAGGCAGTCAGATCCTATCAGGAAGAGCCTGCCGTGAAGAAGGAGGGATGATGCAATGGCTGCTATCGTATGCAACAATCTGACAAAACGATACGGAAAAACCACAGCCCTGCAGAACGTGAACTTAAGTCTCGAGCCCGGCCGCATCATCGGACTGGCCGGCCCGAACGGGAGCGGCAAGACAACGCTCATCAAATTGATCCAGCGGATGCTGGTACCGACGCAGGGACAGATCATGATTAACGGGAGCGAGCCGAGCCCGGAGACAAAGGCGCATATCGCTTATCTGCCGGACCGCGATTTTCTCCCCGACTGGATGAAGGTCTGCGCACTGATGGATCTGTACGGCAAATACTATGGGGACTTTGACCGCGCCAGCGCTGAGCAGATGCTCGCCAATCTTGCGATTGACACGACACAGACATTTAAAAAGCTCTCCAAAGGCACACGAGAGAAAGTCCAGCTGATTTTGACGATGAGCCGTAAAGCGGAAGTGTATCTGCTCGATGAGCCGATCGCGGGTGTCGACCCGGCGGCGCGCGACTACATCATCCGGACGATCATTTCAAACTACAATCCGGAGGCATTGGTCCTGATCTCCACACATCTGATCGCCGATATTGAGGCGGTGCTGGATGAGGTCATCTTCCTGAAGCAGGGACAGATCGTCCTTCATGAAAATACCGACGACCTGAGGACGCGCGTGAACATGAGTGTGGATGAGTATTTCCGGGAGGTGTTCAAATGTTAGGAAAATTAATCGGATATGAAATGAAGGCGTACAGCCGGATTATGGTGCCGATCTTCATCGCAGTAGCAGCACTCTCGGTGATCATCGGACTGGGATTAAGGTTTATACCGGAGTGGGTCGGCGGCAATGTGCTCTTTGCTCTGACTTTGATCCTGTATATCGGCCTGCTGGTGGCCATCGCAGTGATGACAACAATCCTGGGGATTAACCGGTACTACGGCAATCTCCTCGGACGGGAAGGGTATTTTATGTTCTCCCTGCCGGTCAAGACCAGTACAATGATGCTGGCCAAGACCATCGGCGCACTGATCTGGACAGTCCTGGGCGCGATCGTCGGGGGCGCATCGATCGCACTGATCAGCGTCATTGGTTTTAACACCAAGGACTATGCAGAGATCATCAATGCCTTTAAGATGCTCCTGACCGAGATCAAGCCGTACACCGGGTATTTCATCCTGTGGGTGATCGTCATCATCATGGCTGTAATTCAGCTGATCGTTCAGGTCTATGCCGCCGTCTCGATCGGCAGTCAGTGGAGCGGTCATCGCCTGATCGGCAGCATCCTGGTCTACATCGGATTTGAAATCATTGAGGCCATCATCGCCACCATCATTCGAGCCATTCATCCGCTCGCCAACTGGATTGAGCGCGTGATGACCGGCACTTCATGGGGCACAACGCCCAACTACGGCGCACCGATTCTCATCCTGGTACTCATTCTGGTGGAGATCGTGATCTTCTGGGTCATCGCCTGGTACTTCACCGACAGGAAGCTAAATCTGGAATAATGATCTTAGCAGGCAGCCGCACCGAGCAGGTGCGGCTGTTTTAATCTGGGATCAAACCATCCCTTGCTTGTACTTTTTCCTCCTAAATTATTTAAGATTCAAGTAAAACGGGAATTTGCTTGAATACGTATAGCAGATCACAAGATTTGTACAAGTAGTGGGTGTTTTTTTACGGCTTTTTTTAGAAATTGAGACCTGATACTTGAATAGGTGGTCCTAAACTTGAAAAAAGTACAAGTTTGTGTATGAATCGTCTTATTTGGGATGTAATGAACGTTTTAGCCCTTTCCTGTACATTATGATCATGGAAAGCGGTCTATTTGTCATCCGGCTACCGGAAGTGATATCATGATGACAGAATAACCGAGGAGGATGAAGATATGTCAGCTGATATGATGTTTATGATTATGATTGCAGCCGCAGCGCTCATCGGCGCGCTGATCGGCAGCAAGTTGATGAAATAATCCGGTGCGTTTGGGCGCACAGGATCTGCGTGCAATCAGGCGGATTGTTTACCCGTATGCCGCGGGAAGAACACTTTCCTGACATAGATCAGGCAGAGCAGAGACATGACAATCTGCAGTAACGATGAAGCGGGCGTGGCCAGTCCGATGCGGAACATCGAGACGGGCACATGCTTACTCATCAGCCATGCGACCGGGATACGGACACAGAAGGCACTTACGATCCCCTGGATCATGATAAATTTGGTCAGACCCAGTCCGTTATAGAATCCCGTAAAACAGAAGAAGATCGGCGTCAGCAGACAGTCGATGGCGTATGCCTTCAGATAGTCTGCTCCGGCGGCGATGACTTCCGGCTTATCTCCGGCAAAGATTTCTGCCAGAAAATCCCCATGAAAAAATGAAATCCAGAACATAAAGAGGCTGATCACCGATGAGGTGATAATGGCCTGGCGCAGTGCGCGCTCGGCGCGCTCAAACTGGCCTGCGCCGAAGTTTTGCGCGACGACAGCTGAGATCGACTGCATAAAAGACGAGGGCACCAGCATGATAAAGGCGACAATCTTCTCCGCAACGCCCATGCCGGCTGAGGCCGTGACGCCCAGGCTGTTGACGATGATCAGCATGATCAGAAAGGAGATTGACACGAGCAGATCCTGCAGGGCGATCGGAAAGCCCAGATGCAGGACGTCGCCAATGATTCTCCGGTCAAAGCGGATATAGGAGCGGTCAAAGTCAAACGGGAGCGTGCGCCGGCGGATGATGATCAGCGAGAGCACGACGGAGATCCCCTGGGAGAGGACTGTTGCAGTGGCCGCGCCGGCGGAGCCCATGCCGAGTACCGCGACGAAAAAGAGGTCGCCCGCGATATTGCATATGCAGGCGATCAGGACCGTGATAAACGGTGTGCGCGAGTCGCCGATTCCGCGGAAGATACTGCCGATCAGATTGTAGGCGGTGACGACAAGCATTCCGGAGCCGCAGATGCGCACATAGTCTGTTGTAAAGGCGAGCGCTTCTTTCGGTGCATTCATCGCACGTGAAAGGGGCTGGGCAAACAGGAGCATGATCACTGATATGATCAGTCCGACCACGGCAAAGAGACAGATCGATGCGCCGATTGTCTTGCCGCTGTCCTTAAGGCGGCCCATACCGATCTGCTGGCCCATGCGGATCGTTGTTCCCATCGCGAGAGAGCTGACGAGCATGGTGAGAGCCATGACGAGCTGCGAGCCCGTCGAGACCGCTGAGATGTCAGCCTTGGTCGCGAACTGCCCGACGACAAACAGATCGACTGCCCCGTACATGGCCTGCAGAAAGAGCGCCAGCAGGACAGGCAGAAGAAATCTGATCATGGGGCCGTACAGAGGCCCTTTTGTAAAATCATTTGATTTAATCATAAACTGTTTCAATTACGTGTGTTTTGTGCATCCCAACTATATTAGCAAAAACAAAGCGGCCAGACAAACATTTTTTGCGGGAAAAACACTGCCAAAAGGCAGAAATGACAGGATTTTGTGGAATTGTGGTAAAGTTAACAATAAATGTAGCCTGTTTCACTTGACGCGGCCATGAATTCTGTTAGAATAAGGAAGATTAAGATTAATAATTAAAGAAAAAAGCCAGAAGGAGGAATAACAGTATGGCGAATAAATGGGTGTATTTGTTCACTGAAGGTAATAAAGAAATGAGAGAACTGCTCGGCGGCAAGGGCGCCAACCTGGCTGAGATGACCAATCTCGGACTGCCGGTGCCGCAGGGCTTTACGATTACGACCGAAGCCTGTACTCAGTATTATGAGGACGGCCGTCAGATCAACGACGAGATCAGCGGTCAGATCGAAGAGTACATCGGCAAGATGGAAGAGATCACAGGCAAGAAATTCGGCGATAAGGAGAATCCGCTCCTTGTATCTGTCCGCTCCGGCGCGCGTGCATCGATGCCCGGCATGATGGACACGATCTTAAACCTCGGATTAAATGAAGACGTTGTTGAGACACTGGCAGAGAAGTCCGGCAATCCGCGCTGGGCATGGGACTGCTACCGCCGTTTCATCCAGATGTTCTCAGACGTTGTCATGGAAGTATCCAAGAGCGAGTTTGAGAAGCTCATCGACGCGAAGAAAGAAGAGAAGGGCGTCAAGGATGACGTTGATCTGACAGCCGATGATCTGAAGGATCTGGCTCATCAGTTCAAGGCTAAATATCAGGAAGCGATCGGCAAGGACTTCCCGACCGATGCCAAAGAGCAGCTTCTTGAGGCAGTCAAGGCCGTCTTCCGCAGCTGGGATAACCCGCGCGCCAATGTATACCGCCGTGACAATGATATCCCGTACAGCTGGGGCACCGCTGTCAATGTACAGATGATGGCCTTCGGCAACATGGGACCGACATCCGGTTCGGGTGTGGCATTTACCCGCGATCCGTCCACCGGTGAAAATGCATTCTACGCAGAAGTTCTGATGAACGCACAGGGTGAGGACGTCGTCGCAGGCGTGCGCACACCGATGAAGTTCGAGGCTCTCAAAGAGACCATGCCTGAAATTCACGATGAACTGCTTGAGATTGCTGATAAGCTTGAAGATCACTATCGTGATATGCAGGATATGGAGTTTACGATCGAGGATGGCAAGCTCTACATGCTCCAGTGCCGTAACGGCAAGCGCACCGCGAAGGCCGCGCTCAAGATCGCATGCGACCTCGTGAAGGAAGGCAAGATCGGCAAAGAAGAGGCCGTTCTCGCTGTCGACCCGCGTAACCTTGACTCACTCCTGCACGGATCATTTACCAAAGAGACACTGGCCGGCGCCACACAGATTGGCAAGGGTCTTCCGGCAGCTCCCGGCGCAGCCTGCGGCCACATCGTGCTGACAGCAGATGATGCTAAGGAAGCCGGTGAGCGTGGTGAAAAAGTTGTGCTTGTCCGCCGCGAGACATCTCCGGAAGATATCGAAGGTATGAAGGCAGCACAGGGCATCCTGACAGCCCGCGGCGGTATGACAAGCCACGCAGCCGTTGTAGCCCGCGGTATGGGCGCCTGCTGCGTAGCCGGCTGCTCCGACATCGTCTTTGCAGAGGATGAGATGAGCTTCACACTCGGCGGCAAGACATACAAAGCCGGCGACGTGATCTCCTTCGACGGTTCCACAGGAAATATTTACGACGGCGCACTTCCGGTCAAGGAAGGCTCCATCGAGGATGAAGATTTTGCAACGATCATGCAGTGGGCTGATGAGTTCCGCACCATGAAGGTCCGCACCAACGCTGACACACCGGCTGACGCGCAGAAGGCAGTCGAGCTCGGTGCAGAAGGTATCGGCCTGTGCCGTACAGAGCACATGTTCTTCGAGGGCGACCGTATCGATGCATTCCGCGAGATGATCTGCTCCGACACACTCGAGGAGCGCAAGGCTGCACTCGATAAGATCGAGCCGCTGCAGCAGGGCGACTTTGAGAAGCTCTACGAAGTGATGGCCGGCAAACCGGTAACGATCCGTCTTCTGGATCCGCCGCTTCACGAGTTCGTTCCGACAGAGGAAGAGGACATCGAGAAGCTTGCCAATGCCAAGGGCAAGACAGTTGCCGAGATCAAGGGCATCATCAACAGCCTCAAAGAGGCAAACCCGATGATGGGACACCGCGGCTGCCGTCTGAGCATCACTTATCCGGAGATCGGTGTCATGCAGACACAGGCGATCATCCGCGCAGCCATCAAGGTCAACAAAGAGCATCCGGAATACAATGTTGTACCGGAGATCATGGTTCCGCTCGCAGGCGAAGTCAAAGAGTTCGTCTGTGTCAAGAAGACCATTGTTGAGACAGCAGAGGCTGAGATCGCGGCAGCAGGTGCAGACCTCAAGTATGAAGTCGGCACGATGATCGAGATCCCGCGCGCATGCCTGACAGCTGATGAGATCGCCAAAGAGGCAGCATTCTTCTGCTTCGGAACAAACGATCTGACCCAGATGACATACGGATTCTCCCGCGATGACGCAGGCAAGTTCCTTGATAGCTACTATGATGCCAAGATCCTTGAAAATGATCCGTTTGCAAAACTCGACCAGGTTGGCGTCGGCAAGCTGATGAAGATGGCTGCAGACCTCGGCCGCGAGACACGCCCGGAGATCCACTGCGGTATCTGCGGTGAGCACGGCGGCGATCCGTCATCCGTTGAGTTCTGCAACACCCTCGATCTTGACTATGTGAGCTGTTCACCGTTCCGCGTTCCGATCGCGAGACTGGCAGCTGCACAGGCAGCGATCAAGCAGGGATGATCAATCGGTCAAATTAAATAGAATTAAGAGAGCTGCCGCACTTGGTACTAGTGCGGCAGCCTTTTTTATTCATTTTTGCATGAAATCGACATGTTCTGTAATAGGTGTGATCATACAAATAAGAACTAATTGATTATAGGTATGAATATTTCAGCTCCTGTTGTACTAGTCTTAACTGAAAATGACCAGGTAGGAAAATGACAAAACGGTCATCTTGTCAGAGATTTCTTGGCCAGTCCTGAAACAGTTTGCCCGGGAAAGAAACACTATCATTATATAGACAGCTGAAATTTGCATTCCCGGGCTGTTTTGTTTAAGATAAATGCTATGAATAGCTATATTTTTGACATTGATGGAACCATATGGGATGCAACTGAAGTCTGCGCGCGGGCGTACAACGCCTCGATCGCGCAGTGGCATGCAAAGCAGGAGGGCAGCAGTGCACCGCTCGTCCACGTCACCGCTGACGATCTGAGAGGAGTCTTCGGGCGGCCGATGGAGGAGATCCGCGATACGATCTTTGCGCCGTATCCGGAGGAGGCGCGCAAAAAGCTCATGGCCGATGCGACGCAGATCCAGTATGTAATGCTGCGCGAGACGCCGCCGACACCATACGACGGTGTGGCCGATGCGATGCAGGCGCTTCATGAAAACGGCTGTCAGCTCTTTGTCGTGAGCAACTGTGAAGCGGGGTATGTCCCGCTGATGCTCGAGACGACAGGACTGAAAAAGTATATCATCGAAGGGATCTGTCCCGACGACACAGGGATGCTCAAAGCAGAGAATATTAGGTATATCGTTGATAAGTATCAGCTTAAGCACCCGGTCTACGTCGGGGATACAGGAGGTGATGAGAAGGCCAGCCGGAAGGCAGGCGTGCCATTTTACTTTGCATCGTACGGGTACGGGCAGGTGGAGGCACCCGACCGGGTATTGCATTCCATGAGAGATTTAATTGACGAAAATCCTCGAAAATAATATATTTACATTGAGGTATTTCGGCACACAATTACCAATTAAAAAGAGGGGATGACAAGACATGGCAAAGAATAAAACGGCCGAAGAAAAGAAGCCGAATCTTGCTAAATTAAAAAAGAAAGAGCTCCTGAAAATCATGGTGGCGCAGGGCGAAGAGATCGATGCGCTGCGCAAGGAAAATGAAGAGCTGAAAGAAAAGCTGGACGAGCGCACCTTTGAGATCGATCACATCGGATCGATCGCCGAGGCCTCGCTCGCGGTGACAGACATTTTTAAAGAAGCGGAGAAAGCCGCCCTTGTCTATCTGGAAAATGTAAGGAGCCGCTATGAGTGAAAACAGCCTCGACAACATGGGGACGCAGACTAGCGCGACGAGCATCAAGGGCCGCAAGGCGATGCAGGCATCGCGGATTGTCTCAGTCAAAGCGCGGCATGACATGCGCGCGGACGGAGATGTCCAGGTCGTCGAGATGAGCGATGCGACCGTTCCGGCCGATGTGCTTAAGATCGCGAAGATGGATCCGCCGGCAAAGACCGAGCTGTCCAGGACGCAGACAGCAAATGCACAGGCGGCTGCCGTGCAGGATGGCGGACAGCCTGCAGAGCAAGCAAACAAATCCAGCGAGATGAAAG
>CADBOU010000178.1 GCA_902796355.1 uncultured Lachnospiraceae bacterium
ACACAACAGGAATGAATAGAAATGAGTATAATCAGAAGTCTGACAATTGATGAAGCAGAGTTGCTCAAAGATTTTTTATATGATGCGATTTATATTCCGGAAGGCACAGAACCGCCGGCCAGAGAGATCGTTGAGCAGCCGGAACTGAAAATATATTACGAAAACTGGGGAATCGGAAAACGGCTTATGAAGGCCATGATGGAACTGCTCAGACAGGAAGGATATGCGCAGGCATCTCTGGCGGTGCAGAAAGAAAACTATGCAGTCAGGATGTATGAAAAAGTCGGGTTCAGGATCATAGACGAAAACACCGAAGAATACATTATGCTGTGCGCATTGCAGGATTGAAGCCAAATGGAAATAAGAGATGACAGGATAGACTCCGGGAAAGCATTCGACTGGGGTAAAACGGCGGACGAATATGCCAGATACAGAGATATCTATCCGGAAGAATTCTATAGAAAGATCACAGACAGGAAATTATGCGTGGCAGGTCAGAACGTGCTGGATCTCGGAACCGGTACAGGTGTACTTCCCCGGCATTTATATCGTTATGGAGCAACATGGACCGGCATCGATATCTCACCGGAACAGATATATCAGGCAAAAAGGCTGGCTGCTGCCGCCGGCATGGAAATAGACTTCAGAATAGTTTCAGCCGAGGACATGGCTTTTCCTGACGGTGAGTTTGATGTAATCACGGCATGTCAGTGTTTTTGGTATTTTGACCATGAGAAAGTGATGTCTGATCTGGCAAGAATTTTGAAACCGGGAGGCAAACTGCTGATTCTATACATGGCATGGCTCCCTGATCAGGACACCATAGCGGCCAGAAGTGAACAGCTGGTTCTCAAGTATAATCCTTACTGGGCAGGGGCAGGCGAGAAGAGGCACCCCAACTGGGTTCCGGATATTGCTTTTGATTATTTTGAGATGGAAGACCATGAGGAATACGATCTGATGGTACCGTTCACCAGAGAGTCCTGGCATGGCAGAATGAAGGCCTGCCGGGGAACCGGGGCATCACTGACCGAGGATGAACTAGCGCATTGGGAGGCAGAGCACAGAGCCCTGCTTGAAAAAACCGCGCCGGATGAGTTTGAGGTGCTGCATTTTGCAGCGCTGACAGTGCTGCGCAAAAAGGCAGAACAAAGCGGAGACAAGCATGAAAACGACAGAAAAGAAAGTTGAATACATTGAGCTGATTTACGATCTGATCTTCGTCTATATTATCGGGCGGAACAACTCTGTTCTTCACCATATTAAAGACGGGTTCATTGACAGAGAGATGTTCTTCGCCTATATACTGTGCACGCTGGCTGTCATTCAGATCTGGAATTTTTCGACGTATTACATCAATCTTTACGGCAGAAACGGGCTGCGCGAGCATCTGTTTCTGTTTGTTAACATGTTCCTTCTGTATTTTGTGGCAGAGGGGACCAGGATTCAGTGGCAGGATTATCAGAAACAGTATCATATTGCGTGGGCACTGATTCTCTTTAACGTCAGTTTTCAGTATCTGATCGAACACCGGCATTACTCCCGGGGAGACCATGATTATTTCCGCACATCGAGAATGGCGCTGATTCTTCTGACCGAAGGCCTGATCGTACTGGCCAATGTAATCCTGTTTGCGTGGACAGGGAAGGTTTTTCTGGCGCCGGTTGCGATTGCTTTCGGTATTGCGGGCACCATAGCGGCGGGACAGCGGGGCAATGATGAAAAAATTGATTTTACACATCTGTCCGAGAGGGCGATGTTGTATATTGTCTTTACTTTCGGCGAAATGATCATTGCCATTGCCGGATATTTTGAGGGCAGGGCGACCATCAGGGTGATTTATTTTGCTGCCATGGCATTCCTGATTGTTGTCGGTCTGTTCTTGAGCTATGAGGTCTTGTATGATCACATTATTGACCGTGATCAGACGACGAACGGTCTGGGATATATCGGAATCCATATTTTGACGATTTTTTCCCTGAACTGCATCACGACGGCACTTGCGTTCATGCGCAGCGAAGAAGTGGATCTCATGCCCAAGATCGTGATGATCGTGACGTCGCTGATCTTATACTATCTGTCTCTTTTGTTTTTGGGCAGATATGCAAAAAAGGAGAGCCGCCCCCGGCTGCGCTCATTGACCGCTCTGATGGCGATGTCTGTACTTTTTATCGTTTTGATGATCGTGCTGCGCACCAATATGATGGTGAACATTGCTGTCACTGTGATCTATGTCTTTGGAATTTACTTCCTGATGCGGCGGTATCGCCCTCAATAAGGCTTGCACAATAGTGTAAAAATGCATTATCCTATAAGAGACGCCTGTATTTACCAGAATATGACAAAAAGACATTTTAGCATATAAAAGGAAAGAGGAAACAGACTATGGCAAAGACACCGTATTATATCACAACTGCGATTGCCTACACATCAGGCAAGCCGCATATCGGCAACACCTATGAGATTGTGCTCGCTGATGCGATTGCCCGTTACAGAAGAAAGCAGGGATATGATGTTTTCTTCCAGACGGGAACCGATGAGCACGGCCAGAAGGTTGA
>CADBOU010000179.1 GCA_902796355.1 uncultured Lachnospiraceae bacterium
AAGATCTCATGCTCATTGATCTCGTCAGTCTCTTTGTTGTGAAGGCGCACACGCACCTTCATCGGAGCCGCATATGTTGCATCGCGCTCCTTGCATTCTTCAATCGTATATTTGATGTCATCTTTTGCGAGCTCATAGTCGACAAATGACAGGCTCAGATGACCGCTGTGATCCGATATCGGAGAAATATCATCGAACACCTCCCGCAGACCGGACTCAAGAAACCACCCGTATGAGTTTTTCTGAACTTCGATCAGATTGGGAACCTCGAGAATTTCTTTTTGACGGGAAAAAGACATCCGGGTTCCGGTTCCACTTTTTACAGGACGAATTCTATTTTTCTCCATGAATGATACACTCCTTCTTGTTTGACAAAGGCATGCCAACCGGCATCGCTCCCCATAATAGCGCAAACTCCATAGTATCGTAAATGTGAATAATTGTCAACAGCTAACCAGCGCTTTTTGCGGCTTTTTTAAATATTTTAAAAAAAGCACGGAATGCTGTGCATTTCCGTGCTTTTTTTCTATATAATTGTATGACCACTGTCAGATCAGCGGATACTTGGCAGTCAGTGCCTGTACCTTTGCGCGGACCTGATCAGCATTCCCTTCATCCTCGGCCATAAGTGCAATGCACTCTGCAATCACATCCATGTCATTCTCCTTAAAGCCGCGGGTTGTCACTGCAGGAGTGCCCAGACGCACACCGCTTGTCACAAACGGAGAACGCGTCTCTCCCGGTACAGTATTTTTATTGGTAGTAATTCCAACTTCGTCCAGACGCTGCTCCAGCTCTTTTCCGCTTACATCGCGCTCCTTCAGGTCAAGAAGAATCAGGTGATTGTCTGTTCCGCCTGATACGATCTTCATGCCGCGCTTTATCAAGCCGCCGGCCAGCGCCTGTGCATTAGCCAGCACCTGCTTTTGATACTCCTTAAACTCATCCGTCAGCGCTTCCCCGAAACACACTGCTTTGGCAGCGATCACATGCATCAGAGGTCCTCCCTGCGTCCCCGGGAAGACTGCTTTGTTAAAGTTGTACTTCTTTTGTGCCTCAGCGCTTGCCAGGATCATGCCGCCTCGCGGTCCGCGCAGTGTCTTATGGGTGGTGGTTGTCACAACATCCGCATATGGGATCGGTGAGGGATGAAGGCCTGCTGCAACAAGCCCTGCAATATGAGCCATATCAACCATCAGCATAGCGCCGCAGCTGTCTGCGATCTCACGGAATCTCTTAAAATCAATAAAACGGGAGTATGCGCTCGCGCCTGCAACAATCAGCTTAGGCTGTTCTTTCCTGGCGATCTCCTCGACCTGGTCATACTGGATCCGGCCGTCATCGCCGACACCGTAAGCTTTAAAGTCGAAGTATTTACCGGAAATGTTGACCGGTGAGCCGTGTGTCAGATGGCCGCCGTGGCTTAAATCCATGCCCAGCACCTTATCGCCCGGCTCCAGCATGGCAAAGTAGGCTGCCAGATTGGCGTTGGCGCCGGAATGCGGCTGAACATTGGCGTATGTGCAGCCGAAGAGCTCCATGGCACGATCGCGGGCCAGATCTTCAACCTCATCGACACAGGCACAGCCGCCATAATAGCGCTTTCCCGGATAACCTTCCGCATATTTATTGGTGAGAGGACTTCCCATGGCAGCCATCACGGCATGACTGACCCAGTTTTCTGAAGCAATCAGCTCCACATGGCTGTTTTGCCGGTCTGCTTCCTTTGTGATCATCTGCGCGATCTGCGGATCAACTGCTGTAAGTTCTGCCATAGAATACATAGAATTCCTCCTTTTATTAAGAAATAATCAGTTCGCTTTTCCCAACGTGACTTCGAGCTCTTCCTCGTGATATTTGTTTTTCTGATTAGGTACCTGCACTTTGACTTTGACTGTCTCTCCGGCCTTATATGTCTTGAGCAGAGATGCCAGAGAATCCATGCCGTCCAGTGTCGTATCATCAAATGTTGTGATGATCATGCCTTCCTGGATGCCGGCCTTGGCCGCCGCGCCGCCCTTTTCAATGGCACTGACATAGACACCGACAGGAAGATCATACATCTGCGCTGAAACCTCGTCAACTGTTCTGCCGGTGATACCGAGATAACCGCGCTCTCCTTCGGCAACCTGCTCTCTCGTCTGTTTGTTCATCAGAGTCTGAAGGATTTCCTTAGCATCGGAAATCGGAATGGCATATCCCATACCCTCGACGGATGTATCCTGAATCTTGGCGCTGTTAATGCCGATGATCTCTCCTTTGGCATTGAGCAGTGCGCCGCCGGAATTGCCGGGGTTAATGGCTGCATCCGTCTGGATATACTTGCCGGACACATTGTCGATGGAGCGCTCTGTCGCACTGATGATCCCTGTTGTGACTGACTGTCCGTATCCCAAGGCATTGCCGATCGCAATTGCTGTATCTCCGACACGCAGACTGGATGAATCGCCCATGGATGCCACCTTGATGACCTTCATTGTCTCTTCCGGGATATCCGACTTTTTCACCGCGACAACAGCCAGATCAAGCTGGGAATCTGCACCCTTGACAGCCGCTGAGACACTGGCCTCGTCAGTAAATGTCACTGTCAGCTTCTCGCTTCCCGCGACCACATGGTTGTTGGTTGCAATCAGAAGCTCATCATCATTTTCACCCAGAATAATGCCAGAGCCGGCACTTTTTGCCTCCTGCTGCTGCATCCCGAAGAAAGACTGCACTTCCTGAATGCTCATACTTGTAATTGAAACAATCGACGGCATGGCGTTGTCCACAATATCCGCAACATTTGCCGAGGACGATGACGTTGCTGTATTGAGCAGCTCCTCTGTCGTGGCATCTTCTTTATCTGCTGAGGCTGTCTGAACGGTCGTCGTAGTCTCCGTCTTTTCCGAAGATCCGAGCAGCTTGCTGCCGGCAAAATTGACGCCGGTAAAAGTCAGTCCGGCGATGAGGCCGAACACAATCGCCAGAGCGATCGTTCTAAGCAGTTTGCTTCCACCCTTTTTCTTTTCCGGTTTATAAGCCCTGTTATACTGATTCTGTCCGTCATCCTGCGGACCCGGCTCGTAATACTGATATGTCTGCATCATGATCAACATCCCCTTTCATGTCTTTTCTATTACCCATTGTAATGAGAAATCATGATCATTCTGTGAACTTTTGATCAATAATCTGTGGTTTCAGATTTTTTTGTAAAAGATACCGGAGGAGTCTCTTCCTCCGGTATCAGTATTATTTATCTCTGTTTTTCAAAACCACCCGCGATGCCCTCAATCATCAAAATCGATGAAATCCATCTTGAAGGTGTCATCACTTTCCACGTGGAATCTCTGGTTGGACAGCGGTTTGACCGGTTTTTTCTTTGTCTTGCGGGCCGGCGCTACCGTTTTTAACTGGCTTGTCTTGTGTCTGGCCAGCGTATCAGTCAGCTTGACCGGAAGCGCGCCGGTATAATCCTCCAGAAAATCATCGTCATCATCAAATTCAAATGATTCGTTGTAAGAATCAAAATCATCATCTGAGAACAGGTCGCTGCCATACGGCATGACAGCGCTGAAATCCTCTGTCAGCGCACCGCTGGGTCCTGCGACGCTGCCCGCTTTTCTGCCGTCCAGCTCATCGTACAGATCATCGATCTCGACATTGCGGTTGTGAACCTTGCGGCTCAGGACAAGTGCCCAGATCAGCAGGAACAAAAGAAGAGCTCCTATAAAGATTAAAAACGGAAGCAGATGATTGCCGATGAAATCTACAATCTTGCCTAAAACACCGCTGCTCTTATCTGCCTTTTTGGCAGTCTCTTTCTGTGCCTTGAACAGATCCGGGTTAAAGCGCTGGTAGGTATCGTCCTTGGTATCATAGAGATACATGCCCTTCTCGCCGGCACTGTTTAACGTATAGACCAGGTAATAGTCTTCCTGATTGGGGTTCTGCCATGCCGGGAACTCGTGATCATTAAAAGTGAGCTTGACTTCGTCAAATCCCTTCGGCACATCGGCTCCGCCGTCATCCTGCAGGAAGATAATATAGGAAGATTCAGAGATGTCAATCATCTCAAGCGGCAGGAAGCTGCCGTCCTCTCCGAAATACAGGAACAGCGATGAATCTGTCCCGTCTGTCAGATAAACAGCCTGCTGACCGCTTGCATCCTGCTGCAGGACATTGATCGTCTCGCCGTTAAAGGATGACTCAGCCTGCGAAAAGCCTGCCGGAACAACAGCCGGCGGAATATCGTTGACAATATTGTACTTGGTGCCGTCGATCGTCACCTCCGGGCCATCGCCTTTGACTGAGCCGCCGGATGTGCCGTCGCCCTCGGCAATCGTAACCGTCGATGTGCCGGTTGTGAGATGAAGCGTTGCATTGTTCCACAGATAGGCTTCGCTGTCTGTCACTTCAATCACCGTCTCACCCTCTTTGAGAGCTTTGAACGTGATGGTGTAATTCAGTTCTGTCTCACTTCCTGTGCCGGCATTGAAAATAGTCACCGATCCGTCACTCTGATCTTTGGAGCCGGTCCCCTCGACAAACTCAAGATACTCGGGATCATAACTCAACGTCAGCTCGCCGTCCCCGATGAGCACACCGCCGCAGGTCATCTTGGCCGTAATCTCAAATTCTTCGCCGGTGCTCGTCTGCGGATCAGAAAACTGAACCTCTCCGTTCGCAGCAAATGCCTGCGCCCCGATCAAAACAGACAATACCAATGCCGCCATAAAGCTTAAGCTGATTTTTTTGAACATCATCTTCATACCTCGTCAATGCACCCCTTACGTTTACTGAATGATCTGTTCTCCG
>CADBOU010000180.1 GCA_902796355.1 uncultured Lachnospiraceae bacterium
ATGGAGGGGATAGTCTTTTTAATCAGGATGCACTCCATGGGTGCATGCTCTCCAGCATGAAAAAGTGGAGTGATACTCTTTGCTTTTTTAAAGCCCCTCCATTTGCTGGTATCGGAATACTCATCTGTGGCAGCTCAAGTTGTGTTCTCAAAAGACATGCTCTTCTGGTGTCGACAACTCACTGTGGTACCGATATCCGCTGCCGGTTTAAGATACTTTTCAATACATTTAGAGTACTCTTTTGAAGCCAGATTGATGATCGTCCTGCTCTTATCTGTTACTTTGTTGTAAAGCTGATCGCCCCAAAAGGTGTACTGGACGCCCTCTGTTTTTCCTACAGAACTTTGAGCGGAACCCACTTCAGGAAATCTCCTGAGGCAAGCCTGTATTCCACTTTGTGATATTTACCATGGATGCTGTCGTGAAAGCGCGCCTTGCCGTGGCTGTGCGCATAGATAACCTTCTCGGCTCCGTATTCCTGCGCCATCTCGGTAAACACACTGGCTCTCTCCAGGATGCTCGTAGGAGGATAGTGGAGGAACATGATATATTTGGTAAAGCCGTCCGCTCTGGCCGCCTCAAATGAATTCCGGAGGCGCTTCTGCTCGCGCGCTATGATCTTTTCTGCGTGATCATACGCATCCTCGCTCCAGCCGATGACCTTCCCCTGCATATTCAGATAGAAAGGTCCTTCAAAAGTAAATCCCTTTGTTCCGACCAGCGCATAATCTTCATAAGGGTAGTAGTTGTCCTGCAGGAAGGACAGTCTCCCGGTGTACAGATCATTGAGTGCTCTTGTCTTTTTTGCATCCCAGAACATGTCGTGATTGCCGCGGATTAAGATCTTTCTGCCGGGCAGATTGCAGATGTATTCCAGATCTTCCTCGCACTCGCTTAAGGTCCGTCCCCAGCTGTGATCACCGATCAGAACAAGCGTATCGTCGTCAGTCATCACTTTCTCACAGTTCCTCTTGAATCGTTTTTCATGATTCTGCCAGACCTTGCCGTGAATCTGATGCTCGGCTTTCAGCTCTGATTGAAAATGGAGATGCAGATCTCCGATGGCATACAAACTCACGCTGATTTTTCCTTTGCTTTACCTGCTGCCGCCTTTCCTGCCGTAAATCCGCTGGAAAATGCCCACTGCTGGTTAAATCCCTCATACATGCCGTCCACATCCAGTATCTCTCCGGCCAGATAGACACCTTTTACGGCGCGGCTCTCCAGCGTTGCCGGATCCGCTTCAGATGTCAGCACACCGCCGGTACAGGTCAGCGACTGCCTGAAATTGCCGTGGCCGCTCACTTCCGCCGGCAATGCGGTCAGCACTTCGGCCAGCCTTTTGATTTCCCGCTCTTTGAGATAAGAGATCGGCCGGCTGTGGCGGATCCCCGCCTCTCTGATCAGAATGCGCGCCAGTTTTTTCGGCATGACGCCGATCAGAAAATCACGCGCCAGATACTCTCCCACACGCCCGATCCGGTTCTGAAGAAATGCGTACGCCTCCTCTGCTGTCATGCCCGGAAGAAATGAGATTTCTGCCGTCACCTCTTTTCCCTCATCGAGCGCCCGCGCCGCATAGCGGCTTACCTGAAAGGCAGGTACACCGCAGATTCCGTAGCCGGTCAGTTCAAGGCGCCCCGCCGCACAGGCCGTCTGCTGTCCGTCAACAAACAATGTGATCGAACCGTCTGCACAGAGCCCGTCCCAGTCGCTGGTGCAGGGCACGTTTAAACGCAGATGCGTCAGCGCCGGCAGAGCCTTTTTCACTTTCATCCCCATCTTCTGCGCCAGCAGATATCCCAGATCACCGGAGTCGGTTTGCGCCAGTGCCTTGGATCCTGCTGCCAGGATGATCTTCTTGCCGTAAAACTCTGATTTGACAGTGACAACCTCAAACAGGCCGTCTTCCATCTGATGAATCTCAACGACCTTCTGGTAATGTTCCACTCTGACAAAAAACCGGTTCATCTGCAGCCGCAGCGCATCAAGAATATCAACGGCCTCCCCGCTGACCGGGCTGATACGCCCTTCTTTACTTCTTAAATCCAATCCGGCTCTGGTGAACCATTGCTGTACATCCTGATTGGAAAACGACTGAAGAACCGGTGTGACAAATGCCGGATCGGCATCATAGTAACTGCCCGCCTCGGCTTTTTCATTGGTCAAGATGAACTCCCTCTCCCCGGCCGCCAGCACTTTTCCGCCGATGTGGTCTGATCCTTCCAGCAAAACGACATCAGCTCCCGCTTCCGCGGCTGAAACAGCTGCAGCCATGCCTGCCAGACCGCCGCCGATAACCAGTACATCATACGGATGAACCATATTGAATCCCCTTCCTTTTTCAGCAGACTTCACATGCTGTTTTATTATATCATAAACACGGTGGATTGTATTTTACGATTGATCGGAATAAACTGATGCTATGAACGGATTTGAACTGTTTGGAAAAGAGCATATGATCTGGCTTGGAATAGCAGCCGCATCCATCGCCGCTGCCTTGATAGCCGGCAGATTCTCACAGCCAGGCAAAGACAGAAATGCAAGCCCCCTTACAGCAGGCAGAGTTCTTGGTATATGCACCCTGCTGCTGCATCTTTTCGAGAGCGCCTTCAGAATTTTTGAGGGGTCTTACGGTCCGGATACACTGCCTCTGCACATCTGTGCGATCACTTCTTATCTGGTCTTCGCGCACTGTCTGCGGCCTGGGCGGATTCTGGGTGAAATCCTTTTTTGTCCGGGCATTGCCGGCGCTCTGTGCGCCTTGCTGTTTCCTGACTGGACAGGATATGCGCCGTTTTCCGTGATGAGTTTTACAGGGTTCTTGTCGCATATCGCCATCATCGCCTATGTCCTATATGCCATCCGTGCAGGCGTTATCACACCGTCAGTTCGCCGGTGTTGGATTCCGGTACTGTTTCTTGCAGCATACGCTGCTGTGATGGTTCCTTTTGACAGGTACTTTCATATGAATTACGGATTTTTAAACAAACCTTCACCCGGCTCTGTCCTGGTCCCTCTCGCGCAGGTATTTGGCTTCGGGACCGGCTACTATGTCGGATATGCGCTGCTTGTTATCGCCGGCATTGCACTTAGTTACGGGATCTATTATATATCTCGAAGCACTTGCAAAGCGCCGGCGACAAAGTAACAGCTTGTATCCTTCTATTCCTGAATCAGCCCCTCGAGTGTCTCAAATAAAACCTCCGGCTCAACCGGCTTGGAAAGGTGTGCATTCAGTCCGGCCTGCATACTGCGCTGAACATCCTCGTCAAATGCGTTGGCAGTCAGGGCAATGATCGGAATCACCTTGGCATCAGGCCGATCCATGGCGCGGATGATGCGTGTCGCCTCAAGACCATCCATCTCCGGCATACGCATATCCATCAGAATGGCATCATAGTACCACGGATCGCGGCTGGCAAATAAATCAACCGCCAGCCGGCCGTTTTCTGCCAGATCGACTTCCATCTCACGCATGCTCATCACCATCATCATGATTTCGGCGTTGACGACGATATCTTCGGCCAACAGCACTCTGCATCCTCTTAAGTCTGCAGTCTTTTTCATCAGCACTTCATTTTTCCGGCGGAAGGCTTCACGGAACTGATCAATCACGGTCGCCGCAAAAAGCGGTTTGGGAGCAAAACTGTCAACTCCCGCGGCTCTGGCCTCATCCACGATGTCATCCCAGTTGTAGGATGTGAGAATGATAATCGCACTGTCGTGTCCCACGATTTCGCGGATGCGGCGCGTTGTCTCCAGACCGTCCATCTGCGGCATCTTCCAGTCGATCAGAATCAGATCGTAAAGATCTCTGCGCGCATGACGCACTTTAACCATTTCGAGGCCTTTCTCACCTGACTCGGCAATCTCACACTTGATGCCGACCTGTCCGAGCACGACCTGAGCGTGTTCGCAGGCAATCGGATCATCATCGATCACGAGCACGCTCATTTCATGCGGATGGATATCTCCGCTTCGGACAGCCCCGGCATCCATGCGATCTGACTGACCCAGGGTGATCGTAACCGTAAAGGTCGTTCCCTGATCTTTTTCGCTCTCCACCTCGATCTGGCCGTTCATCAGTTCGACAATACTCTTTGTAATCGGCATGCCCAGTCC
>CADBOU010000181.1 GCA_902796355.1 uncultured Lachnospiraceae bacterium
ACACCGCATATCAACGCTGAAAAAGGACAGATCGCAAAAACCGTGCTCATGCCCGGCGATCCGCTGCGCGCGAAGTTTATCGCTGAGCAGTATCTGGATAATGTCACATGTTTTAATCAGGTGCGCAATATGTTCGGATATACAGGAACCTGTCAGGGAAAAGAACTGTCCGTGATGGGATCGGGCATGGGGATGCCGTCGATCGGCATCTACAGCTATGAGCTGTACAATGTGTTTGATGTCGATCAGATCATCCGTGTCGGTTCTGCGGGAGCGCTGCAGGATGACATTCATGTCAGGGATATCATCATCGGAATCGGTGCTTGCACGGACTCGAACTATGCCAGTCAGTACAATCTTCCCGGGACATTTGCACCCACAGCCGATTTCGGCCTTGTTGAGAAGGCGGTTGCGGCAGCACGGGCCAAAAAGATTCCTGTCCACGTCGGCAATGTCGTCTCGGCAGACAAGTTCTATAATGCAGATACGACCGTCAATGACAGATGGAAAAATATGGGCGTGATGGCGGTCGAGATGGAGGCAGCAGCACTTTATATGAACGCAGCGTATGCTAAGAAAAAAGCGCTTGCCATTTTGACGGTGTCTGATCATATTTACAGCCATGTCGAGCTGAGCGCACAGGAGAGAGAGACCGGATTTACCGAAATGATTGAAATCGCGTTGGCCGCTGCGTCGTATGTGTAATCGGCGAAAAAAGAGTGTAAAAAAATATTAAAAAATCTTAAAAAAATTTGAATAGCACCGTTGGTTTTCAGCCAAGAGTGTGCTATTCTTTTTTTATAAAAGAATACTGTATGCGCATATGCGTTGCTGAAAGGAGGGAGGTACATGGGCTTATACTTAAAAGACATCTTTGCTGCGATCGCGGTCGTCTTTAATGCGATTCCGATGGCCATGCTGTCACTGTCCTACGGGTTTGCCGCGTTTCCGACTGCGCTCGGCTTTCTCGTCGGCGGGGCCGGTATGATCCTGACGCGCCAGATCGCGCCGATATCGCTGCAGGCCGAGAGTATCGTGCTTGCCGGTACCATCAGCAAAGACCGTAACGAGAGGTTGAATATCATCTTCTACAGTGGTATTCTGATGGCTGTTTTGGGACTGCTTGGCGTCCTGAACGCGACCATGAAGTTTATCGGGACAACGATCTTAAGCGCCATGCTCGCCGGTGTCGGACTGATGCTGGCAAAGGCCGGATTTGACATGATCAAGAAAAACAGATTGATCGCCGGCGTCTCCATGGCGGCAGCGCTGATCACGTATTTTGCGACCAATGATCTGATCTGGACCATCGTGATCTCCGTCCTTTTAAGTACGGTTGTGCATCTGATCAAGTCCAAGAAGACAGGCTTTGAAGATACCTTGCAGATCGATCAGAGCAAAGAGAAGTTTATTCCGCTGAAGCTGACCATTAACCCGCACATCATCCGCAGCGTTCTTGCGGTCTGCACCCTGCAGATCGGCGGTAATATTGCCTATGCGACGATCACTGCAGGACTGGCCGGCGGCAAGGCAAACGTCGATGCGATCACCGTCTACTCAGGTCTGGCAGACTCGGCCAGCTCCTTCTTCGGCGGCGGTCCTGTCGAGGCCATCATCAGCGGTACAGCGGCAGCGCCGCATCCGCTTCTGGCAGGCGTTATCCTCGCTGTTCTTATCGCGGCGATTTTCCTGACAAGAACGATCTCCAAGCTGGCCAAGTATGTACCGGCAGAGACGATTTCCGGTTTCCTGTTCACGCTCGGTGTGTTTGCTGTGTTTGCACAGGATGCTCCTGCAGCGCTTGCTGAGGATCCGGTTGTCGGTGCCGTGGTCATTGTCGTGACAAGCTTCTCTGATCCCTTCATTGGAATGGTATCCGGCATCTTGCTTAAATATGCGATCAAGCTGTTTGCCGGATTCTGACAGAGACAGTCAGAAAGAACTGGTCAAGAGCCTCCCTGCGGGGAGGCTCTTGTTGACGCAGAGCCCTTCGGTTGGTAGAATCCAACTATATATTTAAACAGATGGCAATGAACGTAAAAGAAAGAAGAGAAACATCATTATGAAAGTACTTGTACTCAACTGCGGCAGCTCATCGCTTAAATATCAGATGCTCGACATGTCTGATGAAAGCGTGATGGCCAGAGGTCTGGTCGAGAGAATCGGAATCGAAGGCACCCTTCTTAAACACCGCCGCATGGCAGATAATCAGACATATGTCGATGAGATTCCGGCCAATAATCACAGTGAATCGATCAAAGAGGTACTCCATATCCTTACCTCACCGGCTTACGGTGTTCTGTCAGATCTGACGGAGATTGATGCCGTCGGTCACCGGTTTGTCAATGCCGGAGAGCATTTTTCGAGCAGTGTTATTGTCAACAATGAAGTCCTGAAGACGCTGGAGACACTGACTGATTTTGCACCGCTCCATAACCCGGCTTCCATCAGCGGGATCCGGGCATGCATGGAGATGATGCCGGATGTGCCGATGGTGGCAGTCTTTGATACGGCCTTTCACCAGACGATGCCGGCAGAGTCTTATATCTATCCGATTCCGTATGAGTATTATGAGAAATACCGTATCCGCCGGTATGGCTTCCACGGCACCAGCCATAAATATATCGCCAAGAGAGCGGCGGCGATGCTCAAGCGTGACATCTCAGACCTGAAGCTTCTCACCTGCCATCTGGGCAACGGCGCTTCAATCACGGCCATCAGAAACGGCAAGGTCTTTGATACATCCATGGGATTTACCCCGCTGGCCGGCCTGGCAATGGGGACGCGCTGCGGCAATATCGATCCGTCGATCATCCTGTATATCGCGGAGAAAGAAGGCCTCTCGATTGATGAGGTTGATAAGATCATGAACACACAGTCCGGAATTCTGGGGATCTCCGGGATATCGCCCGATTTTCGCGATGTGGAGAAAGCGGCTGCAGAGGGAGATGAGCGTGCGAAACTCGCACTGCAGGTGTATGTGCATCGGGTGAAGGCATATGTCGGCGGCTATATCGCCCTGATGAATGGGGTTGATGCGATCGTTTTCACCGCCGGAGTCGGCGAAAATGACATCAGCATGCGCTCGCGCATCTGTAAAAACTTATACAATCTGGGCATCATGCTCGATGAGGAGAAGAACGCGGTCCGCAGAAGCGCGGCGATTATCTCGGACGAGGATTCCCGCGTGAAGGTGCTGTACGTGCCGACAAATGAGGAGCTCATGATCGCCCGTGATGCCGTGACGCTGATCATGCACGGAACAGATAAGTATAAAATGGATTGGAAGCCAGTTGTCATCGACTGATGGCAGGATACAGACAAAAATGGGTCATAAGTTAAGAGCAACTTTCAAACCGGATTCAAGTTACAGGTCATTTTTTGCATCGATATTAATCTTTGCCCTGTCTTTCGGCCTGTACAAAGGGATTATCGACAATTATCTGGCGCAGGTTGCCGGGATGTCTGAGTTTGACAAAGGGGTGTCGGAGTTTTTCCGCGAGCTCCCCGGGCTGGGGATCATTCTGGTGCTGGCCGTCTTTTACACAGCCTCTGCGGCCAGCCTCTATCAGGCGGGTGCCGTCATCATGCTGGCCGGGATGGTGATGCAGGCTGTCATCCCCTCGACAAAGGTGCTTGTCATCATGGCGATCTTTATCTATTCTCTCGGCGAGCACATGCAGCTCGGCATGCGCAACACGCTGACGCTCGAGTATGCCAGAGAGGGCAAGAGCGGTGTGGCACTAGGCCGCCAGAACGCTGTCTATCAGATCGGGACGCTGGCAGGGTATCTGGTCGTGATTGGTATTTTTGTGGTTCTCGGCAACAAGCTGACCCTGTTCAAACCGATCTTCTGGATGAGTGCCTCGATTATC
>CADBOU010000182.1 GCA_902796355.1 uncultured Lachnospiraceae bacterium
GCCTGCCGGTTTTTTAATCGATTAAAAATAATCAGTCCCAGTGATCATCGTCCATCCGGTTCGCTTTGCTGTCGGCATAGCGGAAATTATAGACAACCTTGTACATGCGGGCGATATCTTCGTCTGTGCAGACAATCCGTACAGTTTGCGGTCTGTTATGATCCCGAAGATAAGCGACGATGGCATCCTCGATTAGTCCCATAAGACGGAATGCTTCAGATGGTTTTCTCTGCAGGGGAATCGACTTGAGGTCGATAGAGTCTGAATCACGTGCCTCTGAAAGAATACGTGTGTAGTACTCACGAAGAGAAGACTCTTCCTGATATAAGTCGACAGCGGCATCATATTCATCCTGTGATCCCAAATATACTTGCAGTCTCATTGTCAAACCTCCTGTTATATCTGCTTACTACTCACGGTATTATAGCATTTGCTGTTTTCAGTTGGCAACTGAATTCACTATACAACAATTTGCTGTAGAAAATGGAAGCTCCGTAAATTATCAAAAATTTATTGTTGACGCCCTCACAAAAAGTGATATAATAAATGAGTGCAGTTTTTACCCATATAGCCATTTGCACAAAGTTTTGGCTTGAGGGGAGGGATTAAAGAAGTATGTCGAATGTCATCGTAAAAGAGAATGAATCGTTAGACAGCGCACTGCGCCGTTTTAAGCGGAGCTGCGCTAAAGCTGGTATCCAGCAGGAGATTCGCAAGCGTGAACACTACGAGAAACCGAGCGTTCGCCGCAAGAAGAAATCCGAAGCTGCCAGAAAACGCAAATATCGTTAAGACTTTTAAGGTGACGATCTGATGATAGACCGTCACCTTTTTGTTCGTAATCAGATTATGTAATGAAAGGACAATGACATGTCAAAAACCAGAACACGTTTTGCACCCAGTCCAACAGGAAGGATGCATGTCGGAAATCTGCGAACTGCATTATATGCCTATTTGCTCACCAAGCATGAAGGCGGCCAGTTTGTTCTTCGTATCGAAGATACAGATCAGGAACGCTATGTTGAGGGCGCGATTGATTTAATTTACCGCGCTCTTCAGGAAACCGGACTGACTTACGATGAAGGGCCGGACAAAGACGGCGGTTTCGGACCGTATGTTCAGAGCGAGCGCATGAGCAGCGGGCTCTACATGGATTATGCAAAAAAGCTGGTTGATTTGGGCGAGGCATATTATTGCTTTTGCACTCCTGAACGGCTGGCTTCACTGAAAAGCCGCACAGATTCTGAGGGCGGTGAATTTGCTGCATATGACAAACACTGTCTTTCTCTGAGCAGGGAAGAAATAGAAGAAAACCTGAAAGCAGGAAAGCCTTATGTGATACGGCTTAATATCCCTAACGAAGGAGAGACAGCTTTTCATGATGAGATATATGGAGACATTTCCGTGCCGAATGAAGAGCTTGACGATATGATTCTGATTAAATCAGACGGCTATCCGACATATAATTTTGCCAATGTCATTGATGATCATCTGATGGGGATCACTCATGTCGTGAGGGGGAATGAGTATCTTTCGTCCTCGCCTAAGTACAACCGTCTTTACAGCGCTTTTGGATGGGATGTGCCGGTGTATGTTCACTGTCCGTTGATTACTAATGAGGATCATCAGAAATTGTCAAAGCGCTCCGGCCATGCGTCATATGAAGATCTTCTGGCGCAGGGATTCCTTCCTGAAGCGGTTGTCAACTATGTTGCTCTGCTTGGCTGGAGTCCGACCGATAACCGGGAGATTTTTACGCTTGAAGAACTCGTGGAGGCTTTTGACTACAGACATATTAACAAGTCTCCTGCCGTATTTGATATCGAGAAGCTCAAATGGCTTAACGGAGAATACTTTAAGAAGATGGACGATGAAACATTCTATCAAAAGGCACTGCCTTATCTGAAAGAGGCAGTTACAGGCCCCTATGATATGCATGTGCTGGCAGACATGGTGAAGACGAGAATACTTGTATTTCCTGATATAGCTGAGCAGCTTGACTTTATAGACAGTATCCCGGCGTATGACGTAGAGTTGTACCGTCATAAAAAAATGAAGTCAGATCCTGAAAAAGCGCTCACAATACTAAAAGAGGTAGTGCCGCTTATTCAGGAACAGGTTGATTTTTCCAATGATGCACTGTTTGAATGTTTAAAAAACTATGCTGTTGATCATGAATACAAAAACGGAACAGTGATGTGGCCTGTCAGGGTAGCTCTTTCAGGAAAAGCAAGCACACCGGGAGGAGCGACACAGCTTCTTGAGCTTTTTGGCAAAGAAGAGTCGCTTCGGCGCCTGGCCGACGGCATCAGACTTCTGGAGGCTGCTCAATCTTGATCATGGCGTAAGATCAATCAGTATGAACGCAACCGACAATCAAATCAAAGCGATAACACACCGGCTGGGGCCATGTATGGTCCTGGCCGGTCCCGGTTCAGGAAAGACTTATACTATCATACATAGAATTATATACTTGCTGAAAACGGGTACAGCAGCTGCAGAGCATATATTAGTGGTCACTTTTGCGCGGGATGCAGCTGATCAGATGCGTCAGAGATTTCTTTTTGAAGCCGCTAGAGAAGATCAGGCGCTTTCAGCCGAAGCAGGGAAGGTCACTTTCGGCACCTTTCACAGCATTTTCTACAGATTGATCAGGGGACACAGTGCGTTCAAAAACTGTTCCGTATTATCACAGGAAGAAAAAAGAGAGATGATCTCATCCCTGGTCACACCGGAAATGACAGCACATATCGATTCTAAAAACGAATTTGACGAATACATATCATTATTGGTCAGTGAGATTGAAAGGGGAAAAATCTTTCAGGAGACCAGACGGTCCGGATTTAAAACTTCTATAGAGCCAAAAGAGTACCATTTTGTCTGTAACAGTTATGAAATTCTGAAGAACAAAAAAGGGAAGATAGATTTTTCAGACATGCAGCTGCTCTGCCTGGAATTACTCAAAAGAGAAAGACGTATTCTTGAGCGCTGGCAAAAGCAGTTCCGGTTTATTCTGGTCGACGAATTCCAGGACATTAATCCCCTTCAATTTGAGATTCTGAATCTCTTAGCACAACCTGAAAACAACCTTTTTGCCGTAGGTGATGATGACCAGTCCATATACGGATTCCGTGGGTCAAGTCCTGAAATCATGATGGGGTTCCGCCGTTATTATCCGTTGAGCAGGGTGATCCTTCTGGATGTCAATTTCAGATCTCATGCCTTGATCTATGAGAGCTGTACCCATCTGATCCGCCATAACAGCCGCCTGGATAAAAAAATATGTTCCGGCCTGGATCGAGGAGATGCGCCTCAGATTTTGTGCTTTAAGTCGCAGAGAGAACAGGATAACTGGATTGCAGATACGCTGATTCAGATTGAGTCTTCAAAGCAGGCTGCGGTATTGGTCAGAACCCACAGACAGCTTGAGCGGTTGCTTCATGCTGCTTCGAAACTGCTGGGGAAAAAGCCCGGGCAGATGGGTGATTTGAATATGTGCAAAAGGAAAATGATCGAAGATGCTTCTGCATTGGTTAGAATCATGACAAGCGGATTACAGTCATGCGAAAGAAAGGACCTGATACATTTGCTGAAATTATGCGGTATTTCTGTAAGCAGATCGGTTCTGGGACTTCAGATCATTTCTTTTTACCGGCTCATTGACACTTACAAGCAGGTGCCATGGATGCATAAAGAATTGTCATTGCTTGTTAATGATCTTCAGAACGCATCACGGATGCCTCCATATGCAGGCATGATGTTTATCGTTAAAAAAAGACAATACAGAAAGCATCTCCATGAAAAAAGATGGCAGGGTATAAGCAGTGAAAAATGTGATTGTATGCTGGACACCATGATTGCACAACTAAAAGGGTTCAGTTCATGGATCGAAGTGGAGAAACGTCTGGATGATATTAATCAAACATTTTCTACTGAATGTTTATGTGCCGCTGCCAATATACATCTGATGACCATGCACGCAGCCAAGGGGCTGGAATTCGACATTGTAATCCTTCCTGATCTGGTTGAGGGAATAACGCCAAACAACAAAGCAGGAGACATGCAGGAGGAGCGGCGCCTGATGTATGTGGCGATGACGAGGGCCAGGGAACGGCTAATCATGACTGTTCCGGAGGAGATCAACGGAAGAAAGGTTTCCGGGTCCAGATTCATCAGTGAAGCCGGATTAACGGCAGCTTATTGCTAAGAGACCTGACATTATGCTATATTTATATAGTTATCACGTTTTAAACCAGGTGTCGATATGAAAAAGAAAATGATCATCGGAGTCTGCCTGCTGACCTTACTGATCGGAGCACTTCTTATTGTGCAGCGTATCATCTCAAAAGATACGACAGTAAAAGAACCGGCAACTACCGGAAAAGTGACAGAAAGCCAGACAAATGAGCTGCAGGAGGAAGAAGATACCAGACTGAGGCTGTGTTTTTCCTGTGCTGATATGAGTAATCCATATTATGCTGCACTTGAGGCCTCGCTTCGATACGAAGTGAATGAAAACGACGCAGTTTTAGAGACAAGAGATGCGTGCCGTGATCAGGACTTACAAAACACTCAGCTTGAAGAGTTTGCTTCAAGCGGTGCGGATGCTGTCCTGTTGATCCCTGTGACAACAGACGGTGCAGATGATGCGATCAAAAAACTGACAGATATGAAGATACCCGTAATCGGACTTGATTCCAGAAATGGTGATCCTGATCTGTTATCCTGTTTTGTCGGTTCCGACCAGAACACAGCGGGAAAATTATGCGGTAAAGACCTTGTCAAAAGAGCTCCAGAAGGCGGTAATATTCTTATTCTGGAAGCTGCTTCGATTGGTTCTATTTCCGACTGCATCAGCGGATTTGAGCATGAGATAGCCGGTGACGGTTTCGTTGTGGCTGACCGTTCTGATTGCGCCGGATCACGTGAAAATGCAAAGCAGTATATGATCGACAGGATTGCAAAACAGGAAGAAATAGCTGCGATCATGTGCGGAAGTGATAACATGGCATTAGGGGTTCTGGAAGCATTGGAGCAGTATAATACAGAGCATCCGGAAAATACAGTTCATCCGCTTATATACAGTGTCGGCGGATATCCTGAGCTGAAAGAAAAACTCGCAGCTGATGACCCTGCACTCACAGCCACTGTGGCGACCAGCCCCCTGCAGGTAGGCCAGGATGCTGCAGTTGCAGCTTTTAACAGTATTGAAGAGAATAAGAAGGAAGAAGAAATTCTTGAAAAACCATACCTGATTAATCGGTATAATATTAAGCTTTACGGGATAGATGGATGGCAGTAACAGATGATGAAAAACTGGGTACATGGAGCTGGGCTCGTCTGACAGCGCATTTAAGAACTGTCAGACACCACAGACACCTGGTCAGAAAGTATTGTTTTGCAGTCGGACTGTACTGGCAGGGGCTCGTTCATGACTTAAGCAAATACAGTCTGACGGAGCTTTCTACCGGTGCACGTTTTTATCAGGGTACACGCAGCCCGAATAATGCAGAGCGGGAGATGACAGGCGTCACAAAGGCATGGCTGCACCATAAAGGCCGTAATAAACACCATTATGAATACTGGATTGATTATGATATAAAAAGACAATCGGATCCGCCTCTTTGCGGAATGAAAATGCCCAAGCGGTATGTCGTGGAGATGGCGATGGACAGGATTGCGGCCTGCCGGGTTTATCAGGGAGCCGAATATCATCAGACAGCGCCTCTTGAATACTATCGAAAAGGGATCAGTTTTCACTTGATGGCGCCTGAAACTTCAGCCCTTCTTGAGAAGATTCTGACCACATTGGCTGAACACGGGGAAGTGGAAATGATCCGGTTTGTCAAATCTGAAGTATTGAAGAAGAATTATCCATATTAAAAACAAAAGAGAGAAAGAGGGAGCAACTATGATTGATGGGAAAAAGGTGTTGTTCAGCGGGATGCAGGCAACAGGCAACCTGACACTCGGGAATTATCTTGGAGCACTGAAGAACTGGGTAGAACTCTCAGAT
Organism: uncultured Lachnospiraceae bacterium; assembly: GCA_902796355.1. Lineage (GTDB taxonomy): Bacteria > Bacillota > Clostridia > Lachnospirales > Lachnospiraceae > RUG842. The sequence goes on from CADBOU010000182.1 coordinate 6,017, forward strand.
GAATACATGTGTTTTTACTGCGTCGTCGACGAGCATTCTATCACGGTGCGTCAGGATCCTGCGACACTCAGGAAAAGAGCCAGAGCATTGTATACGCTCTATGTGGCAGCCGGTCTGAATCCTGAGAAAAACTGTATTTACTATCAGTCTCATGTCTCCGGCCACGCAGAACTGGCATGGATCTTAAACTGTTTTACATATATGGGAGAGATGAACCGTATGACACAGTTTAAGGACAAGTCTGCCAAGCATGCGGACAATATCAATGTAGGCCTGTTTGCGTATCCTGTGCTGATGGCTGCTGATATTTTACTATACCAGACTGACGTCGTACCTGTAGGTGTGGATCAGAAACAGCATCTGGAGATTACACGCGATATAGCGGAAAGGTTTAACAATATTTACGGCGATGTCTTTACAATTCCTGATGCTTATTATGGTCAGGTCGGGGCTAAGATCATGAGTCTTCAGGATCCGCTGCATAAGATGTCTAAATCAGACGAGAATCCGAATGCCAGTATTTATCTGACTGACTCGCCCGATGATGTGATGCGCAAGTGCAAGAAAGCGGTGACTGATTCTCTCGGTCAGATTGCATACAGCGAAGATCAGCCGGGAGTCCGTAATCTGCTGGATATTTACTCTGCCTGCACGGGCAAAACACCGCAGGAGGCGGTTAAAGAGTTTGACGGGCAGGGCTATGGGCAGCTGAAGATGGCTGTAGGAGAAGCGGTTAACGCTGTTCTTTTACCGCTTCAAAGCGAGATGGCACGCCTGACTAAAGAGAAAGATTATATTGATCAAATGATCAAAGAAAACGCCGAGAAAGCGACATACTATTCTCTTAAGACTTTGCGCAAAGTACAGCATAAGATCGGATTTCCGGACCGGATTCGTTGACGAACAAGAAAGTGGAGGTAGATGAACTATGAGTGGGACACAAATTACAATGCTGGTTGCTATGGTCCTGTATCTGTTTGGAATGATGGGGATCGGCATCAAGCTTTCCGAAAAGACATCATCAGTCGGTGATTTCTATCTGGCAGGCAGGAAACTTGGACCGTTTGTCACTGCGATGAGTGCTGAGGCCTCTGATATGAGCAGCTGGCTTCTGATGGGTATTCCCGGGCTGGCCTATCTTGCCGGCTGCGCTGAGGCAGGCTGGACCATTATCGGTTTAGGAGTAGGTACCTATATCAACTGGCTGATTGTTGCTAAGAAACTGCGTCGGTATACGGAAAAGAGCAATTCGATCACACTTCCGGAGTTTTTCTCTAACCGTTATGGTGATAAGCGAAACGTCCTGACATTGATTGCTGCAATCTGGATTGTGGTCTTCTTTGTTCCTTATACGGCATCCGGTTTTGCCGCATGCGGGAAACTGTTCAACAGTCTGTTCGGTGTTGATTACCATGCTGCTATGATTATCAGTGCTATCGTCATCATGTTTTACACAGCAATGGGCGGGTTTTTGGCTGCGTCGACAACTGACTTTATACAGAGTATCGTCATGTCTTTTGCCCTGGTGCTGATCCTCGTCTTCGGTACAATCAAAGCCGGCGGGATGGGGGCAGTGATGGAAAATGCAAAAGCACTGCCCGGATACCTGACCCTGACTGCCTATCATGATCCTGCAACAGGGGGAAGCGCACCCTATACCGTGCTGACTATCTTTTCAACCCTGGCCTGGGGTCTTGGATATTTTGGCATGCCGCATATTCTTCTTCGCTTTATGGCCATTGAAGATGACAATAAACTGAAGCTTTCCAGACGCGTTGCTTCTGTATGGGTTGTTATTTCCATGTGTGCTGCGCTGTTGATTGGTATTGTAGGACTGCAGATGAGCAAAATCGGTGCGGTGGCAACGCTCGAAGGGAGTGAATCAGAAACAATCATCGTCAAGATTTCTGATCTGCTTGCTCAAAACGGGATTCTTGCTGCACTTTTTGCCGGTATCGTCTTATCAGGTATTCTGGCTGCCACAATGTCAACAGCGGACTCACAGCTGCTTGCCGCATCATCATCGGTATCGAATGATATCCTGACAAAGTTTTTCGGTGTCAGGATTAAAGAAAACAGACAGCTTCTCGTATCCCGTCTGTCCTTAGTTCTGATTGCCATCATCGCTGTATTTTTAGCATGGAATCAAAACTCTTCGGTTTTCAGAATCGTATCTTTCGCATGGGCTGGATTCGGCGCTTCGTTCGGACCGGTTGTTCTGCTGGCTTTGTTCTGGAAACGATCCAACAGATATGGAGCTATGGCGGGTATGCTGTGCGGCGGTATCATGATTTTTATATGGAAATTTGCTGTACGTCCCATGGGCGGTCTGCTGGATATTTATGAGCTCCTTCCTGCATTTGTGATTGCACTTGTTGTCAACGTGATTGTCAGCCTCCTGACAGCCAAACCGGAGAAGGAACTGACGGATCTGTTTGATGAAGTAACAGCAATGAAATAAACCCATCATTTTGACAGTGATCGGTTGTACTTTTAAGGCAATTCCTGTAAAATAGTTCTAAGACATCATTAGGCTGCGCGGATTCATCCGCGCAGCACTGGAAAGAAGGAGGAATCCTAGAGTTATGAAAGTTTACAGAAGTGACGAGATTCGTAACGTAGTTTTACTTGGACATGGCGGATGCGGTAAGAGCACATTGCTTGAGGCGATGGCCTTCGCATCCGGGGCAATCAATCGAATGGGCAAAACCGAAGATCACAATACGATCAGCGATTTTGACAAAGAAGAGCAGAAGCGCGGTTTTTCTATCAGCATGACGACTTATCCCGTTGAATGGGAAAAGGCTAAGATCAATGTCATGGATACACCGGGCTTTTTTGGTTTTGTCGGAGAGGTAGAGGAAGCTGCGAGTGCCGCTGACGCAGCAGTCATTGTCGTCTCTGGAAAATCCGGCATTGAAGTGGGTACCGAGAAGGCATGGGATATTTGTGAAAAATATGATCTTCCCCGTATGTTCTTTGTGACTGACATGGATATTGATGATATCAGCTATCAGGATGTCGTTGATGCTCTTGTTGAAAAGTTCGGAAAGAAAGTTGCTCCGCTCTATATGCCGCTGCGAGAAGACGGCAGGCTGACAGGATATGTCAACATCGTTCTGAATGCAGGACGTAAGTTTGTAGATAATGTCAAATGGGAAGAGTGTCCGATACCAGAGTACGCAGAAGAGTATCTTGAGGGTTACCGCGATACGATGCTGGAGGCTGTCGCTGAGACAAGCGAGGAGCTGATGGAACGCTACTTTGAAGGAGAAGAATTCTCGGCCGAAGAGATTCGCGCTGCGCTGCGCACCAGCGTCGCAGAGGGAGATATTATTCCCGTATGCATGGGATCATCTCTGACCGGAGCTAACGTGACGAGCCTGATGTCTGATATCGTCCGTTATTTCCCGGCGCCTATTGACTGTACATGTGCCGGCATTAACCGCACCACAAATGAGATATTTGAGGCCAACTATGATTTCTCACTCGCCAAGAGCGCATACGTTTTCAAGACGATGGTTGACCCGTTTATCGGCCGTTACAGTTTCTTTAAGGTGATGTCCGGCGTCATAAAGGGTTCTGATGTTCTTTATAATGCAGAAGCCGGCGCGGAGGAGAAACCTGGCAAGATCTATGTGATGAAAGGCAATAAGCCTGAGGAAGTGGAAGAGCTTCACGCTGGCGATATCGGTGCTGCCGGCAAGCTGAATGTCACGAAGACAGGTGATACCCTTTCGACAAAGGCCACGCCGATTTCCTATGCGAAGCCGGAGTTCTCCAAGCCGTATACATATCAGCGTTATGTCGTTGTCAAAAAGGGTGATGATGATAAGGTATCCCAGGCTTTCGGCAAGCTGATGGCTGAAGATATGACATTAAAGACAGTCGTTGACTCCGCAAACAGTCAGTCTTTGATTTACGGTATTGATGATCAGCATATCGATGTGACAGTCAGCAAGATCAAAGAACGTTACAAGGCAGAGGTTGCTCTGGAGACGCCTAAAGTTGCTTTCCGTGAGACGATTCTCGGTAATTCAGATATCGATTCCAAATACAAAAAACAGACCGGCGGTCACGGTCAGTACGGCCATGTTAAAATGCGTTTCGAGCCGTCCGGCGATCTTGAGACACCGTATGTCTTTGAAGAGTGTGTCGTAGGCGGAACGGTTCCGAAGAACTACTTCCCGGCTGTTGAGAAGGGCTTGAATGAATCTGTTCAGGCCGGTCCTGTTGCCGGCTATCCGGTTGTCGGTATCAAGGCAACACTTTATGATGGATCATATCATCCTGTCGACTCTTCCGAAATGGCATTTAAGACAGCGACGATGCAGGCATTTAAGCAGGGAGTGATGGAGGCTAAGCCGGTTCTTCTTGAGCCAATCGTTAACATCAAAGTCGTTGTTCCGGATTCCTATACCGGTGATGTCATGGGCGATCTGAACAAGAGACGTGGCCGCGTGCTGGGTATGAACCCGATCGGCGGGGGCAAACAGGAGGTTATTGCAGATCTTCCGATGACAGGAGTCTTTGACTATTGTACGACACTGCGCTCCATGACAGGCGGCCGCGGAGATTACTCATATGAATTTGTTCGCTATGAGCAGGCTCCGGCTGATGTTCAGGAGGCAGAGATCAAAGCCAGACAGGAAGAAGAATAAATAAAACACCATAAGGAGGCATTTTAAATGGTTAACATATTAGCAGCACCGCAGGGAAGCGGCAAGACACAGAAAATGACAGAGCTCGCAAACGGCGCAGTCAGCATGTACAACGGCAATGTCGTTTTCATTAAAAAAGATCACCGCAACACAAAAGATTTTTCGTTTGACCTGCGTGTTGTCTGCATGGATGACTATCCTACAGTGAGGGATGAGGATGAGCTTGTGGCGTTTATTCTTGGTATGTCAGCCGCAGACATGGATATCGAAGCAGTGTTTATCGATGGGATTTATCAGCTGATCAAAGTTGATATTTCTGAAATCGGAGAATTCATCGAAAGACTTAAACGGGCTTCTGATAACTGTGGTATCGAGTTTTACATCAGTCTCAGTGCAGATCCGAAAGATATGAAGGGATTTGTAGACGATAAGGTCAAGGTTCTTGATTGATATTAAAACAGCCTAATGTATTGATTTAGACGTGAGTAGGAAGAGGCTATATGAGCCTCCTCCTACTTGCTTTGCAAAGGAGTTATTAAAATGGCATCTTACAACCATGCAGCGATTGAAAAGAAATGGCACGACAAATGGGAGTTAAACCCGATTAATCCCAAAACGGACAGGGAAGGACATGAGAAGGAAAAATACTATTGTCTGGACATGTTCCCGTATCCTTCCGGCAACGGACTGCATGTCGGTCATTGGCGGGGGTATGTCATTTCAGATGTCTGGAGCCGCTACAAGCTGCTGCAGGGCTATCATGTCATCCATCCGATGGGATGGGATGCCTTCGGCCTTCCTGCTGAAAACTATGCAATTAAGATGGGGATTCACCCGTCAGTTTCGACTGAAGAAAACATCAAAAACATTAAAAAACAGATCAAGCAGATTGCTGCCATTTATGACTGGGATATGGAAGTCAACACAACGGATCCCGGATTCTATAAATGGACACAGTGGATCTTTGTGCAGATGTTCAAAAAGGGGCTCGCCTATGAGAAAGAATTTCCGATCAACTGGTGTCCCTCATGCAAAACAGGACTGGCCAACGAAGAGGTTGTTGATGGAAAGTGCGAGCGGTGCGGAACGCCTGTGACAAAGAAGAATCTGCGTCAGTGGATGTTAAAGATCACGGCTTATGCCGATCGTTTGCTGGAAGATCTCAAGACTCTTGACTGGCCGGAAAAGGTCATCAAGATGCAGACAGACTGGATCGGAAAAAGCTATGGTGCTGAGGTGAATTTCCCGATTGACGGAAGAGATGAGATAATCACTGTCTATACAACCAGACCTGACACGCTGTATGGTGCAACCTTTATGGTTCTGTCTCCCGAGCATGAGTTATCAGCGTCACTGGCAACACCAGAGCACAAAGCAGAGGTCGATGAGTATATTCTGGCAGCATCAATGCGATCTAATGTCGACCGTATGCAGGATAAGGAAAAGACAGGTGTCTTTACAGGATCCTATGCTGTCAATCCTCTGAATCAGGAAAAGATCCCGATCTGGCTGTCTGATTATGTTTTGGCGGATTATGGTACTGGCGCGATCATGTGTGTTCCCGCACACGATGAAAGGGATTTCGCTTTTGCTAAAAAATTCGGTTTGCCAATCGTACAGGTTATCGCAGAGGATCCCGATCACGTTGAAGAACTCAAGGAGGCTTACACTGCAGCGAACGGTGTTGTCGTCAACTCCGGTGAATGGAATGGCATGCGCTCTGAAACGCTTAAAACAGAAGCTCCTCATATCATCGAAAAGATGGGTATCGGTAAGGCAACGGTTAACTTTAAACTGCGTGACTGGGTCTTTTCGAGACAGCGTTACTGGGGAGAGCCGATTCCGATTATCCATTGCCCGCACTGCGGCAATGTCCCGGTACCTGAAGATCAGCTTCCTCTTGAACTGCCGGATGTTGAATCATATGAACCGACAGGCACCGGTGAGTCTCCTCTTGCTGCGATCGATGAGTGGGTGAATACGACATGTCCTGTCTGCGGGGCACCTGCCAAGAGAGAGACGAACACCATGCCGCAGTGGGCCGGATCGTCCTGGTATTTCCTTCGCTATGTGGATAATCACAATACAGAAGAACTGATTTCAAAAGAAGCGGCTGCCAAATATCTGCCGGTCGACATGTATATCGGAGGTGTGGAACATGCTGTGCTTCACTTGTTATACTCCAGGTTCTATACAAAGTTTCTTTATGATATCGGTGTTGTTGATTTTGAGGAACCGTTTAAGAAGCTGTTTAATCAGGGAATGATTACGGGTAAAAACGGAGTCAAGATGAGCAAGTCAAAGGGTAATGTCATTTCTCCCGATGAACTGGTGAGGGATTACGGCTGTGATGCTCTGCGTATGTATGAGCTGTTTGTCGGTCCGCCACAGCTTGACGCGGAGTGGGATGACCGAGGCATTGACGGTGTGCGCCGTTTTCTGACAAAGGTCTGGAATCTGCTTCTTGACAGTACGGACGGCGAGCCGGTGATTGCAACGCAGGAAATGATTCGTGCACGTCATCAGCTGATTTATACCATTACGTCCAGACTGAACGATTTCAGCTTAAATACTGTGATTTCAGGATTCATGGAATACACTAATCAGCTCGCTTCTATCGCAAAGAAAAGCGGAGGAGTTGATATTGAAACACTCGAGGTTCTGTCTGTCCTCCTTTCTCCGTTCGCGCCGCACCTTGCCGAGGAGATGTGGGAAAAACTGGGTCATGATACCAGTGTGTTCGAGAATCAGTGGCCTGCATACAATGAAGAGGCTATGAAGGAAGACGAGATTAAGATCCCGCTTCAGATCAATGGAAAGACAAAAGGAGTTCTGACTATTGCGGCAAGCGCTGATAAGGATACGATCCTGTCAAAGGGAAAAGAACTGCTTGGGAAGAAGCTCGAAAAAGAGCCTGTCAAGGAAATCTATGTTCCGGGCAAGATTGTCAACTTTGTTGTCAAGTAACCAGGAGGAGTACATGAACTTTTTCAGGAACAAAAAGACCAGGCAGATTGTTGTCGGTATTCTGGCTGCATTTCTCCTTGTTGCAATGATTCTTACGATGCTGCCATCCAGCGCACTGCCGTTTTAAAAGATATAAGATGAGGTATCACTAATGCATAGCATGACAGCTTACGGACGCGGTGAATCCAGTGGATTATCCCGTCATTTTCAGATTGATATTAAGAGTGTTAATCACCGGTATTTGGACATCGGCGTTCATATGCCCGGGCAACTGGCTGGTCTGGAAAATCCGATCAGGCGGGAAATCAAGCAGCACGCCGGCCGCGGTAAAGTAGATGTCTATGTGTCATGGCAGGCAGAAGAGAGCACAGGAGGAAGTCTTCGGTATGACGAGAAACTTGCCGGGCAATATCTGGAAGCTTTACGGCGTATCGCGGCCACTTATGATTTATCTGATCAGGTCAATGCTTACCAGCTTTCGCGTTATCCGTACGTCATGACCACAGAAGAGCCGCCGATTGACTATGAAGAGTACTGGCCTTATGTGGAAGAGGCTCTGAAGAAAGCGCTTGAAGCTTTTATCGAAGCAAGAGCCCAGGAAGGAGCATTTTTAAAGCAGGATCTTTTGGCCAAACTTGAAGAATTGTCCCTGCATGTCGCTGAGATTAAGGATCGTTATCCGGTTGTGATCAAAGAATACGAGGAAAAACTGCGCGGTAAGCTGGGGACGTTGATCGAAGAAGGAACTGTAGACGAAGGTCGTATAGCTGCTGAGATTATTCTGACAGCTGACAAACTGTGTACCGACGAGGAGCTGGTGAGGCTGGAAAGCCACATCAAGCATATGAGAGAAACTCTTGATGCAGCCGGTGAAGTCGGAAAGAAGCTTGACTTTTTGGCACAGGAGATGAATCGAGAATCAAATACGATCCTTTCCAAGACGAATGATACGCTGACGGCAGATCATGCTATTGCGCTGAAGACAATCATTGAAAAAATCAGGGAACAGATTCAAAACATCGAGTAGTATCGATGAATAAATATGAAAGGTAGAAAGCACATCAATGACAAAACAAACAGGAATATTAGCAGTAATATCTGGATTCTCAGGGGCAGGAAAAGGAACCGTAGTTGCAAATATGCTGAAAAAATATGACAACTATGCCCTTTCAATTTCGGCGACGACACGCACCCCCAGAGAAGGAGAAAAAGACGGCGTACATTATTTCTACAAGAGCCATGAAGAGTTTGTCGATATGATTAAAAACGATGAGTTGATCGAACATGCTCAGTATCTTGACAATTATTACGGAACTCCTAAACAGTTTGTCCGAGAACAGATTGAAGCAGGAAAAGATGTAATCCTTGAGATTGATGTTCAGGGAGCTCTTCAGATTAAACAGAAATATCCGGAGACGCTTCTGGTGTTTGTGACACCTCCTTCGATTGAAGAGTTGGTTAAACGCCTGCGCGGGAGAGGAACTGAAACAGAAGAACAGATTCAAGGACGTATTGCACGTGCCAGTGATGAGATTAATTATATGGATCAGTATGATTTTATTCTGGTCTTGTCTGATCCTGACACAGGTACGCGCAAGCTGCATGAGCTGATTTCCTCAGCTCACAATACACCGGTCAGAAGTAAAGAATTAATTTGTGAACTGCGTGCGCAGTTAGATAAAGAAAGAGGTGAGTAAACATGATGCATCCTTCATATTCAGAATTGATGGATATCATCAATAAGGAGTCTTCTTCAGATGACAGCCAGATTGTTAACAGCCGCTATGCTGTTGTCATGGCTACAGCAAAAAGAGCCCGCGAGATTGTCGACGGAAAGCCTGCAGCAGTTGAATATCATGACGGTGACAAACCATTGTCAGTGGCAGTCGAAGAAATCGAAGAAGGTAAGATGAAGATCGTGAAAGGCGACGAATGAACCTGTATTTCGTTTCTCTGGGATGTGATAAAAACCTGGTAGATTCAAAAAAGATGATAGACCGGCTCTCTGCCCATCACCATCATATTGTGGATGATGTCAAGAAGGCAGATGTGGCAATTGTCAATACCTGCTGTTTTATCCAATCTGCGACAGAAGAGAGTATTGAAACGATCCTGGAGATGGCACGTGAAAAAGAAACAGGATCTCTCAAAGCAATCGTGATGGCAGGCTGCATGGCTGAGAGATACAGAGATCAGATCAGTCAGGAACTGCCGGAAGTAGATGCATTGATTGACACACATTCTATTGAGAACATCTGTGACATGATTGACAGTCTTGCCGTCGATCAAGACAGCCGGCATGATGAATCGGTTTCTTCAGCCGCCCTTCTGACGCCGGGCTATTATGGATATCTTAAAATAGCTGATGGTTGTGATAAATGTTGTACATACTGTGTGATTCCCTCCATCAGAGGCGCCTATAAAAGTGTTCCTATCAGTGAATTGGTTGCTGAGGCACGGAAAATGGCCGAGGATGGAGTCAGAGAACTGATTCTTGTAGCCCAGGAGACCACACTTTACGGAACAGATCTCTATGGGCGTAAGATGCTGCCAGAACTGCTTGAACAGCTTTGCATGATTGACGGAATAGAATGGATCAGACTTTTATACTGCTATCCTGAAGAAATTACTGATGATCTGATACAGTGCATGGCCTCTCACCATAAGATTTGTCATTATATAGATATGCCGATTCAACATGCTGATGACGTGATTTTGAAGAGAATGGGACGCAAGACCACTCAGAGCCAGATTCGCGATGTCACACGCAGATTGAGAGAGGCTATGCCGGATATCGCTATCAGAACAACTCTTATAGCCGGTTTTCCCGGAGAGACTGAAGCGCAGCATCAGACGGCCTGCTCATTTATCAGAGAAATGAAATATGACAGAGTGGGGATCTTCAGCTATTCTCAGGAAGACGGCACACCGGCCTCACGCATGGATAGTCAGATCCGGAATGAAATAAAAGAAATCAGAAGGCAGGCGCTTTATGAAGCACAGCAGGAGGTTGTTTTTCAGGCTAACATGCAGTTGCAGGGCAGTCAGCTCGATGTCCTCATAGAAGGAGCGTTAGCCGATTCTCCGGGTATTTATGCGGGACGGACTTACCGTGATGCACCCCAGGTAGACGGGTTGATTTTTGTGAACAGCAGGCGGACACTATACAGTGGTGATATCGTGCGCACAGTCATAACAGGTGCCTCTGGATATGACCTGACAGGAGAGGAGTTGTCATAAATCATGAAAAAGCTTAATATGAACTTACCTAATAAACTGACTATTCTGCGCGTATTATTGGTACCGTTCTTTGTGCTGTTTATGCTGGCACCGTTTGCTCAGAACAGAGCCTGCAGCATTATAGCTTTTATTATATTTATCGGTGCCAGTCTGACAGATATGTTTGATGGGATGATTGCCCGGAAATACAATCTGGTCACGAATTTCGGAAAGTTTATGGATCCGCTTGCTGATAAGCTTCTGGTTTGTTCTGCACTGATCTGTTTTGTTTCTCTGAAGAGGATCCCTACAGTTGTGGTTTTGGTGATCATTGCCCGCGAGTTTATTATCAGCGGTTTCAGGTTGATTGCGGCTGAACAAGGGGTTGTAATTGCAGCAAGTTACTGGGGAAAGTTTAAAACAGTTTCCCAGATGGTGATGACAGCGTTACTGATTCTTCATCTTGGCGATCAGATACATGTTTTCAAGGTGCTGGAGATTGTGTTTATCTGTCTGGCGACGATATTGACAGTTGTATCTCTGTGTGATTATCTGTGGAAAAACAAAGACTTGCTGATGAACGGCGGGATCTGACATGAAGCCTGAACAGATTATCCATTATCTGGCTGCTCATCACTTGACGATTTCTACAGCCGAGTCATGTACAGGCGGTTTACTTGCTGCCAGACTGATCGATGTGCCGGGGGCTTCAGATGTTTTCTCTGAGGGCTTTATAACCTATTCAAATGAGGCAAAAGCGGGTAGACTGTCAGTATCCAGGAAGACACTGGAAACAGAGGGTGCTGTGAGCGCTGCGTGCGCCGGTCAGATGGCCTTCGGAGCCGCACATGCCAGTAGTTCAGATATAGGCATTTCTACGACAGGAATAGCTGGTCCGGGCGGAGGCTCTGCTGATAAGCCGGTAGGTCTTGTCTACATCGGATACTGTATACGAAATGATATCAAAACGAAGGAATTCCGCTTTAAAGGTAGCAGAAGTGAAGTACGTAAGCAGACTGTTGAAGCTGCGTTAACTCTTTTAGGGGAGGAGCTGAAAATATCATGATGATTCGTATGCTGACAATCGGGCAGCTGCCAGAAGCCCTGGCAATGGCGAATGATTTGTTTGATAAAGAAATGGCGCCGTACGTTTCCGCCAGCTGCACGGCATCTTTCCATGCTTTCGCCAGCGCAGATATGATTACCAATCTGATGCAGGCCGGAAAGCTTCATATCTGGGGAGCTTTTGATGAGACTGGTCAGCTGGTTGGCGTCTCATCCATGAATGACCCATATCATATTTCGATGTTGTGTGTAAAAGAGACACACAGACGGCAGGGAATCAGCAGGAGCCTTCTCGAAACAATGGCATCATACGGGTCAATGCCGGGCCAGGAACATCCGCTTACGATCAATGCGTTAGCTCCATCTGTACCTTATCTGGAACATGTAGGATTTAAGCCCGCTGGTCCGCAGATGACGATGATGGATGTGACATATCTGCCGATGCAGAAGGGAATGATCCAGCCTGCGTTCATCACTCCGGCACAGCCGCAAATGCGCTCTGCCGGGATGCCGGGCACGCCATCATCCAGGATGCCGGGATGGCTGAAAATAGTCATTGCGTTGATCTGTGTGCTGGCTTTTGCCATTTTTGTGTATGCCGTCTCGCTGATTGTCACAAAGAGTGCAGGACTCTCAGCCGGACAGGACGGAACATCTGATTTTCAGGAGTATATGGAGCAGTTTAATCAGGATCAGGAAGATACTGAAAAACCTGAAGCTCAGGAGCCTGAAAACACCGGTATTTCCAGTATTCCCGTCTATACACAAAAGAATTTATCTTATCAGATCAAAGATAAAGCTTTTTCAGAGAATGAAAAAGAAGGGAAGTATACGATCCAGCTGTCAGTTCACTATCCGCAGCTTGAAGGGGCTGGTGATCAGCAGAAACAGATTAACAAACTGATTAAAGACTTCGCCCTTGAGACAGAAAAAGAAATCTATGAGAGTCCGGATGAAGCTCAGAAAAAGAAGGTTCTTGAGCTTGAGACGGTCTATGTATATAATGAAGTCACCTACAA
>CADBOU010000183.1 GCA_902796355.1 uncultured Lachnospiraceae bacterium
AATTCTGTGCTTACCTGCCGCGATCTCACCGTCCGCGGCTCTCTCAGAGGCAGTTTACAAAACCTACTCACTCTTCCTCAACGGTTTAGTAAAGTATAACGCAGCAAAAATCAGGCGTCAATACTTTTTTGAAATATTTTTACAAAAATATTTTTACGTAAAAACTGCTTTTCTCTGTTTTCCCTGATATTATCGGTAATTCTCCATCAGTCTCTCAAATGCCGGCAGAGAGTTGACGATCGTCTCATAGGAGACGCAATACGCCAGCCGGACATACCCCGGGCAGGCAAAGGAGCTGCCGGGCACAAGGAGGATGTTGTACTCTTTCGCCTTGGCGACAAAGGCCTTCTCATTCTCAACCGGAGATTTCACAAAGAGGTAGAAGGCTCCCTGCGGCTTGACGCACTCAAGGCCGACCTTTTTGAGCCCCTCGTAGAGCGTCTTGCGGTTGCGGTCATAGTATTCCAGATCCACTGTACAGTCCAGACAGCGCGCAATCACCTTCTGCATCAGCGACGGCGCATTGACTGATCCGATGATGCGGTTGGCAATCGTCGCAGCCTCATGGAGCTCTGCCGCCCCATCCGCTTCATCCGGGATGACAACATAACCGATACGCTCGCCCGGAAGCGACAACGACTTGCTGTAAGAGTATCCCACCAGGGTGTTGGCATAATATTTAGTCAGATACGGTACCGTCACGCCGTCATAGGCAAGCTCCCGGTAAGGCTCATCAGAAATCAGATAAATCACAGTCCCGAATTCCTGCTGCTTATCCTCAAGAATCTGTGCCAGTTTCTCAATTGTCTCCTCAGAGTAGACAACTCCAGTCGGGTTGTGCGGATTGTTGACAATGACTGCCTTGGTCCGCTCGGTAATCTTGCCGGCAAAGGCCTCCAGGTTGGGCTGGAAGGTCGCTGTGTCCGGCTCGACTTCCACGATGACGCCGTCGTAATTTGACACATAATTTCCGTACTCGACAAAATACGGGGCAAAGGTTACGACCTCATCACCGGGATCAAGGATCGACTTAAGAAGGATATTCAGGCCGCTCGCCGCGCCGACTGTCATGATCAGATTGCGGGCGCCAAAAGCGGTGCCGAACCGCTTGTTAATGGACTGTGCAATCGCCTCGCGCACATCCTCGAAGCCGGCGTTATTCATATAGCCGTGCAGCGCCGGATCAGCGCTCTGAGCCAGATCAATGATAGCCTGATTCACTTCTTTTGGAGCGGGCACATTGGGATTGCCCAGCGAAAAATCATAGACATGATCCGCGCCGTACTTTTCGCGCAGTTTGTTTCCCTCTTCAAACATCGCGCGCACAGCGGAATTATTCGCCACAAAGGGCTTCATCTTTTTTGAAATCATGATACTGCCTCCATACCGGCGCGCAGCGCCTTTTTATTGAGCTCGACAAATCTGGGCTTGATATTATTCTCCAGGATCTGATCCCAGTCGATATCCTCCAGGCCCATCGATTTGATGATTGTGCCGAGCAGGACCACGTTGGCTGCTTTTCCATTGCCCAGCTCTACCGCAATTTTCTCTGCATTGACAGCTTTTTCTTCGACATGCTTTCCGATCTCCTCGAGTACATCATCCGGATACTCTTCATCGCCGATGATGACTGACATTGAATCAATCTTCTGTGTGTTGACGACCAGAACGCCGTCCTTTTTCAGATAGTCCAGGGCGCGCAGCGCTTCCATCTGTTCAAAGGCCACGACGACATCTGCCGCGCCTTTTTCGATCACCGGTGAATACACTTTATCTCCGTAGCGCACCTGGGATGAGACACTGCCGCCGCGCTGACTCATACCGTGAATCTCACTCATTTTGACATCATAGCCGGCCTCCATCAGACCGGTTGTCAGGATCTTGCTGGCAAGGATCGTTCCCTGACCGCCGACACCCACTAATAAGATGCTTTTTGTCTCCATGATCACGCCTCCTTCCCGATTGCGCCCACCGGGCAGACCTGTGCACACACGTCACAGCCGACACACTGGCTGGGCAGGATGACTACTTTCTTCTCATCTGCGTGATAATTCATCGCCGGACATCCGGTGCTGAGGCACTTCTTGCAGCCGATGCATTTATCCGGATCCACGACATCCTTTGTAGCAAACAGATCTTCAAACTCATCGAGGTCTGCCTGTGAGAACTTCTTCAGAACACACGGCCAGCGCGTGATGATCACGGACGGCTCATCCAGTGCCAGATACTCATCCAGCGCTGCATCAACAGCTTCCAGATCGTTCGGATTGACCACCTTGATGTGCTTAATCCCGATCGCACGCACCACTTCTTCCATATCGATCAGTGTCGTCGGATCACCCTGCGCCGTAAAGCCGGTGCCGGGGTTTTCCTGGTGTCCGGTCATGCCGGTAATACGGTTGTCGAGAATGATGTTGACCGTATTGCTTCCGTTGTAAACGGTATTGATCAGAGAATTGATTCCAGTGTGGAAGAATGTCGAATCGCCGATCACTGTGACGACCTTCCTTCCGGAATTGCCCATGTCAAATGCTTTCTGTGCGCCGTGGCCCAGAGAGATACTCGCGCCCATGCACACAGTCGAATCCATCGCCTGATAGGGCTTTCCTGCTGCCAGTGTATAACATCCGATATCTCCGCTGATCATGATATCCTTGCGCTTTCCGAGTCTGTAGAACAGGCCGCGGTGCGGGCATCCCGCACAGAAGGCTGGCGCTCTGTTAATCAGCTTGCTGTGATCAAAATCAATTGTCTCTAGTGTCTTGCCGCAGGCGGCCTTGCGGATCACATCCGGCGTCATCTCCCCATAAGGCGGGAAGATATTTTTGCCGAAGACCTCAGCGTCCGGCGCCACCATGCGCACACATTCCTCGATATAGGGATCATTTTCTTCCAGGATATAGACCTGATCCATCCGGCCGCAGAATTCTTTGATCAGATCCGCAGGCATCGGGAATGTAAAGCCCAGCTTCAGATATGAAGCGTCATCGCCGAAAACTTCCCGTCCATAGTGATAGCAGATGCCGGAGGCAATCACGCCGATCTTCTTTCCAGCGGTCTGCTGTGCATACTCTGCCCGGTTAAAGGGTGAGTTCTCGCTGTATGCTTTCAGATTAGCCAGACGCTCTTCGAGCTTTACGCGCATCTTGCGGGACATCGCCGGAAGGCAGACATATTTAGCCGGATTGGGCGCCCAGTCTTTGATGGCAGCCTCTTTTCTCTCCTGCGTCTCAACAATCGACTTGGAGTGGCAGACACGCGTCGTCATACGTAAGATAGCCGGCGTATCATACTCTTCGGACAGGTCGAAGGCGGCCTTCACCATATCGATACACTCCTGTGAATCGGACGGCTCAAACATCGCGATCTTTGCTGCCTTCGCATAATTGCGGTTGTCCTGCTCATTCTGAGATGAATACATGCCCGGCTCATCGGCCGTGACGATCAGGTTGCCGCCGTTAACCCCCATATAAGCCCATGTAAACATCGGATCAGCACAGACATTCATGCCGACATGTTTCATGGACACCATGCTGCGCACACCGGCGATCGCTGCGCCGATTGCGGACTCCATGGCCACTTTCTCATTCGGTGCCCACTCAGCCTGAATCCCGTCATATGTGACAAGATTTTCAAGGATCTCTGTGGACGGTGTACCGGGATAAGCACTGGCAAAGCGCACTCCTGCTTCCCAGGCTCCTCTGGCGACTGCCTCATCGCCCGTCATCAACTTCTTCATACAACTAAAACCTCCTTATATACCCGGTTCAAACACGATCCGAACCATATATTTGCTCTTCAATCAGGTAGTCAGCACCCACCATACCGGCATCGCCGGCCAGCGCTGTCAGTCTGATCGGTATACCGGTCAGCTGCGGATAAACCATGCGCTGATAGGTTGCCTTGACCCTGTCAATCATCATGGATCCGGCGCGTGATAAGTCACCGCCAAGCAAAATCACCTCAGGTGCTGTCACGCTGGCGGCAAAGGCGAGCGCGTTGCCCAGCATGTCGCTTGCCTGATTGACAACAAAATCGGCAATCTCATCGCCGTTATATGCTGCATTAAATATATCCTTCGCCTTCATCCGGGGCGGGATCAGTCCCGCCGGCACCTCTGCGCCGCTCTCGGATATCCCCTCTCTGAACACTCTCAATGGACTGGGAATCTCCGGGTGTTCCCGCAGAAGTCTTTGTACTGCGCGCACCATGCCGGGTTCTGCGACATACTGTTCCAGACAGCCGTAGCGTCCGCAGCCGCAGGGTGTTTTTTCATCAGGATTAACACATATATGTCCGATCTCTCCGGAAAGCCCGTGGAAACCGGTCACAATCTTCCCATTTGCTATAATTCCCGCTCCGACACCGGATCCGATCCTGATCAGCAGGATGTCTTCCCGCCCCTTGCCGGCGCCCTTAAACATCTCTCCGAGCGCTGCCGCATTGGCATTATTACAAACCCTGACCGGCACTTCCAGCTCCGGCATAATCCGCTTAAACTCCTCAGGCGGATAAACTTCTTTCATATCGATATTGGCGCATTCAACGACCACACCGCCCTTGGCAACTGCGCCGGGCACGCCTAATCCAATCCCGCCGATATCTGCCGGGCCAAAGGGTGAGCGCTCAATCACCTCATGCAGCTTATCCGCAATCGCCTGCAGCACACCGCCAGTCTCCTTCGTGCCGGTCGGAATGACGTGCTTGGCCACCATCTGCCCGCCGCGCTTAAACAATCCGATCTTAGTCTTGGATCCTCCGATATCAATTCCGATTGTAATCAAATCCGCACTGAGGTCAGCTTGCATATTGGTACTCCTTGTTCTGAAAACTTCTCTTCATATTCTGTCTGTATATTCCCTTCGCTGAGAATCTGATCCGCATGCAGATCATATGTCACGCTTTGCAGCTGAAACTGATCAGACAGACCAAACTGCTCCACCGACCAGGCGAACAGATCGGCATTGTCTGTCTTAAACTCAAGCAAACCGCCGGTCCTTAAAATGGCAGCATATTTATACAAAAAAGAAGGCGATGTCAGGCGCCTTTTTTCGTGGCGGGGTTTAGGCCAGGGATCCGGAAAATTCAGATAAATCCGGTCAACCTGTCCGGGATGAAACATCTCCTCAACCA
>CADBOU010000184.1 GCA_902796355.1 uncultured Lachnospiraceae bacterium
CTCGATGTCCGCTTCCGTACACGCGGCATGAATGTTTTCGGATACCTCGACAGCATAAGGATGGGTTGCGTCAAACACGATATCCGCTTCTGCCCTGATGAGCTGATATATCTGCCGCTCCGTCAATCTCCCGCTGCGTACATCCGCGTATTTGTCCTGCTCCATCACATGCTCACCGTACCCGGTGGCCACGCACACGATATGCGGCAGATGTAACGCGCTCAGTTTTTCGGAAAAGCGCTTTCCCTCTGTTGTCCCAGAAAATATCACCGGTTTCATCATATTCCCCTGTACCCTCTCGGCGTCACCAGTCTGTCCCCGATGGCTTTGCTTTGAGAGTTTCCTATAAATACTGTGGTAAACATATCAACCTGCGTGTCCCGAAGCTCTGCCAATGTGCACAGGCTTCTCTCTGTCCCTTTTCGTCCGATGTTTCTTACATATCCGCATATCCTGTCAGCTTCCAGACTTTCCAGAAGTATGTCACATGCTCTCCGGAGATAATGCTGGCGGCCTCGGCTCGAAGGATTATATATCGCAATCACAAAATCTCCTGCTGCCGCAGCCCGAAGCCTCTTTTCAATCACTTCCCAGGATGTCAGTCTGTCAGACAGGCTGATGACACAAAAATCATGATTCAGCGGTGCCCCCAGGAGCGCCGCCCCGCTCGACGCAGCGGTGACCCCAGGTATCACGCAGATATCTGTCTTGTCGCCATACTCTCCTGCAAACTCAAACATCAGAGATGCCAGGCCATATATACCTGCATCTCCGCTGCAGATCAAGGCCACGTCTTTCCCCTTGGCCGCCTGCTCAAAACACATGCGGCACCGCTCTGCCTCCTGTGTCATCGGCGTTGATAAAACCTCTTTATCCGCATATCTGCCATTGAGCAGATCGATATACACGGTGTATCCGATAATGACATCTGCCCTCTCCAGCGCCTCAATCGCTTCGTGCGTCATCATCGATTCTGAACCCGGACCTATTCCAACAATACTGATCATATTTTTCTCTCCGAAACTGCCGCTGTCATCCCCTGGTCAACACATTTTTTGACCCGCAGCTTTGATCCTGCCCCTGCCGCAAGGACTGCTGCCCTTTCGCACACATTACCGACCCCGGCTTTTTCAAATACTTTCTCAGAAAATGAAAAATCTCCGGACACTTTTGAAAGGAGGACTGCGTCAAATGTAACCAGCGGAATGCTCCATGTATGGGCAAGGGTTCTAAGCCCCTCCTCTCTTTCCTTCAGATCGATCGTGGCAATACATCCGATATCCTCTCTTTCTATTTCATTCTCCTCAAGGACGCGAAGCGCAAAATTCCTCAGCTCTTTAAATGATTTACCTTTCCGGCAGCCCATCCCCAGGGCAAAACGCTTCGGGCACAGGACAAGCTGTGAGGTGCTCAAAAGAGTCTTTCCCTGCTCAGTATGAAGATCAGGCTCATCGAAGATCACCACATCAGCAGGACTTGCCGGCGGATAGTTTTTAATGGAGATCGTGACCGGCTTGCCTTCTAATGCCCGGGAGGACACTTTGGCAATCCCCTCCCGGTTGATGATGCGCAGGCCATTCTCCCTGGCAAACAGGTCTGCGGAAAAAACGTGGTTGATATCTGTCGCTGTCGTGATAACGGGCTCTGCCCCCGATATGTCTGCTATTTTGAGCGCCATTTCATTCGCACCGCCCATGTGCCCTGAAAGAACCGGTATCACATACCTCCCCAGCTCATCCATGACAACGACAGCAGAATCATGCAGTTTATCCTTCACGTAAGGGGCAATCGACCTGACGGCAATCCCCATAGCCCCTATGAATAACAGTGCTGTCCTCTCATCAAACGCTTTTTGGCATATTTCCGAAAGAGATTGCTCTTTACCGAAGAGTGTTATCTCACAGTCTGTGAGACGGGTTTTGAGCTTTGACGCCAGCTGTGCACCATTTTGTGTGAAGCTGATGATATATATTTTCATTTTTCAGCCTTCCTGAATTCTGTGTCAAATGTCTTGTCGTACAGCTTTGACTTCTGATACCCGCTCTGACTCAAGGCGCCTCCGACAATCACCAGCGCTGTCTTTCTGATTCCGTATTTCCCCGCTGTTTCATCCAGATCACGAACCTGACACCGGAGAATCTGTTCTTCCGGCCATGTTGCTTTATAAACGATAGCCGCCGGTGTCCGCGGGTCATATCCGCCGGCAATCAGTCTGCGCGCGAGTTCATCGAGCATTCCTGCGCTCAGATAAATAACCATACTGGCCCCGTGCGCGGCAAAGCTTTCTATGCTTTCCTTTTCCGGAACTTCTGTGCGCCCAGCCATTCTAGTCAACACCAGCGACTGTGTGATGCCCGGCAGTGTGTACTCCAGGTCAAGCGCTGCCGCCGCGCCAAAGGCTGCCGTTACACCGGGACATGTCTCATAGGAAATGTTCAGTTCACTCAAAGCATCCATCTGTTCTCTGACAGCTCCATATAGACTCGGATCGCCCGTGTGAAGTCTGCAAACGGTTTTTCCTTCACTGACAGCCTTCTCCATAACATCGACGACCTGCTCCAGTGTCATACAGGCGCTGTTAAAAATCTCAGCGTCTTCTCTGGCGTAACCGAGAAGCTCCGGATTGACCAGCGAGCCGGCATAGATGACCACATCTGCCTGCTCAATCAGTTTCATCCCTCTGACAGTGATCAGGTCGGCTGCCCCCGGACCTGCGCCCACAAAATATACCTGTTTCTTATCCATTCCACTTATCCCTGTTATCTTCTATCATTTTTTCAGCCTTGCCGGAAACAGCTATCAGCCCGCATTCCTTCGAAAAAATAATGCAACCGATCTCTATCTTTCCCTCGCTTCGCCTGTTTAAATGATCCATCACTCTCTCCAGGATGATCTGAGACACTGCCCCGGCCAGCCCGGCATCGGAAAGCACAGAAAATGCCTCCTCTGTTGTGTTGGAATCCAGTATCCTGCACAACACGGCATGATCCGCCCCGGCCCTGACAGCCGCAGCAGTCAGGATTTCCATTCTGCAGTCTGCTTCCCGGGAATGCGTGTTCATGATGCCGCCGGCCACCTTGACAAGCTTGCCGACATGACCGGTCAGGAGCATTCCGTCAAAGCCCAGTTCGCACACCATATCGATCGTCTCGCCGATATAATTGCTGCATTTAACACTCCGGTCAAGATTGACACCATATGTCTCCCGCATGAAATCCAGTCCGTAATTCCCGGGCGAGATGAAAGCCGTACCATATCCTTCTGCTCTTTTCTGTCTCAGCTCCACTTTGATGGTATCCAGGATGGCTTTCCGGCTCATCGGCTCAACGATGCCCGATGTACCGATGATAGAAATGCCTCCCTCGATTCCGAGTCTTGGGTTGTACGTCCGCGCAGCGATCTTCTCCCCGCCCGGAACAGAAATGGTCACGATCACATCATCCGGACAGTCATATATGTCAAGCACTTCCTCCACTTCGCGTGTGATCATCTGCCGCGGCACAGAATTGATGGCCGCCTCGCCCACAGGCTGGTCAAGACCGGGCTTTGTCACTGTGCCGACACCGCTTCCTCCTTTGATGATCACCCGCCTGTCCTGTGCGGCAGGGCTAATTCTGACCGTTGCCTCGATCAGCGCCCCGGTCGTGATGTCGGGGTCATCCCCGCCGTCTTTTCGGACAGCACATGTCACCCGGTCAGAAGTCCTCTCAATATTCAGGATATCTGCGCAAAAATCAGCCCCCTTCGGAGTCGTGACAGAAATTGTTCTCACATCACTTCCCGACAGAAGCATCCGGCAGGCTGCCTTCGCGGCCGCCGCCGCACAGCTTCCTGTGGTAAACCCTTTTTTCAGCTCTTTTTGTGTCATTCCCGTATCCCGTACAACAGCGCATTGACAATCGCCGCGGCAATATTGCTGCCGCCTTTTCTGCCCCGGTTCACAATATATGCCATATCTGTCTGAAGAATCATCTCCTTAGCCTCCACGACATTGACAAACCCGACCGGCACACCAATAATAAAATCCGGAACAAAAACTCCCTGATCATACATCTTCCTGAGCGCGATCAGCGCTGTGGGTGCATTTCCTATCGCAAAGATCGTCTTTCTTCCACTTTTTTGGGTGTCGGCAGCTGCGTGCTCCATGCTGACAACAGCCCGTGTGATTCTGCGTTCCTGCGCCTCGCGGGCAACATTCTCATCAGCCATATAGCATCTGACTTCTCCTCCAAAAGCGGACAGGCGTTTTTTATTGATCCCGGTCCGCGTCATATTGGTGTCAGTCACAATGTCCGCGCCGCCTCTGATCAACTCTCTTGCGTAACTGACAGCATTTTCAGAAAAGACCAGTGTTTGGGCATACTCAAAGTCCGCTGAAGTGTGTATGGCTCTTCTGATCACGGAATCATGTTCAGGATCCAGAACCACTCCCTGCCTGGCAAGCTCTTTTCCTATGATCTCAAAGCTTCTCTTTTCTATCTCCCCCGGGAGCATATGTTCGATCATGTTCCACACCTCATGCTTCTGAGCTGATCAAGCAGTCTCTCATTGTCTTCATGCTTTCTGACGGCCAGCCTGACATACCTGTTGTCCAGGCCGTGAAAGTCAACACAGTTCCTGATTAAAATCCCCTTTTCAAGCAGCGCCTCATACAATCCGGGATCTGTCCGCACCAGCAGAAAGTTTGTATCGCTGGGATACACTTTAAAGCCAAGCTTCTTGAGCTCTGATGCCAGATACAGGCGTTCGTTCGCGATGTCAGCAACTGATTGCTTCAAATACTCTGTCTTTGTCAGAACCTTTACTGCCGCAATCCCCGCTCTTTCTGCTATCGCCGACAGGTTCCATTCCGGAAGATGCTTCCTGATTCTTCCGGTTATTTCAGCATCGCTGCAGAGCAGATAGCCTGTCCTGATCCCCGGGATGGCAAAGACTTTCGTGAAGGTCCTCAGATAAATCACGCCGTCATCTGCTTTTGCCTTGCTCCTGTAACGATCAGTCAGCGGAAGAAAGCTCTCGTCCAGTACCAATCGTGTTTTGGTCTGTGCGCACCGCATTTTAATCTGACTGAGCACCCCCGGTTCAATGAGCTTTCCGCTGGGATTGTTAGGATTCGCCACCATGACGATGTCTGTGTGATCATCGATCAGTTCCGTGAAATGTCCGCCAAGTTCAAAATTCTGACTCTCCTCCAGCTTAAACTCGGTAATGGTTGTGTTCTCTGCAGAAAGAGCATATTCATAACCTGCATAGCAGGGTGATGCGATCAGAGCATTCCGGGGTTTTAGAGCATGGACAATGGCCATGATCAGCTCAGAGGCGCCGCAGCCGCAGACCACCTGTGACATATCTGTGCCCGTCATCTTTGCTATGGCCGTGCGCAGCTTTTGCTGAAGCGGATCCGGATACTGATCTGTGTGCATGAGTCCTTCACGGGCTGCGGCCATGATTTCTTCGGGGACCGGCCTGAAATTAAGGTTTACAGAATAATCCATGACGACTTTGTTTCTGTAAATATCGCCCCCGTGTCTCATAAGTCCTTGCTCAATATCTCCTGAATAAGCCATCAAGCAGTTCCTCCGCTGCCTTTATTGTTTACAGAGCCGCACTCAGAATCCACATGATTCCCAGACACAACGCCTCCCCCGACACGGAGGCCGTCATCATCAGATGGTTCGCCCTTTTGATGTCCTCCTTTTCAATTGGTCTGAACGGCTCCCCTATTGTCTGCTTGTGAACTGTTTTGCCGAAGTATTGCGCATCGCCTGCTAACTGCACCCCCAGCGAGCCAGCCATAACGCTCTCTGTCTGCGCGGCATTGGGACTCTTGTGGTGATGCCGGTCCCGCTTCCATGTCTGAAATGCTCTGGCCGCACTGTATTTTTCCCCCGATACAGCGCTTGCCGCGATCAGTAAAAATGCGCTGATCCTGGATGGAATCCAGTTGGCGATATCATCGAGCCTTGACGCCGGCGCCCCAAACCACATATATCTGTCATTTCTATAACCGATCATCGAATCCATGGTGTTAATCGCTTTGTAGACAAAACCCAACACCGGTCCGCCTATCGCTGCATAGAACATGGGCGCAAAGACGCCGTCAGAATAATTCTCAGCGACCGTCTCGACCGTTGCTTTGGTGACGCCCTCTTCATCCAGCACCTCTGTATCCCGTCCGACAATCATCGAAACCGCCTGTCTGGCCGCCTCCAGTGACCCGCTTTTAAGCGCATGATATACCTTCATACTCTCTCTGTACAGACTTGCGGCGGCAAGACTATAGCAAGTCATGATAGCTTCAACAACAATGCCGCACATGAAATGGATCCTGTATGACGTTATCACGACAGCACATGTCACAATGGCTGTCATCGCAACCACGCATACAACCAGCCTGCCCCCTGCACTTTTTTCTGCAGCACGGTTTCTGGACAGGCTGAAAGGATCCTGATCAGATACTTCCGGGAGAAGTTTTCTCTCGAGCATCGAAATCAGTTTTCCTATCCACCTGACCGGATGTGGCAGACTGTGCGGATCCCCCCAAATGAGGTCAAGCAGAAATCCTGCCGCAAAAGCGATCATATGTGCCTGCAACAGCGAAATCTCCCGCATCATTTACCTCCACATCAAATTCATATCCGTCACCGTTGTCTACGTGATAATCATAGAAGTCGCCCTGAAACAGACTGCTCATCACAGCCATGACGGTGCCTCCGTGAGCCACCACGATCAGCACTTCTGCACGCTCATCAACGGCCAGCCTGACTGCTTTGTGCAAACCGGCCATGCTCCTGGCCCGCGCCTCTTTCGCGCTCTCCCCACCCGGAATGGCCATCTCAGCGCC
>CADBOU010000185.1 GCA_902796355.1 uncultured Lachnospiraceae bacterium
CCCTCGATAAGACAGGAAAGCAGCTGTACTCATGCCAGGTCATCCCAAACCGCGGCGCATGGCTCGAGTATGAGACAGACTCTAACGATATGTTTTATGTGCGTGTGGACCGGACCCGTAAAGTGCCGGTGACGGTGCTCTTGCGTGCGCTGGGCGTCGGTACGAACGAAGAGATTCTGGAGATGTTCGGAGACGAACCCAAGATCAAAGCCTGTCTGGCTAACACCAGCAAAGACCCGGCCACCAACCATGAGGAAGGCCTTCTGGAGCTGTACCGCAAGATCCGCCCGGGCGAGCCGCTCGCGGTCGATTCTGCGGAAAACCTGATCATGGGCATGTTTTTTGATTCACGTCGCTATGATCTGGCTAAGGTCGGCCGTTATAAATTCAATAAGAAATTAATGTTCCGTTACCGTATTGCCGGACATGTCCTGGCTGAAGATGCGGTCAGCCCGATTACCGGTGAAGTCATCGCCCAGGCAGGAACAGAAGTGACGCGCGAAATGGCTGATAAGATCCAGTTCGCGGCAGTGCCCTATGTGTTTATGGAAGGTCCGGATGACACCAAAGTGAAAGTTCTCTCCAATATGATGGTTGATCTGACGGCCGTCGTTGATCTTGATCCCGAAGAACTGGGGATTAAGGAACTGGTCTTCTATCCGTGTCTCGAAGAGCTGATCGAAGAGACAGAGGGAGATATCGACGCGCTTAAAGAGGCGATCCGCGCCCACGTGCACGATCTGGTGCCCAAGCATATCACACGCGAGGATATCTTTGCATCGGTCAACTACAACATGCATTTAGAGCACGGCTTCGGCAATGATGATGATATCGATCATCTTGGAAACCGCCGTATCCGCGCAGTCGGAGAACTTTTGCAGAACCAGTACCGCATCGGTCTGTCCAGACTGGAGAGAGTGGTGCGCGAGCGCATGACCACACAGGATCAGGAGACAGTGACACCGCAGTCACTGATCAATATCAAACCGGTCACAGCGGCTGTCAAAGAATTCTTTGGTTCATCACAGCTCTCCCAGTTTATGGATCAGAACAACCCGCTCGGCGAGTTGACACATAAGAGACGTCTGTCGGCCCTTGGCCCGGGCGGTCTTTCCAGAGACCGTGCCGGATTTGAGGTCCGCGATGTCCACTATTCTCATTACGGACGCATGTGCCCGATCGAGACACCTGAAGGCCCGAATATCGGTCTGATCAACTCACTGGCGTCCTATGCGCGGATCAATGAGTACGGATTCATCGAGGCTCCGTACCGCAAGATCAGCCATAAGGATCCCCAGAACCCGGTAGTCACCGACGAAGTGGTATACATGACTGCGGATGAGGAAGATAACTATCATGTTGCACAGGCCAATGAGCCGCTCGATGAAGAGGGCCATTTCCTGCGCAAGAATGTATCCGGCCGTTTCCGTGATGAAACACAGTCCTATGAGAGAACAGCCTTTGAGTACATGGATGTCTCTCCGAAGATGGTCTTCTCCGTGGCGACAGCGCTGATCCCGTTCCTTGAGAACGATGATGCGAACCGCGCCCTGATGGGTTCCAACATGCAGAGGCAGGCAGTGCCGCTGATGGTCACAGAAGAGCCTGTCGTCGGAACCGGTATGGAAGAGAAGACAGCGGAAGACTCTGGTGTCTGCGTGCTGGCCGCAGAGGACGGCGTTGTTGAGCACGTGACGGCGACACACATCGCCGTGCGCGAAAAAGACGGAAATCTGCGTCAGTACAAGCTGATGAAGTTCATGCGCAGCAACCAGAGCAACTGCTATAATCAGCGGCCGATCGTGGATAAAGGGCAGGAAGTCAAGAAGGGCGAAGTCATCGCTGACGGTCCGTCCACCTGCGGCGGCGAGATGGCGCTCGGAAAGAACCCGCTGATCGGATTTATGACCTGGGAAGGTTACAACTATGAGGATGCTGTTCTGATCAGTGAGCGTCTGGTACAGGATGACATTTACACATCCATTCATATAGAAGAGTACGAGGCAGAGGCCAGAGATACCAAGCTCGGCGCCGAGGAGATCACCAATGATATTCCGGGTGTCGGCGAGGATGCGCTGAAAGATCTTGATGACCGCGGTATCGTGCGCATCGGCGCAGAAGTGCGTGCGGGCGATATTCTGGTCGGGCGCGTGACGCCAAAGGGCGAGACAGAGCTGACGGCAGAGGAGAGACTCCTGCGCGCGATCTTCGGCGAGAAAGCCAGAGAAGTGCGTGACACATCCCTGAAGGTACCGCACGGTGAGTACGGCGTCGCAGTGGATGCCAAGGTCTTTACCCGTGAAAACGGTGATGACCTTTCACCGGGTGTCAACCAGTCAGTGCGCATCTATATTGCCCAGAAGAGAAAGATCTCTGTCGGCGATAAGATGGCCGGACGTCACGGCAACAAGGGCGTCGTCTCCCGCGTTCTGCCGATTGAGGATATGCCGTTCCTGCCGAACGGACGTCCGCTTGACATCGTACTGAACCCGTTAGGCGTGCCGTCCCGTATGAATATCGGTCAGGTGCTGGAGATTCACCTGTCTCTGGCTGCCAAGGCACTCGGCTTTAAGATCGCCACACCGATTTTTGACGGCGCGGATGAGAATGACATCATGGATGCGCTCGAGATGGCCAACGATTATGTCAACACCGAGTGGAAAGATTTCGAGAAGAAATACAAAGATCTGGTGCATCCGGAGGTCATGGAGTATCTGAAGACCCACCAGGAGAACAAAGATTTCTGGAAGGGGGTTCCGATTTCACGCGACGGTAAAGTGCAGCTGCGCGACGGCCGATCAGGAGAGATGTTTGACTCGCCGGTTACGATCGGATACATGCATTATCTTAAACTCCACCACTTGGTTGACGATAAGATCCACGCCCGCTCAACCGGCCCATACTCACTCGTTACGCAGCAGCCGCTCGGCGGCAAGGCTCAGTTTGGCGGTCAGCGTTTCGGCGAGATGGAGGTCTGGGCTCTGGAGGCATACGGCGCAGCTTACACACTGCAGGAGATCCTGACCATGAAGTCAGACGATGTGGTCGGCCGTGTCAAGACATACGAGGCTATTATCAAGGGCAATAACATCTCCGAGCCGGGTGTGCCGGAGTCATTTAAGGTCCTTCTCAAAGAACTGCAGTCCCTGAGTCTGGATGTGCAGGTACTTGATGAGAGACGCAATGAAGTCAGACTTTTAGAGGCCAACCACTATGAGGAGACAGATTTCCGCTCCATCGAGCGTTCTCTGATTGAAGGAGAAGAGAGATACAGTGAGAGCCGTAGAGATTTTGAGGATCAGGGTTACGGCATGAAGCAGGTGAGTGAAGACGGAATCGAGGAAGATATTCCTGTTGAGGAAGAAGCTGATGAGTCTGTCTACACGTTGGATGAAGAAGAATAAATAGGAGGGGAACCGATGCCAGGATACAATACAGAATCAAACCAGCCTATTACTTTTGATGCGATCAAGATCGGACTTGCTTCCCCTGAGAAGATCCTTGAGTGGTCTCACGGTGAAGTGACAAAACCCGAGACGATCAACTACAGAACGTTAAAGCCAGAGACAGACGGTCTGTTCTGTGAGCGCATTTTCGGACCGAGCAAGGACTGGGAATGCCACTGCGGAAAGTACAAGAAGATCCGCTATAAAGGTGTGATCTGCGATAAATGCGGTGTTGAGGTTACCAAAGCCAGTGTGCGCCGTGAGCGTATGGGCCATATCAAACTGGCCGCGCCGGTGTCACATATCTGGTATTTCAAAGGCATTCCGAGCCGTATCGGCCTGATGCTTGACCTTTCACCGAGAATGCTGGAGCGCGTGCTCTACTTTGCATCCTTTATTGTTCTGGATCCGGGCACAACGGATCTGGAGAAGAAGCAGATCTTAAGCGAGAGCGAATATGAGCAGGCCCGCGAGCAGTGGGGACAGGAATTTACAGTCGGCATGGGTGCCGAAGCGATTCAGCAGCTTCTTGCAGAGATCGATCTGGAAGAAGAGCACAAAAACCTGCGCGAAGAGCTGGCGAATGCGACCGGCCAGAAGCGCTCCCGGATCGTCAAACGCCTGGAAGTCGTGGAAGCATTTCTTGATTCCGGCAACAAGCCTGAGTGGATGATCTTAAATGTCATCCCGGTTATTCCGCCGGATCTGCGTCCGATGGTACAGCTGGACGGCGGGCGTTTTGCGACATCAGATCTGAATGATCTGTACCGCCGCATCATCAACCGCAACAACCGTCTGGCAAGACTGCTTGATCTCGGCGCACCGGATATTATCGTGCGCAACGAGAAGCGTATGCTGCAGGAGGCAGTGGACGCCCTGATCGACAACGGCCGCCGCGGCCGTCCGGTTACTGGTCCGGGCAACCGTCCTCTCAAGTCTCTCTCTGACATGCTCAAAGGCAAGTCCGGACGTTTCCGTCAGAACCTGCTCGGCAAGCGTGTCGATTACTCAGGCCGTTCAGTTATCGTTGTCGGCCCTGAACTGAAGATTTATCAGTGCGGTCTGCCGAAGGAAATGGCAGTCGAGCTGTTTAAACCGTTCGTCATGAAAGAGCTTGTGGCGCGCGGCAATGCGCACAATATCAAGAGCGCAAAGAAAAAAGTAGAGCGTATGGTACCGGAAGTTTGGGATATCCTCGAGGATGTCATCAAAGAGCATCCGGTCATGCTCAACCGTGCCCCGACACTGCACAGACTCGGTATTCAGTCATTTGAGCCGATTTTGGTTGAAGGTAAGGCCATTAAGCTTCATCCGCTTGTCTGTACGGCATTTAACGCTGACTTCGACGGCGACCAGATGGCAGTTCACCTTCCGCTGTCTGTGGAGGCGCAGGCAGAAAGCCGGTTCCTTATGCTCTCACCGAACAACCTTCTGAAACCTTCAGACGGCGGCCCGGTGGCCGTTCCGTCCCAGGATATGGTTCTCGGTATCTACTATCTGACACAGAAGAGACCGGGCGTCAAGGGCGAAGGCAAGTTCTTCAGAAATGTGAATGAAGCGATTCTCGCATATGAGAACGGTGACATCACGCTGCACTCGATCATCAAGGTCCGTGTGAGCAAGAAGATCTCCGATACTGAGGTCGTCACTGGCATCGTCGAGTCTACACTCGGACGGTTCCTGTTCAATGAGATCATTCCGCAGGATCTGGGATTTGTCGAGCGCAAGACTGACGAAGATGTCTTAAAGCTTGAGATCGATTTCCAGGTCGGCAAGAAACAGCTCAAACAGATCCTGGAGCGCGTCATCAACATTCACGGCGCGACACAGACCGCTGAGGTCCTTGATAAGATCAAGTCAACCGGTTACAAATATTCAACCCGCGCGGCAATGACGGTCTCGATTTCTGATATGACCGTGCCGGAGGAAAAGCCCCGGCTGATCGAAGAGACTCAGGAGAAGGTCGATAAGATCACACGCAACTACCGCCGCGGCCTGATGACAGAGGAAGAGCGTTACAAGGAAGTTATTGAAGCCTGGAAGAAGACAGACGATAAACTGACTGAGGCGCTGTTGTCCACACTGGATCAGTACAACAACATCTTCATGATGGCCGATTCCGGTGCCCGTGGTTCTGATAAGCAGATCAAACAGCTGGCCGGTATGCGTGGCTTGATGGCTGATACGACAGGTCGTACAATCGAGCTGCCGATTACCTCAAACTTCCGTGAAGGTCTGGACGTGTTGGAGTACTTCATGTCAGCCCACGGTGCCCGCAAGGGACTTTCCGATACAGCGCTGCGTACAGCCGACTCCGGTTATCTGACCAGACGTCTGGTTGACGTTTCACAGGAGCTGATCATCCGCGAGCCGGATTGCTGCTGTGGCTGCGAAGACGGAGAAATCCCGGGCATGTATGTCGCGGCATTCATGGATGGAAACGAAGAAATCGAAAGCCTTGAGAGCCGGATTACCGGACGTTTTGCCGCTGAGGCTGTCTATGATCAGAAGGGTCATGTTCTTGTGGAAGCTGACCACATGATCACACCGGCCCGTGCGAAAGAGATCATCGCAAAGGGTGTGGGCAACCGCGACGGCGAGTTCCCGATCCAGGCAGTCAAAGTCCGTACGATTCTGACCTGTGAGTCAGAGACCGGCATCTGCGCGAAGTGCTACGGTGCCAATATGGCAACCGGTGAGCCTGTACAGGTCGGCGAGGCTGTCGGTATTATCGCAGCTCAGTCAATCGGTGAGCCCGGCACACAGCTGACGATGCGTACCTTCCATACAGGCGGCGTGGCCGGCAACGATATCACACAGGGTCTTCCCCGTGTCGAGGAGTTGTTTGAGGCCAGAAAGCCGAAGGGACTTGCTATTATCGCTGAATTCGGCGGTACCGTGACCGTGACAGGCGATGACGCCAACAAGAAGCGTGAAGTCACGATCACCGACGATGAGAGCGGCGAAGCGAAGACATATACGATTCCGTTTGGATCCAGCCTTAAGATCCGGGGCGGAGAGGCACTGAAGACAGGCGATGTTCTGGAAGCCGGCGACGCGTTGACAGAGGGTTCGGTTGATCCGCACGATCTGCTGAGAATCCGCGGCGCAGAAGCAGTGCAGAATTATATCCTGCGCGAGGTGCAGAGAGCATACAGACAGCAGGGTGTTGATATCAACGATAAGCATATCGAAGTGATTGTGCGTCAGATGATGAAGAAGATCCGCATCGATTCCTGTGGTGACAGCCATTACCTGCCGGGAACCATGGTCGATGCGACACAGTTCCGCAAGACAAATGCGGCGCTTGTTCAGGCGGATAAAGAGCCTGCAGAGGGACACAAAGTCCTCCTCGGTATCACCAAGGCATCTCTGGCGACAGAGTCATTCCTGTCGGCGGCATCCTTCCAGGAGACGACACGCGTCCTGACCGATGCGGCCATCAAGGGCAAAGTTGATCCGCTGACCGGACTGAAGGAGAACGTCCTGATCGGTAAGCTGATCCCGGCCGGTACCGGTATGAAGCGCTATCGCAACGTCCAGTACGAAGTGGAGGGAATCCCGGAACCGGAAGATCTCGGCGATGTCATGGAACAGGAAGGCATCACAGCAGAAGCAGACAATATCTACGAGGCGACCCTCGATGCGGCGGCTTCAGAAACTGCAGCAGCTGAAGCTTCTGAAGAGGCTGTGACTGAGGAAGCGGCAGAAGAGCCTGTAGCTGTTACTGAGGAATAAGCAGACTGAAGATGCATGGTTTTTCAGAACGTTTTCAGAGCGATCACAGCAAGCAATGCTCTTAAAAGCAAACATATCGTCGGAGCAAG
>CADBOU010000186.1 GCA_902796355.1 uncultured Lachnospiraceae bacterium
ATCAGCGTGGGCACAGACAGGTGCGCAGGCTCCCGGCCCGGATGAAATAAGCTCAAGGCACTCGCCTTCCCATGTGCCGCGCCGTTTCTTTTTAAGCCGAAGTGTGATCTTTTGCCCAGGATGTACGTGTTTCACCAAAACCAGCTC
The DNA here is from genome assembly GCA_902796355.1 of uncultured Lachnospiraceae bacterium. Taxonomy (GTDB): domain Bacteria; phylum Bacillota; class Clostridia; order Lachnospirales; family Lachnospiraceae; genus RUG842. The sequence goes on from CADBOU010000186.1 coordinate 148, forward strand.
GCCGGCCCCTTCGACTCTTACTCTTCCTTTGTTTGGATAATCGACACGAACAACCGTGCCGCTTACGATCTCACCTTTTTTCACGGCGCCGCCTTTACTGATCCCAGGAAAGCTGCATACTCTCCTGCGTGCGGTCACGCATCATCAGAGCATGGACACCGTCCTGTGCAGACATCCCTTCAAAGAGAATCCGGTTGACTGCATCGACGATCGGCATCGACACGCCTTCGCGCTTTGCAAGCGCGCGCGCCGCCTTGGCGCTGTAGACGCCCTCGACAACCATTTTCACCTGATCCATTGCCTCCTGGTAGGTAGCGCCCTGCCCGATCAGATATCCTGCATTGTGATTGCGGCTGTGATTGCTGGCACAGGTGACAATCAGATCCCCGATACCGGCAAGTCCTGCAAAAGTTTCTGCCTTGCCGCCCAGCTTCAGCCCGAGTCTGGTAATCTCACTGATCCCTCTTGTGATCAATGCAGCTTTTGTATTGTCGCCGCATCCGAGTCCGTCAGCCATACCGGCAGCCAGCGCGATCACATTTTTGAGTGATCCGCCCAGCTCCATGCCGAGCACATCCGGGCTTGTGTAGACGCGGAAGAATTCATTGTTCATGAACATTTTCTGGAGATATTCCGCCGTCTCTTTTTTCTCCGCACCTATGACCACAGCGGTCGGAATCTCGCGCCCAACCTCCTCCGCATGGGAAGGACCCGAGAGCGCCGCAATCTCAGCCTGCGGGATTTCTTCTTTAAGCTGTTCAGAGAGTGTCTTAAGGCTTGACTCCTCAATCCCCTTGCTGACGGAGACAATCAGCTGTCCGTCCGGCACAAAAGGCGCCATCTTCTTTGCTGTCGCACGGACAAAGACAGACGGTGTCGACATGACCATGAAATCCTGCCCGGTGCAGGCTTCCTCAAGATCTGTCGTCGCGCGGACATTTTCCTGAAGTGTCACTCCGGGAAGCTTATCCTTATGCTCGTGATCCTCATTGATCATCGCCGCTTCATGCTCATCAAAAGACCAGATCAATACATCATGGCCGTTACAAGCCAGCAGATGCGCCAGTGCGCAGCCCCAGCTTCCTGATCCGATTAAACTTACATGTGCCATTATCTATCCCCTTTACTTGTTCTCTCCCCGCTCGCGGATGACAAAGCGGATCGGTGTTCCCTCAAAGCCGAATGCCGCGCGGATCTGATTTTCCAGATACCGCTTGTAGGAAAAATGCATCAGCTTTTTATCATTGACAAACAGGACAAATGTCGGCGGACCGACGCTGACCTGTGATGTGTACAGGATTTTCAGCCGGCGCCCCTTGTCTGTCGGCGGTTCATTCATCGCGACAGCTTCCATAACAATCTCATTGAGCACGCCCGTTGCGATCCGTTTCGTGCGCTCTGCTGTAATGGCATCAATCTCATCAAAGAGATTGTCAAGGCGCTTGCCTGTCTTCGCCGAGATGTAGACAATCTTCGCGTAAGGAACAAAGGAGAGAACTCTCATCACCTCATCGCGGAATTTGTACATCGTCTTATCATCTTTTTCAATTGCATCCCATTTATTGACCGCGATCAGAAGGCCTTTCCCGTTCTCATGCGCGATGCCGGCGATCTTGGCATCCTGCTCTGTCACACCCTCTGTCGCATCGATCATCACAACCACGACATCGGCTCGCTCACAGGCTGACAAGGCGCGGAAAACACTGTATTTTTCCAGTGTCTCTTTGACCTTGCTCTTACGCCTGATTCCGGCTGTATCGATAAATACATACTCCTCGCCGTCGTGCTTGACCACCGTGTCGATCGCATCGCGCGTCGTTCCGGCAATATCAGAGACAATCACGCGGTCTTTGCCGACCAGTTTGTTGACAAGCGATGATTTGCCGACATTAGGCTTGCCGATAATGGCGACCTTCACGCGCTCATCTTCCTCTTCATCAGCGTTTTTTTCGGGAAGCAGTTCCACCAGCGCATCCAGCATATCACCTAAGCCCCTCTTGGAGGAAGCTGCGATCGGGTGTGGATCTCCGATGCCCAGCTGATAAAACTCATAGATATCCGCCATCATGGTGTCAAAGTTATCTACCTTATTGACCACCAGCATGACCGGTTTACGGCTTTTACGCAGCATATCCGCGACCTTCGCGTCTGCATCGACCAGACCCTGACGCACATCAACCATGAAGATGACAACATCTGCGCTCATCAGCGCAATCTCCGCCTGCTCGCGCATCTGGCTTAAGATGATATCGCCCGAGTCAGGTTCGATACCGCCCGTGTCAATGATTGTGAAATGGCGGTCCAGCCAGTTTGCATCCGCATAGAGTCTGTCCCGTGTCACGCCCGGCGTGTCCTCGACGATCGAGAGCTTCTCTCCCGCCAGCGCATTAAATAAAGTTGACTTTCCAACGTTGGGGCGACCCACGATCGCCACAATCGGTTTACTCATAAAATTCCCCTTGAAAATACACACATTTTTTCAAGTTTAACGATACCACAAGCACCTTGCTAAATGCAATGGAATTATGTATGATATAGAGGCGAATAGCCTGTGAACGCCACATGGTTGCGGCCATTTACAGTGCCGAAGAATTAAACAGACATTTATCACTAAAGGAATCTACTATGCCAGAAAACAAAGGACTTGGCCGCCGCATGCCTGTGGCGCCGCTGAAAATGGTTGTTTTAAACAGTTTCACAGAGATGGGTAAGCGCATTGACCAGTACATTGTCAACATGCGTCAGGATTATGTGTATCCCGACCCGACCATCAAAGTGGAAGACACTTATCTGCTCGGAGCCAGATGTCCGCGTTTCGGATCCGGTGAATCCAAGGGCGAGATTATGGGCAGTATCCGCGGCGTCGATCTGTACATCCTCGCCGATGTCTGTAATCACAGCATCACCTACACCATCAACGGGATGGAAAATCACATGTCACCGGATGACCATTTTCAGGACATCAAGCGCGTGATCGCCGCCGCCAACGGAAAGGCAGCCCGCGTCAACGTGATCATGCCCTTCCTGTATGAGAGCCGCCAGCACAAAAGAGAACTGCGCGAGTCTCTCGATGCGGCGATGGGTCTGCAGGAACTGATCTCCATGGGGGTCACGAACATCATCACATTCGACGCCCATGACCCGCGCGTGCAAAATGCGATTCCGATTGACGGATTCGAATCATTTTCTGCCGCTTATCAGTTCATGAAAGCTATTTTCCGGGCTGTGCCGGATCTGCGCGTAACCCCCGACAACCTGATGGTCGTCTCTCCCGATGAAGGCGCAATGGGCCGTGCGGTCTATCTTGCCAACATCATTGGTGTTGACATGGGTATGTTTTACAAGAGACGCGACTATACCCGCCTTGTCAACGGCCGCAACCCGATCGTTGCCCACGAATTTCTGGGCACTGACGTGCGGGGAAAAGATGTCATTGTTGTCGACGATATGATTTCATCCGGCGATTCGATGCTGGATGTGTGTCGTCAGCTTAAGGA
>CADBOU010000187.1 GCA_902796355.1 uncultured Lachnospiraceae bacterium
CTCAAGGCAGTGGCCGAGCGGCTGGTCATGGAACCGGCAGACGCGGCAGCCGCAAGCGCGCAGAAAGCGGCCGGCGGACCTCTCAAGGTTAATATCCTCGGAGCAACGCCCCTTGATATGGGGATCACCGGCACCATCGAGTCGCTGCGCACATGGATTGCAGAGCACGGGATGCAGTGCCACGCCTGTCTGGCGATGGGCGATACGCTGGAGATGATCGCCCGGGCAGGTGAGGCAGATGTCAACCTCGTGGTCTCCTACGGAGGCCTCGGGGCGGCCAAAGTCTTAAAGCGCCGGTTCGGAACGCCGTATGTCTGCGGTCTGCCCTTTGACGGGAAAACGATGGCGGAGCGCCTAGCGGGCGAGATGGAATGCGCTGTTATCGGGGAGCAGATCTATTCGCTGTCTTTGGCGCGGGCGCTGGCTGATGAAGGCATCAATGCAAAAGTGCTCTGCCCTCTGGACCGGGCGCGGGATCCGATGCTTGTCGATGACAGGCTTACGCTGATTCCGGTTCCCGAAGAGGACGACGTGATCCGAGAGGTAAACGCCGTGAAGACAGTGATCGCAGATCCGCTGTACAGGCCGGTCTGCAGCAGCACCAGACTGATTGAGCTGCCGCATATCGCTTTCTCGGGAAGAATTTTTGAAAACAACATCCCGGATATGATCGGGGCGGGCGGATGGCTGCTTGAGAAGATCAGGACGGCAGCCGGCAGCAACTAATACACAAAGAAGGACAATGACTATGCTTAAGATTGCAATTTACGGAAAAGGCGGTATCGGAAAATCAACGACGACTTCGAACCTGGCGGCGGCATTTGCCAGGCTCGGCAAGAAGGTCATCCAGATCGGGTGTGACCCGAAAGCGGATTCGACGATGAATCTGCTAGGCGGCACACCGGTGCAGCCGGTGATGAATTATTACCGTGATCACGACGCGGAGCCCGAGTCGATCGATGAGATCGCCAAAGAGGGTTACGGCGGCGTGCTGTGTATCGAGACCGGCGGCCCGACGCCGGGACTTGGCTGCGCGGGACGCGGGATCATCACGACATTTACACTGCTGGAGGATCTCGAGCTCTACGAGACCTATGAGCCGGATGTTGTGCTCTACGACGTGCTCGGTGATGTTGTCTGCGGGGGCTTTGCGGCGCCGATCCGCGAAGGATACGCAGAGAAGGTTCTGATTGTCACTTCAGGTGAAAAGATGGCACTGTATGCGGCTAACAATATTTACAGCGCGGTACAGAATTTTGCGGACCGCGGCTATGCGCAGGTGCGCGGACTGATCTTAAACCGCCGGAATGTTGAAAATGAGTACGAGCGTGTGAAGGATTTTGCCGATGAGCGCGGTCTTGAGATCGTGGCAGACATTCCGCGCTGTCAGGATATCAACGACTATGAGGATCGGGGCATGACGGTGATCGAAGGCGATCCGGACCTGCCGATCAGTAAGATTTATCTGGAGCTTGCCGAAAAGCTCCTTGCAGAAGCATAAAAAAGAGGCATTTTCAAGTGGGAGCATATTTTAAGACAGCCAAAGAACTGGCAGAGGCCGGCAAGAGGGAAATTCCTCAGGAGTTTCAGTCAAAAGAGCATCTGATCTACAGCTCGCCGGCGACACTGTCATTTAACTCACCCGGAGCACAGGGGTTCGGCGTCAAGCGCGCGGGACTGGCTGTGCCCGGTTCTGTGATGCTGCTTGTTGCGCCGGGCTGCTGCGGGAGAAATACCGCAATCTCGGCTGTGCCGGGAGAGTACCGCGACCGGTTTTTCTTCCTGCTTCAGGATGAGACCGATATCGTGACGGGTCGTCATCTGCCGCGCATCAAAAAGGCAGTTAAGGAAGTGGTTGATTTCCTTGAGACAAAGCCGTCTGTCGTGATGATCTGTATCACCTGCGTGGATGCGCTGCTCGGAACAGATATGGAGCGCGTGTGCGAGGAGGCGTCCGCCTATGCAGGTGTGCCGGTGCTGCCCTGCTACATGTATGCGCTGACGCGCGAGGGGCGCATGCCGCCGATGACGGCTGTCAGAAAGACAGTCTACGCACTGCTTAAGCCGGCCAGAAAGGATCCGCGCGCGGTCAATCTTCTCGGAGAGTTTGCACCGTTTTCAGATGATTCTGAGCTCTATGATGTGCTGAGGAGCATCGGGATTGAGACGATCCGTGAGCTCTCGCGCTGCAAAGATTTTGAAGAGTATACGCACATGGCCGAGGCAAACTTTAATATCGTACTCAACGCGGAGTGCCGCCCGGCTGCAGATGAGTTTAACAGACGTCTGAAGATCCCTTCGATCGAGCTGACGCGCATGTATCAGATCGATAAAATTGCCAGACAGTACGAGCTCTTTGGGTCGGCGATCGGTGCGCAGATCGATGTGAGCGCATATGAAGCGCAGGCGCGTGCTGCGGTGGATCATTTTACGGCGCGTTACCGGGGGCTGAAGGTTGCTGTCGGAGAATGGTTAAATGCCGATGCCTTTGAGTTGTCGCTGGCACTGCTGCGCGAGGGACTTGAGGTGACCGACATTTTCGGGACGATTACGGATGAAAACTTTGTCTACATCAAGAGGATTGCCGGTCTGCGGCCCGGGACAAGGATTTACTCCAATCTCTCCCCGACGATGCTCAATTATGCGTGCGCCGAGGGAGACATCGCGCTGACAATCGGAAAGGATGCGGCTTACTATCATCCGGACTGTCCGAATGTGCCGTGGAATGATGAAAATAAACCCTTTGGCTTTGCCGGTGTGACAGAGCTCTTTAAGCGCATGGAAGATGCACTGGAAAGGAGGAGCGGGCGATGAGAGGACTGCTTAAATATCTCTCTCCTTTTGCACCGGATCAATCCGGTGCGACATCCGTCCTCTACGGGCTGGGCGGGATCCTTGTGATCTGCGATGCCGGCGGGTGCACGGGCAATATCTGCGGATTTGACGAACCGCGCTGGTTTGATGAAAAGAGCGCGATCTTCTCGGCCGGACTGCGCGATATGGATGCGATTTTGGGGCGCGATGACAAGCTTGTCGCCAAGCTCAAAAAAGCGGTCGATCAGATCGGCGGAGATTTTGTGGCGCTGATCGGGACACCGGTTCCGGCGGTCATTGCGACCGATTACAGGGCGCTCAAAAAGATGGCCAGCCAGACGGTCGGTCTGCCTGTGATCGGGATCGAGTGCAAGGGGACAGCGCTCTATGACGAGGGTGCGCAGAGCGCCTGGTGCGAGCTGTTTGAGACATTTACGCCGGATACAGCCGGCGGCACTGACAGCAAGGTCCTCGGCATCATCGGGATGACACCTCTTGATCTGAGCACGACGCATCCGCAGGAGTGCATGGCTCTGCCCGAGGCGCTTAAAGGGTATGATGATCTATACTGCTACGGCATGGGCGCCGGTCTTGAGGAAGTGGGAAGAGCCGGATGTGCTGCGCGCAATCTGGTCGTTTCACCCGCTGCGCTCAAAGCGGCGCGGGATCTGCAAAAGCGTTTTGGGATCCCGTATGAGACAGGATATCCGTTCTTTACCGAAATAGAGAAGGAGCGCTTTAAGGCGCTGGCCGGGAAAAAGGTGCTGGTCATTCACCAGCAGATGGCAGCGAACGAGATCCGCAGCATCATTGAGAAGGCCGGCGGCTCCAAGGGGAGCGTCACCTGCGGCACCTGGTTTATGCAGGATCAGGAAGTGATGCGTGAGGGCGATGTGCGTTTTACGACAGAAGAGAAGTTCCGCGAATACGTCCTGACATCTGACTTTGATGTCATCATCGGAGACCCGCTGCTGCGGCGCGCCATCAAAGAGTTTAAAGGAACATATATGGAGCTTTCGCATTATGCGATCTCCGGTTATGAGGGAATGTAAATGCTTAATCATGTGATTCGGGTTTATGGAATTGTGCAGGGTGTCGGGTTCAGACCATTCGTCAGCCGGATTGCCGATGCAGCCGGCATCGTCGGAAGCGTCGCCAACAAAGGCTCCTATGTGGAGATCTTTGCCGGCGGGAGCGAGAGCCAGATGCAGGAGTTTTTGCACAATCTGACGGCGAAGGCGCCGGAGCGCTCGAGCATTTTAAAAGTGGACGTGAAGGATACCGATCCGGTCACGGCGTCGGAGTTTCTGATCATTGAGAGCGAGAAAGAGGAGGGAGCCATCTTTGTCTCCCCGGATATAGCGACCTGCGATAAGTGCAAGGCGGAGCTCTATGATCCGAACAACCGGCGGTATATGCATCCGTTTATCAACTGTACGGCCTGCGGGCCGCGCGTGACAATCCTCGATGCGATGCCGTACGATAGGGAGCGCACAAGTATGGGCGAGTTTCCGATGTGTCCGGAGTGCGAGTTTGAATACACGCACGCTGAGACCCGCCGCTATGACGCACAGCCGGTCTGCTGCAACGAATGCGGCCCGGAAGTGTATCTGGTCGGACGCCCCGAGCGGGGGCGAGAGGCGATCACGGCGGCCAGACGCGCGATCATGGACGGCCAGGTCGTCGCGATCAAGGGGATCGGCGGCTTTCATCTGTGCTGCGATGCGCACAATGAGGCGGCCGTGGCCAGACTGCGCGAAAAGAAACGCCGCCCGGCCAAGCCCTTTGCCGTGATGATGAAGGATCTTGAGGCGGCTAAGCGTCACTGTGAGGTGACCAAAGCGCAGGAGGAGATCCTGGACGGTCATCAAAAACCAATCATTTTGCTTAAGAGAAAGCCGGGGTGCACACTGGCACCGTCAGTGGCTCCGGACAACCCGAAGGTCGGCGTGATGCTTCCCTACGCACCGGTGCAGATGCTGCTCTTTGATTATAATGACGATCTTGAGATGCCGACGGACAGCTTTGTCATGACCAGCGGCAACATGTCCGGCGCACCGATCTGCCGTGACGACCAGGACGCGATAAATGAAATCTCGGATTTCTGTGACCTGATCCTCTCACACAACCGCAAGATCAGACTGCGCTGCGATGACTCAGTCATGGATTTTTACGAAGACGAGCCATATATGATCCGGCGCTCCCGCGGCTACGCACCGCTCCCCGTGATGATGAGTGAGGAGACAAAAGGACAGGTGCTGGCGATCGGCGGCGAGCTGAAGAATACGTTTTGCATCGGGCGTGATGATCTCTTTTATCCGTCACCCTATGTCGGAGATATGGAAGATGTGCGCACAGTGCAGGCGCTGCGCGAGTCTGTGGTGCGGTTAGAAGAGCTGCTTGAGACGAAACACCAGATTGTCGCCTGTGATATGCATCCGAAATACAACACTACGGCGGTGGCCGGAGAGTTCGGCGATGAGATCTGCTATGTGCAGCATCACTACGCGCACGTTCTCTCCTGTATGGCTGAAAACGACCTGTCCTCGGCTGCGCGCGTGCTCGGCGTCTCCTTCGACGGGACGGGCTACGGGACAGATGCCTCGATCTGGGGCGGTGAATTTCTGATCTCAGACTATGACGGATTTACGCGGGCCGGCAGCATTGCTCCGTTTGTACAGGTCGGCGGCGATATTTCAGCCAAGGAGGGCTGGCGGATTGCGGTCTCGATGCTCTGTGCCCTGTACGGAGATGAGAAGGGGCTGGCACTGTGCAATCACCTGGAGCTGGGCGATGAAAGCACACGCACGGTGATTGCCAGGATGCGTGAAAAAAAGATCAACGCCGTGACATCGACAAGCGCGGGCAGACTCTTTGATGCCGTCAGCGCGATATTAGGTGTGCGTACGGTCTCCACCTTTGAGGGAGAGGCCTCCACGACCCTGATGTTTAAGGCACAGGCGTACGAAGAACAGCGCGCGGCGGCAGGAGAGGATCCTGTGAGTGAGATCAGCACTGTGATCGAGGCGCACCCGGAGCTGCTTGATGTGAGAGAGCAAGACGGACGGCTGATCATGCGCACAGATGCGCTGGTGCAGTATATCTGTGAAGCGGTGACGGGCAGTCCGGATGGACTTTCAGAGGAAGAAAGAGGCCGGCTGGCCTATCTCTTCCACGGGATCTTAGCCCGTCAGATCACGGATCTGTGCAGGCGGATTGCAGAGAATGCTGCCGGGACATTTGACGGTATCGCTCTGACAGGAGGCGTTTATCAGAATACGCTCCTGCTGGCACTGACGGAGAGATATTTAACAGAACTGGATATGACCGTGTACCGCCACCGTCTGATTCCGCCCAATGACGGCGGGATTTGTCTGGGACAGGCAGTGTATGCGATGAGGAAACTGAACAGATAAGAATCCATAAGGAGGAAAGTAACATGTGTGTCGGATTGGCAGCAAAAGTAGTAGGGCTTAAGGATGGCATGGCTCTGGTCGATGCATCGGGCGCAAAGCGGGAGATTTCCGCAGAGCTGATCGATGATCTGGAGCCGGGCGATTATGTCATGGTTCACGCCGGCATTGCCATCGCCAAGATTGATGAGGAGAAGGCTTCATGAGCACTTACTCGATCGAGGAGGCCAGACAGATCATCCAGGGCTATGACGGCCCGAAGATCCGGATTATGGAGGTGTGCGGCACGCACACCCACGAGATCTTCCGGCTGGGGATCCGCAGCCTTCTCCCGGAAAATATAGAGCTTATCTCAGGACCCGGATGTCCGGTCTGTGTCACACAGGTCGGATTTATCGACGAGGCGGTGATGCTGGCGATGGAGCATCACGCGCAGGTCTGCACCTTCGGCGATCTGATCCGGGTGCCGGGAACCGAAAAATCCCTGGCGGATATCCGCCGGGAGGGAGCCGATGTCAAGATGGTCTACTCTCCGCTTGATGCGGTAGAGCTGGCAAAGCAGCACCCTGAAAAAGAAGTTGTTTTCCTGGCGGTCGGCTTTGAGACGACGACACCGGTCGCCTGTCTGGCTGTCAAGCATGCGATGGCACAGGGCATCACTAATTTCTCCGTGCTTGTCGCCAACAAGACCATGCCGAACGCCTATCAGGCCCTCAAGACATCGGCAGACGCATTTCTTTATCCAGGCCATGTCAATACGATCACCGGCGAGTCAGTCTGCCGGGATCTGATGGAAAAAGACGGCGTCTCGGGTGTGATCGCCGGGTTTACAGCTGAGGAACTTCTCGATGCGCTGGCAACGGTCGTTGTGCATATACAGGAGGGCAAACCCTTCTTTGAGAACTGCTATACGCGCGTGGTCAGACCCGAGGGCAATCCAAAGGCCATGTCGATCATCGACGAAGTGATGGAGCCGTGCGATACGCAGTGGCGCGGACTCGGAGTGATCCCGGGATCGGGACTGAAGCTGCGCGATGAGTATGCGGCCTACGATGCCCGCAAAAAGTTTAATCTGCCCAGGATCGAGGGAAAAGCCAATCCGGCCTGCCGGTGCGGGGAGGTTCTGCAGGGTAAATGCAAACCGTCAGACTGCAAAGTGTTCGGAAAAGGATGTACACCGCAGCACCCGATCGGAGCCTGTATGGTCTCCAATGAGGGCGCCTGCTCAGCATATTTCCAGTACGGAGGAAAGTAATCATGGAACAGAAAGTGGTGACGCTTGCGCACGGCGCGGGCGGCAAACAGACAGCAGCACTCATTCACGAAGTTTTTGAGGAGCATTTTAAAAATCCTGAGTTTACGGCGGATGATGCCGCCGTCCTTGAGATGGGCGGCGCGCAGATAGCCATGTCGACAGATGGATTTATTGTCTCTCCCCCTTTTTTTAACGGCGGCAATATCGGCAAGCTCTCAATCTGCGGGACAGTCAATGATCTGGCCTGCATGGGAGCAAAGCCTGAGTATCTGACCTGCGCATTTGTCATCGAAGAGGGATTTCCGATGGATCAACTGGAGGAGATCGCCGCATCGATGGAAAAGACAGCAAAGGAAGTCGGCGTGAAGATCATCGCGGGCGATACCAAGGTGGCCGGCAAAGGCCAGGTGGATCAGGTCTTTATCACAACAGCGGGCATCGGCCGGCTGACAGAAGGCTTTGCCACATCGGGCGCGTTTGCAAAGCCCGGCGATCAGATTATCGTGACCGGCGATGTCGGCCGTCACGGCTGCACGATCCTGCTGGCCAGGGAAGATCTGGGGATCGATGCCGAGATCAAGAGTGACTGTGCACCGCTGTGGGGTGCGGTTGAGTCCATGATCGAGACAAGCCGGGACATTCATGTCATCCGCGACGCCACACGCGGCGGGGTGGGCACCGTGCTCTACGAGATCGCTGCAGAAAGCCATGTCGGCGTCCGCTTAAATGCCGCTGACATTCCGGTTGATCCGGCAGTTAAAGGCGTCTGCGGCATGCTGGGTCTGGATCCTTTGTATCTGGCGAACGAAGGCACGATGGTTGTCATCGCGCCGAAGGAGTCAGCGGACGCGCTGGTAGAGACGCTGCGCAAAGGAGCACATACAGCCGGCGCGGCCATTATCGGCGAAATTACGGAAGAGATGGCAGGCAAAGTCGTGCTGACGACAGAGATCGGCACACAGACAATGCTGCCGGAGCCGGGCGGCGAACTCCTTCCGCGGATTTGTTAAGGAGAAGAGCATGCTCATTTATATTATCAGACACGGAGAGACAAACTTAAACGCCCTCGGCGTCTTGCAGGGGCGTCTGGACGAACCGCTCAATCAGGGAGGGCGTGATCTGGCGGTTGTCACCGGACAGGAGATGAAGGATATTCATTTTGACGCCTGCTACTCAAGTCCGCTTGTCAGAGCGAAAGAGACGGCTGAAATCGTCCTTAAAGAGAGCGGCAATGACATCCCGATCATCACAGAGGACCGGATCCAGGAGATGGACTTCGGCGAGATGGAAGGTAAAAAGCTGACGGTGATGGGCGAGACCGGCAAGCTCTTTTTCACGGATTCTTTCCGCTTTCCGGGCTTTCCGGGCGGTGAAAATGTACAGCAGCTGTGCGCGCGGACGCAGGACTTTTTAAAGGAACTTCTGGCACGCGATGACGATAAGACCTATCTGATCGCGACACACGGCTGCGCGCTGCGGGCGATGCTCAACTTCCTCTATGATGACCCGTCCAGTTTCTGGCAGAAAAATGTTCCCTACAATTGCTGTGTCAATATCGTGGAGGGACAGGGCGGCACAGGGCGCCTGATTGAGCAGGATAAGATCTATTATTCACCGGATCTGATCGTTGATCACTACAGCAAATAATCTGTCCGATTCACAAACAGGATTTTGTCACAAAGACCGTCACACCGTGGCGGTCTTTTATTTACATTTACAGGATGAACCAGTATAATTAAACTGGAATATTGTAAAAAAGAAATGCAGATAAGATTCATGACCAATATCAAGCAGACAATTAAAAAAATACTTCTGCTGCTTGCTGTATGCATGCTTATCACCGGATGCGGCAGCGCATCTTCCGACGGTGGCGGCAGCAGCGCGCCTGCAGACGGCGGGGATGTCGAGAAAGAGGGCGTCTCTTTTGAGCCGGGCTCATTCCAGGACTCTGTCTTTGATCCGGGCGCGGCGCAGGGCAATGCCGAGGTGCAGGTTGATCTGTCCCACACGGCGCAGGGGTATATCGCCCTGCAGTGCAGCACGGATGCGCGGGTGAAGCTTCAGGTCTTTAAGGGAGAAGATACGTATGTCTACGACGTGGTGCAGGATGTGCCGCAGATCTTCCCTCTGCAGCTGGGCGACGGCGACTACACATTCAAAGTGATGAAGAACGTGGAAGGCAATAAATATTTTGAACTCTACGGCTGCAGCGCTTCGGTGGCGCTCGCCGACCAGTTTGAGCCGTTTATCCGCCCTAACCAGTACAGCAATTACGCACAGGATTCCGCCTGTGTGGAGCGCGCCGCGCAGCTGGCGCAGGAGGCCTCGAGCGAAGAGGCCTTTGTGATGGCAGTCTATGATGAGGTTTGCAAAAGCGTGAAATATGACCGTGAGAAGGCGGCCACGGTTGAGAGCGGTTACATCCCTGATCCTGACAGCACACTGGCTGAGGGAAAGGGGATCTGCATTGACTATGCAGCTCTCGGCGCGGCAATGCTCAGAAGCCAGGGAATCCCGACTAAGATCGTTTTCGGTTATGTACAGCCGGATGATTTATACCATGCGTGGAATATGTTCTACACACAGGAAAACGGGTGGACAACGGTCGAGTTTTCAGTGACACCGGGCGACTGGAGCCGGGTGGATCTGACGTTCTCAGCCAATGGAGCTGACGGGAAGTTTATCGGAGACGGATCTAACTATACGGATGTATATTACTATTGAGAAAGGAGTTTTCCAGGATGAGTTCTGAAGTCAGGGCAAGCAGGAAAATGAGCTACGCCAATATGGGCTCTTTCTTTGAGAACATGGCGATGATGGTGAAAGCAGGCATCACGGCCGGAGAGGCAGTGGATCTGCTGCGCGAGGAGAGCGCAGCAGAAGACAGTGCTCTGGCAGGCGTGTACGCTGCCATGTCGGAGCAGATGTCAGCAGGGCATTCGCTTGAGGAGGCGATGAAGGCATCAGGCGTTTTTCCGGATTACGCGACGGATATGATCGGTGCCTCAGAGTATACCGGGCGGCTGGAAGATACACTCTTTCATCTGTCAGACTACTACCGCATGGAGCACTCGATGAAAAATACGTTTATTTCAGCGGTGCGCTATCCGATCATTCTTCTGGTCATGGTGATCGCCATTCTCGCCGTGATGCTGAAGGCGGTTTTCCCGATTTTCCGGGGCGTGTACGAGAATCTGACAGGAAGCCTGGCGGCCTCATCCTTTAAGTATATCAATATTTCCTTCGCCGTCTGCAAGGTGCTCATGATCGTGATGATCGTGCTGGTCATCCTGATGCTGATCGGCGTGATGATGTGGAAGGCGGGCAAGGCGGATACAGTAAAGCGTCTTCTGTCCGGAGTCAAGACATTCCGTGAGCTTTTTGAGAATCTGGATCTCTACCGTTTCACATCCTGCTTTGATATGTTTATCTCCTGCGGTACGATGCAGGATGAGGCACTCAAAAAGAGCCTGGATATCGTCGAGGGCGCAGGACTGAAAGCTAAGCTTGCGCGATGTATTGAAAAGATGGAAGGAGGCGCGAGCTTTTCACAGGCAGCCTGCGATGAGAAACTCTACGACAGCATCAACAACAGGATGCTTATTCCGGCTGAGCGCAGCGGGATGCTGGATTCGATTTTGAAAAAGATTCTGGTCAGTTTAAGGGATAATAACGAGCACAATATCAGCCGGATTGCAAACACAGTTGAGCCGCTTCTGACAGGCCTTCTGATGATTGCCATCGGCCTGATGCTTATC
>CADBOU010000188.1 GCA_902796355.1 uncultured Lachnospiraceae bacterium
GAAAAAGGCCTGATGTACCGCCTGATCACAACCAACCTTGTCTATCAGGATCCGGAGCTCTTAAAGCGCCCCTACTACAAGACAGCAGATATGGCCAAATACCTCGCGCTCATTATCGACAATCTGAACCACGCGAAGCCGCTCAGCGAGGCGCTCAACCCGTCCGAGAAGATTCACGCCCTGCTGCGCAAACAGACAGTAGAAAACATGAAGCATATCTAACCGGTTTATATGAGGCGCTCTCTGAGATGGTCTGCGCCTGTCAAACTGATCATGATATGAAGAAGACTGCCGACAAGCGGCAGTCTTTTTTTGCTGTTTTTGATCGTGTGTAAAATGATTTATCCAGATTAGAGTAAAAGCAGTTGGAGTTTTTCTCAATTGATGCCCCAGTAAAGGCAGTTAGGAAAGCTTTTTTCGGTAAATCATTTTCATCACGGCCATAACCGTAAAATATCTGGCTCTGCCGCGCTTATTTTTCGGTCATCAGACTGTTCACCATAGGCGACCGAAAAAACCGAAGGAACAATAGCATGTTTTTTTCGGTTCGGGCGGATACTACCTATGATTACCGAAAAACAAATGAAAAAACAGACGATTTTTTACGGTTGGAGCTCTTTTTAATAATGTTTACCGAAAACACTATACATCAAATGCTGCTGGCCAGTCTGACAACCCCTGCAAATCACAATTTGTTAAGCTGACAAAACGCCATGCCGCCCCTTATTGATCCAACTGACTCATCATCCCATGCCGAATAGATACTCTCATTCTAAAACCGAATCTTCTGAACCAGATTGACAAATTCAAAATTGCTGCGCGTATGTGCAAAGAGGTCGAGAATCTGGTCTGTCGCCTCCTCCGGGCGCATGCCGTTTAATCCCCGGCGCATGACCTCGACGGCACGCAGCTCGTCCGGTGTCAGAAGGAGATCCTCACGCCGTGTTCCTGACTTGGCGATGTCGACAGCAGGGAATATGCGCTTTTCCTGAAGCTTTCGGTCCAGGATCAACTCCATATTGCCGGTGCCTTTAAATTCCTCGTAGACAACATCGTCCATCTTGCTGCCGGTGTCGACCAGTGCCGTCGCCAGGATCGTCAGGCTGCCGCCCTCGCGCATGTTGCGGGCCGCGCCGAAAAAGCGCTTGGGCATGTGAAGCGCTGCCGGATCAAGGCCGCCGGAAAGAGTGCGCCCGCTCGGCGGGACGGTCAGATTGTAGGCGCGGGCCAGTCTTGTGATAGAATCCAGAAGAATGATGACATCCTGCCCCTGTTCCACCAGTCTCTTGGCGCGCTCAATGGTCATCTCGGATACGCGCTTATGATGCTCAGGCAGCTGATCAAACGTCGAGTGGATCACCTCCACCTGTTCTCCCTGAATACTCTCTTTCATATCGGTTACTTCCTCGGGGCGCTCATCGATCAGAAGAATAATGACATGCATCTCGGGATTGTTGGCGAGGATGGAGAGAGCTACCTGCTTGAGCAGCGTTGTCTTGCCGGCCTTTGGCGGCGAAACGATCATGCCGCGCTGCCCTTTGCCGATCGGGGAGACAATATCAACCAGTCTTGCTGCCACGCTCTCGCGTCCGCGCTCCAGCCGCAGCCGCACATTCGGAAAGATCGGTGTCATGTCCTCAAAGCGGCGTCTTTGCGGGATTTTCTCCGGATCCAGATCATTAACCTTTGTCAGGCACAAAAGCGCTGCGAATTTTTCATTCTGATTGCGCACGCGGATCTTACCCTCAATCACATCACCTGTCTGCAGCGCAAATTTGCGGATCTGGGAAGGTGCCACATACACATCTTCATCGCCCGGCATATAGTTGTCAGAGCGGATAAATCCATAGCCGTCCGAGAGCACTTCAAGGATGCCGTTAGCGATCTCGCCGCTGTCGAGATCGGCTGATTTACCGCGTTTGCCTTTGCGCTTCTTTCCGCGGGAGCGTGATCCCTCCTCCGTTTCAGGATGATCCTCGCCGGCATTTTCTGTATCTGCGGGCAGCTCCGTCTGATCTTCTGAAGCTGGGCTGCTCTCCGCTTTTTCAAGCGGCTCTGATTCTGTCTCTTCTGACACATCCGCCTTAACTTCCTGTGTCTGCGCCGCTTTAGCTGCGGCCTCAGCATCCTGGGCATCCATCTGCAGCATCTTGTCAATCAGCTCCTGTTTCCTGAGCTTTGCGACATCGTCAGGACAGCCGCGCGCAGTCAGAAGTGCCCGCAGGTCAGCAACCTTGAGTGTTTTGTACTTCTCTTCCATTGTGTGTGTGGCCATGAATACTCCCTCCATGCCTTAAGATGCGGGAATAATCTGCCATAGTCTCCTATGGCAGACATTCCGCTATGGGTGAATTGTTCTATCAAATGGGATTAAATATTATGATATGAGTTTAATCTTTTTATCTTCAGGTTTAATGATCTCTCCGATGATCGCTGTCTGCGTCTCCAGATGAGCCTCCTGTAAGGCCCTCATCGCCGCATCAGCTTCCTCCTCCGGGATTGCAAAGAGCAGTCCGCCGGATGTCTGGGGATCATACAGCACATCGAACCAGTCGCGGTCCACATCCGTGAGATTAACATTCTTGCCGGTATACTGACGGTTCTTATACGATCCGCCCGGCACCAGTCCCTCCTCGGCGTAATCTTTCGCATTAGTAATCAGGGGAACCCATCCCACATGAATCTGTGCGGTGATCTCACTGGGCTCCACCATCTCGTACAGATGCCCTAACAGGCCAAAACCTGTCACATCTGTGCAGGCATGCACGGTAAAATCGCGCATTGCCAGAGAGGGATATTTGTTGAGCGATGACATCACCGTGATGGCCTCCGCCAACGAATCGGCATCTCCCATCTCTGCCTTCGCAGACGTGTTGATGATGCCGCTTCCGATCTGCTTGGTCAAAATCAGCACATCGCCGGGCTGTGCACCGTAGTTTTTCCAGATCTTATCCGGATGCACAAATCCTGATACGCACAGGCCGTAGAGCGGTTCATCATTTTGCACGGAATGCCCGCCTACAAGCACGGCGCCCGACTCCAACACCTTGTCCGCACCGCCTTTTAAAATGTCTCCCAGAATCGAGGGATCCAGGCAGTTCGGAAATCCGACAATGTTGAGTGCCACTGCGGCATCGCCGCCCATCGCATACACATCGCTTAAGGCATTGGCTGCGGCAATCTTGCCAAAGGTGTACGGGTCATCCACAACCGGCGTAAAGAAATCGACGGTCTGAATCATCGCAGTCTCATTATTCACCTGATAGACGGCTGCATCATCGGACGTGTCAAGTCCGACAATCAGCTTATCGTCATGAAACTTCGGCAGCTCACTCAGAACCTGAGCGAGGGTCTCGGGACCTATTTTGGCCGCTCACCCGGATGTCGAAGCCATCTGTGTCAGGCGTACTTCTTCTCTTTCCTTATTCAATGAAAACTTCCTTTCGTATCATCATGCGCATCTGCGCAGATTATTCTTCTTCGACGGCATCGTCCTCAACGGTATCCTCCAGCTGATCCTCAGCCTCCTGGATGTCCTGTGCGTTTTCCTCGTTGAGCGCATCGTCATCTGTCTTGACAGTCGTGATCTCATCGCGCTTTGCACAGAAGGAACAGAACTTCGTGCGGTTGGCAGCGATCGCCTGCTCAACCGTCCCCTTAGTCAGCTGCTCGCTCTGGCTGAAAGACTGGCAGTCATCATGAGTGTGATAGCATTTGCCAAAACGCGTCCAGTAGACATCCTCCTCGCCGAAGACTGCCATCGCCTCTTCCTTGTCCTCCGCGGATACCGGGTTGAAATCATAACCCATCAAACCGCCAATGAGCAAAGCGATAATCGCAACAATCACGCCGACAACTTTCGTCTTCTTATCGGCATTCTTATTCGTTAACAGGATAATGATAAAAGGCACAAAAGCCAGTGCGCACACGATCAGGCCCATATTGTTCCAGATCCAGAACTTGGTCGGATTGGCCTCCGATACAGGATCGATGTGATTAGCTTTTTTCCAGAGCTGTGCGCCTGCGATCACGCAGGCCAGATCCAGCACCAGAAAGACAATCATCTGAACCATCTGCGTCATAAACGGCAGATTGATCTTCCCTGCAATGACGAGCACTGTCAGCACCTCAAAGATGATCGCCAGCACCCACAGCGCTACAGCGCCGATGCGCAGGCCTTTCGCATTGCCGACCGGCGCTGCCTCGAGGATCGGCGGTTTTTGCTGGGTGATCCCTTCCGCCTTCTCCTTCTCATGCTGCGCGGTAATGTCTTCACCTTCCACATTGACAATAATGGGTTTTTTCTTCTCAGCCATAATCAAATTCTCCTACTTGTTTGATTGGGATGACCGACAGCCTTGAAGCGGCTGCCGCAGTTTAGATATCCGGAGCACCGCCTGATCTTAAGCGCGGTATGTTCCTGTTCATATATTAACACAAATAATCCGGTTTCGTCATCATTTTCGATAAAAAAGAACGGCACTTGACAAAGGCCCGATTTCTGTCCTATTGTGAGCCTAGAAAGAATCATTACGGAGGTGCGCAATGCTCAATATCGTCTTTGTCGAATGCAATACACTGGGAGATGATCTGGACTGGTCACGGTTTTCGGATCTGGGGAATGTCACTTTCTTAAACAGCCCGCCGATGAGTGAGCTTCCGGGCCTGATTGCCGATGCTGATGTCGTTGTCATCAACAAGGCGCCGATGAATGCCACAACTCTGGCGAAGGCCTCACACGTAAAACTGATCTGCGTCACAGCCACCGGAACAAACATCCTCGATAAGGATTATCTGGCCTCGCGCGGCATTGTCTGGACAAACGTCGCCGGCTATGCGACTGAGTCCGTCGCGCAGCACACGTTCGCCTCCCTTTTCTATCTGCTTGAAAAACTTCCGTACTATGACCGTTTTGTCAAATGCGGAGATTATCAGAAAAGTTCGATTTTCACCAATATCGATGAGCCGTTCTTTGAGCTGAAAGACAAGACCTGGGGCATCATCGGACTGGGTGCCATCGGCCGCCGTGTTGCCGGTATCGCACGGGCCTTCGGATGTCATATCATCTACTACTCCGCCTCAGGTGCTGCACCGCAGGAAGGATATGAGCAGGTTGATCTGGACACTCTGCTGCACACTTCGGATGTCGTCTCGGTGCATGCACCGCTCGATCAGAACACCGAACATCTGATGAACCGGGATGCTTTTAAAAAGATGAAGCCTTCGGCCTTCTTTATCAATGTCGGCCGCGGCCCCATCGTTGTCGAACAGGATCTGGCAGACGCACTCAAAGCGGGCGAAATCGCAGGCGCCGCGCTCGATGTCATGGATACAGAGCCCCCGCGTGAAGGGTCTCCTCTTCTGGAGATTCAGGACAGCGGCAGACTTCTGATCACGCCGCATATCGCCTGGGCTTCCAATGAGGCACGCACCGATCTGATGGACACGGTGTATAGCCAGATCAGTGACTTTGTGCGTCAGGCTGATGCTTAAGTTTCAGCTGACACCATGCCGCATCATTCAATCAACGATCAGACAAAAAAACGGCGTATGCTCTTAAGCATACGCCATTCATTTGATTGAATCTTATTTGTCCTTCTTTGCCTTCATCTCTGCCAGGAGCTTCTCGCCTTCCTCTGTCAGTGTACTGGACTGCTGCGGAGCAGCTTCTTCCTGCGCTTTTGCGTTGCGGCTTTTAATCTTCTCCTTGATGCTGTCAATAATCGGTGCCGCCTTTTCTTTGGCCTTGTCAACAGCCGGGCCTGCTTTTTCCTTAGCCTTGTCAATATACGGATCCAGTTTTTCTTTCGCTGCGTCAACCGCCGGGTCAAGCTTTTCCTTCGCCTTATCGATGTACGGATCCATTGTCTCTTTGGCCTTGTCAATGGCCGGGCCTGCTTTTTCTTTGACCTTATCCACGACCGGATCAA
>CADBOU010000189.1 GCA_902796355.1 uncultured Lachnospiraceae bacterium
CCGCCTCTGAATCGCTTGTTTTGATTTCTAACAAGGTTCCATCCTCCTTTATCCTTATTAATTATTTACACAGAACTCCCAGTAAAAACAATTTTACCAAAATATAATAACATAATAGTGGTATTTATGCAATGAGTCAATTAAAAAATTTCGATATGCGCTGTAAAGTTGCGTGCAGCAGCTTTAAAAAGTGTCATTCCTCGTCCTCTTCTTCGGTCTCATCCTCCTCGTACGCCGGCAGTCCCTGCTCAAAGCGCACGATCTCATCGCCGGATTCATAGTATTCCAGATGGATGATGCCCTCGATATTCTTAACCTCCGGGTACAGCGCCGCAAGCTCCTGCACTTTCTCCTCGGTGATCACCGTGCCGAGATTGGCCCAGGTGGAGCCAAAGCGCAGCTGCCAGCCTTCCTCATCTCCGCGCCAGCGCACCTCATCCGGCTCGAGCATGTTGTTGTCGAGCGATTTAATCAACGACAGTATCTGATCAGTCGTCCCCTCATCGGCAAAGGCAATCTTTTTAAATAGAGCTGTCGATGTCGGCGTCAGACCGGAGATCAGCGTTCCGTACTGCTCGACCTGCTGACTGGCGATGACAACACCCTGATCGTTGATCACATAATGGCCTTCGTTCGTCTCAATCATGGCCACTGCCGGGTGCTCTTTGACCTTCATCTTTACCGACCACGGAAGCTTAAAACCGATCTGTGCCTTCTGAAGTGCCGGATTCAGCTCTTCTTTTCTGATATTGTATTTGTAGAGCGCATACAATGAATTATATGCCTTGGTATCCTCGCCCATCCAGGCGACAATCTGCTCGTCAGGAATATTTTCATTGCCCTGCACGTCGATGTTCTGGATACGGAAAATGAGCAGCAGCAAAAGAACAGCAATCACCACGCGCAGCAGCACATTGATTGTATGCAGCACGCGATACGCCGCAGACGGCTTCTCCGGCTTTTTGGGAGCCATATGAAGATTGCGCCTGAGCTGCTCTTCTGTCAGGCCGAACTCGGCCTCCAGTTGTTCCTTGTCACGAATGTACACTTTATCCCCGCACTAATTCCTTAAATACATCTCCGCGCTGCTCATAGTCATCAAACATGCCCCAGCTCGCACAGGCCGGTGAAAGCAGGACGGCATCGCCCGGCTCAGCGTCAGCCATACAGCGCGCAACAGCCTCCTCAAACGTATCGAGCAACACAATCTTCTCCGGGTCAAATCCGCAGGCAAGCGCATCATCGCGGATTGCCTCGCGCGTCGCCCCAATCAGGACAAATTCCTTCACTTTTCCGTCAAACGCCTCGATCCAGGGCTTATAGTCAGATCCCTTGTCATACCCGCCTCCGATCAGGAGTGTCGGCCATTTCATGGCCCTGATGGCACGGATAGAGGCGTCCGGGTTGGTTCCCTTGGAATCATTGTAATACACGACACCGCCGCGCTCGCAGACAAACTCAATACGATGCGCCACGCCCTCAAAGGCCGTGACCGTCTCTGTCACAACCGCGGGATCAACGCCGTAGGCAATCGCCATCGCGGCGGCTGCCATGACATTTTCATAATTGTGGACACCGAGGATCTTCAGGTCTTTGACGTGGCAGATCTGACCGGCTTTCTCACCGATCCGATAGGTGATCACGCCATCCTGAAGCCAGATGCCTTCCTCAAGCACATGCTCACTGGAAAAATACAGCACTTTCGCACCGGTCTCATCGCCAAAGGCGCGCAGCATTTCGTCTTCATAATTGAGGACACAAGGCTCGCTGCCTGTCTGGTTCATCGCGATCCTCTCTTTGACGGACGCATAGTTTTCCATCGTATAGTGACGGTTTAAGTGATCAGGCGTGATATTTAAAATAGCGCTGACTGCCGGGTGAAATGTCGGCGCGCTCTCCAGCTGAAAACTGCTGATCTCCGCAACAATCACACTGTCATCGTGCGTCTGGTCAACGATTTCCGTAAAGGCTGTCCCGATGTTTCCGACGACAAAGGTATCCTTCCCGGCATTTTCCATGATCCTCCCGAGAATCGTCGTCGTGGTCGTCTTGCCGTTAGTCCCTGTGATCGCCAGTATATCGCCGTGACTTAAGCGCGAAGCCAGTTCCACCTCGCCCCATACAGGGAGGCCGTGTTTCTCACTTGTCAGCACCCAGTCATGATCGATCGCAATTCCCGGTGAAAGGATCGCCAGATCCGCCCAGTCAAGGAGTTCTTTTGTCAGATCGCCGAGCGCGATCCTGATCTTTTTCTTTTCTTCTTCTGTAAAATGTGCCAGCACTTTTGATGTGTCCAGATTCTGATTGGCATCGAGAATCGTGATCACCGCCTGATGATCTGACAGGAGTTTTGCAGCGCCCAGTCCGCTTCTGCCCGCTCCGAATACCAGCACATGTTGATCCTGCAGCATAACCTGCCCTTCTTTCATAAAACTATTTTACAGTTAAACGAGCCCTGTCAGAGCCAGTACGGACAGCAGCGCTGTGATGATCGTAAAGACCGTCACAATCCGTGTCTCAGACCAGCCGCACAGCTCGAAATGATGGTGAATCGGCGCCATCTTAAAGAGGCGCTTGCCACCTGTCTTTTTAAAATACCCGACCTGTAAAATGACTGAGATGACCTCCACCAGGTAAATCAGTCCGACGATCAGGATAAAGAGCGGCATCTGATTCATATAGGCCTTGGCCACGACATAACCGCCGAGAGCCAGAGAACCGGTATCGCCCATAAACACTTTAGCAGGATAGGAATTGTAATACAAAAATCCCATCAGGCCGCCGACCATACCGAATGACAGCGGGTCAATAATCCCTGCATGCAGCATCGAGGCAAGTGCAAAGAACAATACGACCACGATCGTCACTGACGAGGCAAGGCCATCGAGGCCGTCCGTAAAGTTCGTCCCATTGACCGTCCCGAGCACTGCAAAAATCATCAGCGGGATGGCGAGAAATCCGATATTAAAGGCGCGTCCGCCCGCAAACGGAATGATCACCGAAAGCGGAATATGCGCCACCTTTGTCACGTAAACGGCAAAGATTACCGTCACGATAAACTGCAGGATCAGCTTCTGCCAGGCCAGCAGTCCGTCAGAACGCTTTAAGACGACCTTCAGATAATCATCAAAAAAACCGATCGCGGCAAAGCCGAATGTCATCCATAGAACCGGGATGTTGCCGGGCTGAGCCGGAATATAAAACAGGCCGATGATCAGCACGGCAGCCAGAAAGACCAGGCCGCCCATCGTCGGGGTGCCGGCCTTTTCAAGATGCGCCTTCACGCCTTCCTCGCGCTCAGTCTGCCCCATTTTCAGGCGCTTTAAGAGCGGTACCAGAAGATAGCCTGCAATCATACTGATGAGTACGCCTCCGATGAGCGGAAGCACCACATATAAAAAATAGTGATTCAAATTCCTGTTCCCCTTTTCATTTTCATAGCTTCCAACAAGTATACGGGTATCCGGCCGTATTTTCAAGTGCCGCCGGACAGGCAGAACCTACTCTCCTGTCTTTTCAATGCCCAGGTATGGGAAGGCCTCCGCCATGATATCATGCGTCAGGCCGGCAACAAGCCCCGTGTCTTCCTGGTTTTCTACATTGGGCTCATCGATCAATACATAAAAGACAATCTGGGGATTGTCAGCAGGTGCATAACCGATAAAAGAAATAACATAGTTTCCATTGCCACGCGGAAGTTTCTCCGCGGTACCTGTCTTGCCGCCGATCGAGTATTCATCGAGCTGTACGCGCGTACCGGTGCCGTGATCAACCACCGCCTTTGTATACTCTCTGATCTTCTCGGATGTCGCCTTGGAGACCGTCTTTTTAACAACGATCTGATCTGCGCTCTCCTTGAGATTGTCATTGGCGTTGCGGATCTCTTTCATGACATGCGGCTTGTAATAATTGCCGCCGTTGATCAGCGAGCAAAATCCCGCTGTCATCTGTGTCATGGTCACGTTGAAGTTCTGTCCGAAGCTGTTCGTCGCCAGATCAGACTTGCCCATATCCTTCGCCGCATAGAGCAGGCTGCTCGTGTCCCCCTCGCCCGGCAGATCAATGTCAGTGTACTCGCCGAATCCGAAATTGTGCTGGTATCTGGAGAAGTCATCTTTTCCGATCGCCTCCGCCATCAGCATCAGAGAGACGTTGCATGACTGCGCCACCGCCTCTGTGATATCAAGCGTTCCGTGTCCGGCTGTATGATGACAGTGGATCAGATGGTCATCAACCTGGAGCGCCCCGAGACATTCAAACGTCTCATCTCCTTTGAGTGCGCCTGTCTCCAGCCCCGCCGCCACGGTAAACGGCTTAAATGTCGACCCAGGCTCATAGGTTCCTGACACACAGAAGTTGTTCCAGATCTGATTCATCGCCTGATTCTTGGCGTCGTCATCCATGCCCTCAAGCTGCTCTTCTGTGTAGTACGCGCTCAGATCGCGCGGTTTATTCAAGTTAAAGTCTGGGTAAGAGGCCTCCGCCAGGATCTCTCCGTTGTTCGGATCCATCATGATGACGGCCGTGTTAAGGCTCCCGGCCTTTCCCTCCGATGCATGCTGCTCGTTAAATGCTTTGATATGTTTCTCGACGATGCTCTGCAGATTGACATCGATCGTGGTCACAACGTTGCAGCCATCGACCGGATCCTTGGAGACAGTCGTATCCGACGTCTCGCTCCCCGCATAGCCAAAAGTCCGGCCGTTAATCCCGTTGAGAGTCTGATTATAAGACGCTTCCAAACCGCATGTGCCCTGATTATCCCCGGCCACAAAACCGATCACATCACAGGCGAGCGTGTTGTAGGGATAGGTGCGCTGATAGCGCTCCTCCAGCCACAGCCCCTCCAGATGAGGATTCTTTTTCTCGTCATTATACTCCTTTTGGAAATCCTGTGCCTGCTGATACGTAATCCCTTTCTTGATCACGCGATACTGTGAGCTCGGTGAGGAAGAGATAAAAGCTTTGACCTCTTCTGTATCCATCTCAAGCTGATTGCGCAAAAATGCGAGCGTCGGCTCGACATTTTCCTGATCCTGCAGGAGCGTCTTCGTATCAAGCACTACATCGTAGACAAGCTGACTGGTCGCGAGCACCGTCCCGTTGCGGTCCAGGATATCACCGCGCTTAAAGTCAATCGTCCGGCTGTTGTATTGCTGTTGATTTAAAACAATCCGTGTGTAGGACTCCCCGTCCCGTGCGTTAATCACCGTAACCCGGGCGATTAATGTAACAAAAGCCAGCCCGATGCCCATAAAGAGCATGGCCAGCTTTCTCTGCATTTTAGGCGTAAAACGCTTATCGGAGTACGAGGGCCTCTTTCTTTTTGCCATGAAACAGCACCGCCCTCATTTAGTTATGATCTGAAGCGATACCATCACTGCCGGAAGATGCTTCCTTCTCGTTTCCGTACTGCTCCATATATTCGTTTCCGTTTTCCTCGTAATTGATTACCTGATCGGCTGTCGCAGCGCTCATGCCCAGATCCTCGGACGCTTTCTCGCGGATCTCCTCAAGATCAACGGAGTCCATGATGGCGTTGTAACGGGTATCATTCTCGTCCTGCATCGTAGACAGCTGTGTCTGCAGATCTCCGACCTTTTCCCTCTGACCGGCCACACCTACCTGCACCTTGATATAGCTGACACAGATAAGCAGTACAACCATGGCTGTCGCCAGCAGAAAGAGCGTGTAGCTCGCACCGACTCTCTTTGCCTTGCGGCGGTTGCGGCTCGTACGGCGGCTGACCGGCTTTCTGGTTCGCTGCGTCG
>CADBOU010000190.1 GCA_902796355.1 uncultured Lachnospiraceae bacterium
GAAGCGGCTGTCGAAAAGGTGCTGATGGACGGATACCGGACAACAGATATCATGGAGGCAGGACGCACAGATGAACCGCTCGGCTGCAAAGCCATGACGGCAAAGATTCTGGAAGCACTGGGAGGTGAAGAAGCATGAATATAGAAGGACTGACACTCGATAAGGTCTATCAGGCTTCTTATATCTTAAAAGAGGTGGCCCGTAAGACAGACCTGATCTATTCACCTCATTTTTCTGTAAAGAATCATGTTTATCTGAAGACAGAAAACCTGCAGGCAACCGGATCATTCAAGCTGCGCGGGGCATATTTTAAGATTTCTCAGCTCTCTGAAGAGCAGAAAAAGGCCGGCATTGTGGCCTGCAGTGCCGGAAATCACGCGCAGGGTGTGGCACTTGGCGCTGCGCACGCGGGGGCGAAGGCCATCATCTGCATGCCGGATGGAGCTCCGATCAGTAAGGTTGAGGCAACCAAGGCACTGGGCGCAGAAGTGCGTCTGGTTAAGGGGACGTATGATGACGCCTATGATTATGCTGTCAAGCTCGTCGAAGAGACCGGAGCGACGTTTGTCCATCCGTTCAATGATCCGGAGGTCATGGCCGGACAAGGGACAATCGGACTGGAGATCCTTGAACAGCTGGATGATGTCGATGCGATCGTCGTCCCTGTCGGCGGCGGCGGACTGATTGCCGGTCTGGCATACGCAGTCAAGCAGCTCAAACCCGGCATCAAAGTTTACGGGGTACAGGCTAAAGAGGCGGCCAGCATGGTTAAGAGCTATCATCAGGATAAGCTGGTCAATCTGGAGAGAGTGGCCACTTTTGCGGACGGTATTGCCGTCAAGAATCCCGGGGATCTGACATTCTCCGTGATCGGCGAGTATGTCGATGACATGATCAGTGTCACCGAGGATGAGATCGCAGCGGCTATTCTGGCACTGATCGAGAAGCAGAAGCTCATCACAGAGGGCGCCGGTGCTGTCAGTATGGCAGCCGTCATGTTTGATAAAATCCCGTTGGAGGGAAAAAATATCGTATGTCTGCTCTCGGGCGGCAATATCGATGTCAACATCCTCTCCCGTGTCATCACGCGCGGTCTTGTGACAAGCGGACGCCTTGCGACATTTGTCGTCATGCTGGAGGATAAGCCTGGACAGCTTGTGGATGTCAGCCAGACAATCGCCGATTGCGGCGGCAACGTCGTCAGCGTCCACTACGAGGGGTCCGATGCCAACATGGCCATTTCGAGCTGCTTCTTAAGACTGGGTGTTGAGACCAGAGATTTTGAGCAGATTGAGGAGATCAGACAGACACTGCAGAAAAAAGGATTTACACTGACTGAATAAATCATATACATACAGGAGGAACAGACAATGAGTTATACATTTCCGACAACGAGAACAACGAATCCGAAGGAGAAACCCGATCAGACAGATCTTGGATTCGGGCGTTATTTTACAGACCATATGTTCATTATGGACTATGACGAGGGCGAAGGATGGCACGACGGACGCATCGTTCCTTACGGACCGATCAGCCTGGATCCGGCCAGCTGCGTACTGCACTATTCACAGATGATGTTTGAAGGCATGAAGGCCTATAAATCAGCAGACGGCCATGTGATGCTCTTCAGACCTGAGATGAACGCCAAGAGACTTAACCGCACCAATGAGCGTATGTGCATCCCGCCGATGGATGAGGATCTTTTCCTCGATGCGGTCAAGGCTATTGTTCTCTTTGAGGAAGACTGGATTCCGACAGAGCCGGGTACAGCGCTGTACATCCGTCCTTATATCATTTCTGACGAGGTCAGCTTCTCAGTGGAGCCCTCCAAGCACTATCACTTCTATATCATCCTGACACCGGTCGGCGCATACTATGACATCAACCGCGGCGGTCTGACCGGCAGCCACATTTATGTTGAAGATGAATATGTCCGCGCGGCAGTCGGCGGCACAGGATTTGTCAAGTGCGGCGGCAACTATGCCGGCGGTATGCGCGCAACAGTGAACGCACTGGCAAACGGCTGTAAGGAAGTGCTCTGGCTCGATGCGAAAGAGAAGAAGTATGTGGAGGAAGTCGGTACATCCAACGCATTCTTTATGATCAACAATGAAGTCATCACAGCGCCGCTCTACGGATCAATCCTTCCGGGTATCACACGCGATACGACCATTCAGCTGCTCAAGAGCTGGGGCATCACTGTCAAGGAAGAGCGCCTGGCCATTGAGGATGTCAAGAAGGCAAGCCAGGACGGAACGCTCCAGGAAGTCTGGGCGACCGGTACAGCCTGCATCATCTCTCCGATCGGCGTCCTGCGTTATAAGGGAGAGGATATCGTGATCAACGGCGGCGGTGTCGGGGAAGTTTCCCAGAAACTGTACGATACGATTTATGGCATTCAGACCGGTGCCGTTCCGGATACATTCGGCTGGACAGTGACGATCAAGTAAAAATCAGATAGATCAAAACAGGGGAGACGACGCTGCCAGAATTGGCGGCGCCGTCGCCTGCTGTCTGAAACACTTTGGCAAGCGCGGGTGTTTATGGTAAAATAATCTTTTGGGAATGCCGCAAAAATAAGGAAAATACCAGATCAATGAGAGGAGTTGTATATATGAGAAAAGTACTCAGTCTGTTGGCGCTCTGTCTGACCGCAGTCATGGCTCTTAGCGGATGCGGATCGGCTTCCGGTTCTGCCTCCAACAAGTATATCAAGATCAACAAATACGACGGGCTTGAGGTCGATGCAGTCACAGAGGATGAAGTCACCGATGATGATGTACAGAGCTATATTGATATGCAGCTTGCAACGCTGACAACGTCCAAGACAGAGGTCCCTGATCGTCCGATTCAGGCGGGGGACACAATTCTTCTGGATTGCTCTGCAGCGGATGCAGAAGGCAACGTCTACAACGGAACGGTGCTGACTGATTACGAGCTTGAGATCGGCTCCGGCTCATTTATTGAAGGATGGGAAGATGCCTGTATCGGACAGCCGTTCGGACAGGAGTTTACATTTAATCTGAAATTCCCGGAAGGCTACGGCTCAGAGGAGATTTCCGGAAAAGATGCCGTCTGGACGGTCACGGCCAAGGGCCTTGTGACCGGCGAGGAGAAGGCTGAGCTCAATGACGAAAACGCCAAGACACTCGCAGAATATGACAATCTCGATGTCAAGGATGTCGACAGCTACAAAAAGGCAGTCAAGAAGATGCTCAAAGAACAGTCTGAGCAGTCAAATCATGACATTCTATACTCTGAAGTGTGGGAAGCTGTCATGAATGAGACAGAAGTTGTCAAATATCCGGACGGCGCTGTCGATGAGAAGGTTGAGAAGTATTTAAAGACGTACCAGGATATGGCTGAGTCCTACGGGATGACGTATGAAGAATTCCTTAAGCAGAATGGCATGGAC
>CADBOU010000191.1 GCA_902796355.1 uncultured Lachnospiraceae bacterium
GATATTGTTATCGAAGAGGAAGTCAGTCCGTCGGAAGTTCTTCAAAGATTAAATCTGCAGCTGGGAGAAGGGTTTGAGGCAACGGATGCTGTCAAGCTGCGCGAGGATGCCAAGACCCCGATGGCACTTCTAAGAGCCGCTTCCTACCGCGTTACCGGCACGCATTTAACAAAAGACTGTCTGCGTGAAATGATCAGACTGGATGAAGATTTTATGGCGCAGACGGAGATTGTTGTGATTAAAAAGACCAAAAAGGGAGAGAGGGAAGAAAACATCAGGCCTTTGATTTATGGCTTTAATAGTCATACAACAGATTCTGAAATTCCGGGGCTCGATATCATGTGTGCATCCGGAAGCATAGAGCATCTGAAACCGGAGCTGATTATGGATGCTTTCAGCGCGTACTGCAGCAGTCGGGGGTTACGCGTTCCTTTGGCGCAAAACACTTCGTTTTTATGGTATTATCACCGATGTGAGCTGTATGGAGTTGATCCGCGCATTTTAAAACCAGGTGAACCTCTTGGAGATCATCAACCGGTTTCATTTATCACATTGGACATTTAGTATTGATCATGTTAAAATAATCAATTGTCAATTATTTTCTCTTTGGTTTGGAGGCAGCATGATCAAGGCAGTCGTTTTTGATATCGGAGATGTGTTGTTGGATTTCAGATGGCGGGAGTTTTTGGAAAAGAATTACTCCGAAGAATCCTTGCGCCATGAATTAGCAGACGCTTTGTTTCAGAATGAATTATGGCAGTACTGCGATGCCCATGATGTACCGCTTGAAGAGGCAGTTGCACTTTATTCGAAGGATGTGCCGCATCTTGAGAGTCAGATCCGCCATATTTTAACTCATATGTCTGAATTTTTTGCCGTATTTCCACATACACTGCCGTGGATTCACGCTGCGAAAGATCATGGATATAAAGTGTACTATCTCTCAAACTATTCACGTGTCGCATATGAGCAGACGACTCAGTTTCTCTCATTTACTGATGAGATGGATGGCGGACTCTTTTCATTTCAGGAGGAGATGGCAAAGCCTGATCCCGCTTTTTATAAGCTGTTCTGCGAGCGATACAGCCTCAAGCCCGAAGAAATTGTTTTTTTTGATGATCGGGAAGAGAACATCAATGCGGCTAAAAAGCTCGGCATGCGGGCCGTATGCGTTACCAGTGATATGATGAGTCAGGAAGCCAGGTGGTTCTCGATGACATCAGGAGGTCAAGAAGATATGTTGAAAGTTGTTAAATTTGGTGGAAGTTCCCTGGCCAGCAGCGGTCAGTTTGAAAAAGTTAAGAATATTGTCGAGGCAGAAGAGAGCAGGAAGTATGTCATTCCTTCTGCGCCTGGCAGACGCTTTTCCGGCGACACAAAAGTGACAGATATGCTTTATCAGTGCTATGAGTGTGCGCAGGAAGGAAAAGATCCTCAAAGTATCTTAGATCAGATCAAAGACAGATATGATCAGATCATATCCGGTCTCGGTCTGAGTTTAAATCTTGATGAGGATTTCAAACAGATCAAAGAGCATTTTCTGAAAGAAGATGCCCGCGACTATACAGCTTCACGCGGAGAATACCTTAACGGAAAGATTCTGTCAGCTTACCTGAACGTTGACTTTATCGATGCTGCAGATATTATCTGTTTTGATACGGAGGGTGTTTATCAGGCCCGCGCGACAAAAGAAATGGTGTCCGCTGCGCTGTCTCATGTTGAAAGAGCGGTGATCCCCGGCTTTTACGGAGCAGACAGATCCGGTCATATCCATACTTTTTCACGCGGTGGATCTGATATCACCGGAGCGATCATTGCCGGCGCTGTGGGAGCGGACGTCTATGAAAACTGGACAGATGTCTCCGGAGTGCTGATTGCGGATCCCTCTATCGTAAAAGATGCGGAACCGATTGATGTCATTACATATAAGGAATTACGGGAACTCTCTTATATGGGTGCTTCTGTACTGCACGAAGACGCTATCTTTCCTGTCAAGGAGGCAGGTATTCCGATCAATATCCGCAACACAAACAGGCCGGATGATCCCGGCACATTGATAGCGGAGATGACCTGCAGACCCTCACCCTATGTTATGACCGGGGTGGCCGGAAAGAAAGGTTTTGTGGGGATTACTATTGAAAAAGAGCGCATGAACGATATTGTCGGATACTGCCGCGCAGTTTTAGGCGTCTTTGCAGAACATAATATCAATATTGAACATATGCCTTCCGGAATAGATACCATGTCTGTATTTGTACATCAGGACAGTTTCCGTGAACAGGAACAGCGTGTGCTGGCAGACATTAAATCGCGCGTGGAATATGATCATATAGAGCTTGAGTCCGATATTGCTCTGATTGCCGTTGTCGGACGCAGCATGCGGTCTATGCGCGGTACAGCCGGACGAATTTTTGCAGCGCTGGCTCATGCTAATGTCAATGTACGCATGATCGATCAGGGATCCAGTGAGTTAAATATCATCATCGGTGTTCACGATCAGGATTTTGAGACGGCGATCAAAGCTATTTACAGTATTTTTGTCGACACAAAAAAGGTGTGATTTCGCTTGACTTATCAGGGAAACAGATGTTAATATATCTTGGTATGGTCGCACGGCGAGGTTCTTGTAAAGACGCCTGATAAGCAGGCGGCACCAAAGCCGGCGTATGGATAATAAGGAGGATGCGTATGTACGCAGTAATCGCAACAGGTGGTAAACAGTATCGCGTTGCCGAAGGTGATGTGATCAGAGTTGAGAAGCTCGATGCCGAGGTAGGCTCTGAGGTAACATTTGATCAGGTCCTCGTGATCGGCGGCGAGTCGATGAATGTCGGCAAACCGTATGTAGACGGCGCAAGCGTCAGCGGTGAAGTGCTTGCACAGGATCGGGCAAAGAAAGTCGTCGTTTACAAGTATAAGCCTAAGAGAGGCTATCATAGAAAGAACGGACACCGTCAACCTTATACAGAGCTTAAGATCACTAAGATCAACGGATAAGAATCATGCTGTATGCAACGCTCTACCATAATCAGAGCGGGAAGCTGACCGGGTATACGCTCATCGGACACGCCGGTATGGCACAAGAAGGACAGGATATCCTTTGCGCAGCTGTTTCCATGATCGGATTAAATACAGCACATGCACTGAGGGTTTTGACCGAAGAAGATGTCCATATCGTTGAAAATGAGGACGAGGCGCTGCTCGATGTCAGAGTTGAAGGTGAGCCCGGAGAAAAAGCTTCTGTTTTGCTCGATGCTTTTGATCTGGCTTGTCAGTCTATCCGGGATAATGCACAATATGATTCGTATTTTTCGCTAAAGAGAGAGGAGATCTGATCATGATGACTTTGAATTTACAATTTTTCGCCCATAAAAAAGGTATGGGTTCTACAAAAAACGGCCGTGATTCCGAATCAAAGAGATTAGGAGCCAAGAGGGCAGACGGCCAGTTTGCAAAAGCAGGAAACATTATTTACAGACAGCGCGGAACGCGTATTCATCCCGGCAATAATGTCGGCCGCGGCGGTGACGATACCCTGTTTGCTTTGGTAGACGGCGTTGTCCGCTTTGAGCGAGTAGGCAAGACACGCAAGCAGGTTTCGGTTTACCCGAAAGAACAGTAAGAGACAAAAAGCTCCGGGTCTTTTTCAAGACTTAGAGCTTTTTTCATATGGGAGGATGACAGTTTTATGTTTTCAGACCGTGTACAAATAAATATCCGTTCGGGAAAAGGCGGCGACGGACATGTCAGTTTCCGCCGAGAGCTCTATGTGCCCAACGGCGGGCCGGATGGCGGTGACGGCGGGGATGGCGGAGATGTCATTTTCGAAGTCGACCCGGGTATCAGTACACTGGCAGATTTCAGGCATAAGCGCACCTATGCTGCCGGCGACGGGAAAGAAGGCGGCAAGCAGCGCAGACATGGAAAAAGCGGTGATGATATTGTTCTGAAGGTGCCTGAGGGAACCATTATCAGGGATCTTGAGACTGGCAAAATCATTGCCGATATGTCGGGTAAAGACAATCAAAGAAAGATTATCTTGCATGGTGGCAAGGGCGGTATCGGAAATATGCATTTTGCCACTTCAGTTATGCAGGCGCCACGATATGCAAAACCCGGTAAACCGGCACTTGAACGTGCGGTTGTCCTCGAACTCAAATGCATGGCCGATGTCGGGCTGATTGGCTTTCCCAATGTAGGAAAATCTACTTTTTTATCCCGGGTAACCCATGCACAGCCCAAGATTGCTAACTATCATTTTACAACACTGCATCCAAATCTGGGTGTTGTGGATTTCGGAGACCATCAGGACGGATTTGTCCTGGCAGATATCCCGGGGTTGATTGAAAACGCATCAAAAGGAGAGGGCCTTGGCCACCGTTTTCTTCAACACATTGAGAGGACACGTTATCTGATTCACGTTGTCGACGGAGCGGGAATCGAGGGCCGGGATGCTTTGTCGGACATTCAAACCATTAATGAAGAACTTGCGATGTACAGCGAAGATCTTGCCCGCAAGCCACAGGTGATCGCTCTTAATAAAATGGACCTTCTGCCTGAGAACGCCAGAAATGCCGTTGCAGCCAATTTAAAGGACGCCCTTAAAGATGATAGCCTTAAAGTCTTCTGTGTCTCCTGCGCGACAGGAGAGGGCCTGTGGGATGTTTTGTCTTATGTCAGGGAGCAATTATCCTTGATGCCAAAAGGAAAAGTGGTATATGAGCCTGAATACTTCCCGGAAGATGACCTGAAACAGGAAGAGCTGCCATTTACCGTAACACGCAAAAAAGGAGAGTACTATGTAGAAGGGCCGCGCATCGAGAAAATGCTCGGCTATACGAACCTGGAAAGTGAAAAAGGGTTTCTGTTCTTCCAGGAATTTCTGCGGGATAATGGTATCAATGATGAATTGATTAAATTGGGTATTGAAGAAGGCGACACCGTCCATGTCTGCAGTTTTGATTTCGAGTATTATGACTGATCGGAGGAAGTTTTAATATGATTCAATTGACATCTAAGCAGCGCGCTTTTCTTTTATCGGCTGCTTCTACTGAAAAAGCACTGATTCAGGTGGGCAAAGATGCTGTAACACCTGCTGTGACAGATGCAGTCGCTGAAGCTCTGGAAGCAAGAGAGCTTGTCAAAGTCGGTGTACAAAAGAGCTGTGTGGCAGATTTGCGTGAGATCGCAGATCTTCTTGCCGAAAGGACCCGCTCAGCAGTGGTCAGAGTGATTGGCAGAAAGATTATCCTCTACAAACAGCATAAAGATCCGGAAAAGAGAATCAGAATTCCCATGTAACATTAAAAGCGGAGAATGCCTCCATGAAAAATGACGCTCAAAAGATTAAAACCGGACTTCTGGGAGGGACGTTTGATCCGATTCACCTGGGTCATATCCGCATGGCGTTAACAGCAGCTTCAGAATTTGATTTAAGCGAAGTATGGCTGATGCCAAACGGGTCTCCGCCGCACAAAAATGACCGGTATATCAGTGCAAAACCTTCTGACAGACTGAGCATGACAGAACTTGCCATCTCAGATGTGAAACAGGAGATGGGAGAAAGCTGTCCGCTGGTTTTATGCGATTACGAGATCAAAAGGAAAAAGACATCATATTCTTATGAAACGATGGAGTATTTTAATACTCTTTATCCGGATCGTACGTTCTTTTTTATCATCGGCGCTGATTCACTGATGACGTTGACAGAATGGAGGTGCCCTGATCGTCTTCTCAAAACATGTGTCATGCTGGCAGCTGTGCGGGGAGATGAAGATGAGCTGGATTTAAAATCTAAAATCGTTGAGTATCAACGAATGTATCCGGGGAGTGATATCCGCATACTGCATATGCCGGCAATTGACATTTCATCCAGTGAAATTCGATTGAAACTTGCAGCTGGTGAGGATATCAGAGCAATGGTTTCCCCTTCTGTTGCAGAATATATAAAGAGGAACAAGGGTTTATACTGTAAATAATGGAATGAAAAAAGTAGATTATATATTATCTGATCTCAAAGAAAGATTAAGTCCGAAGCGCTATCAGCATACGATCAGCGTAATGATGACAAGCGCGTCATTGGCGATGTGTCATCAGGCAGATGTCGACCAGGCGATACTGGCAGGAGCACTTCATGATTGCACAAAACACATGAAGGCAGAAGAGCATATAGAGCTGGCCCGAAAAGGTGGCATTGAGCTGACAGATGCTGAAAAAAGCAACCATCATCTTCTTCATGCCAGGACCGGTGCGATTCAGGCACAGCTTGTTTATGATATTCATGATGTGGATATACTGAATGCAATTCGTTACCATACAACAGGCAGAGCAGATATGTCGTTACTTGAAAAAATTGTTTTCACAGCAGACTATATCGAACCGGGCAGAAGAGGATTGCCGGGAATTGAGCGTGTACGGTATCTGGCTTTTCATGATTTGGACCGTTGTATCTGGGAGATTTCCACCAGCACCTTATCTTATCTGAAATCCAGAAATATGCCGATCGATGAGAGAACGATAGAAACCGCAGATTTTTACGCACCACAAATTGTTCGTGAATAAGATTAATTGTCTGACATTTTATGAAAGGAGTAAGACAAATATGGCGGAAACACAAATGATCGATGAATTAAAAGCTGTTTATACAACGTTAGATGATAAGAAAGCAGAAGATATCAGCGTTCTTGATATTGGAGAGCTGTCAACAATAGCAGATTTTTTTATCATTGCAACTGGTATGAATGCCAACCATCTTGATGCATTAGTTGAAGCTGTTGAAGAGACAGTTGAAAAAAA
>CADBOU010000192.1 GCA_902796355.1 uncultured Lachnospiraceae bacterium
ATGAAACGAAGCTTAGTAGATGCAAGCGGATTGGAACTGACAGACAAGGTCGTTGCGATCAAGCGCGTCACAAAGGTCGTCAAGGGCGGCCGTAACATGAAGTTCACCGCGCTTGTGGTTGTCGGCGACGGCGCGGGTCATGTCGGTGCGGGACGCGGAAAAGCAACCGAAATCCCGGACGCGATCCGCAAGGGCAAGGAGGATGCGACGAAGAACCTGATCGAGGTCGCGCTGGATGAGAACAACTCCATCACGCACGACTATGTCGGGAAATTCGGGAGCGCGCAGGTGCTGCTCAAGAAATCCCCCGAAGGAACGGGTATCATCGCGGGCGGTCCGGCGCGCAGCGTGTGTGAGCTGGCCGGTATCAAAAACATCCGTACCAAGTCGCTCGGTTCCAACAACAAGCAGAACGTCGTTCTGGCAACGGTCGAAGGACTGCGCCAGATTAAGACACCTGCAGAAGTTGCGGCTCTGCGCGGCAAGACCGTCGAAGAAATCTTAGGTTAAAGGGGGTACACCGTAATGGCAAATTTGAAAGTGACTTTAGTCAAGTCGACGATTGGTGCGATTCCGAAGCACCGCAAGACGGTGGCGGCTCTCGGCCTTAAGAAGATCGGCAAGACAGTGGAACTGCCGGACAATGCGGCAACACGCGGTATGGTTCAGCAGGTCAGACATTTAGTTAAAGTGGAAGAGGCCAAGTAAACTGCGTTTACTTGCGCTCCGCGAGGATGCGCACGGATGCGCAGGGAAATACCGCCGCCAAAGCGGCGCGCATCCGACGCAGGGAAACACAGAACTGTGTTTCCTAACAAAGGAGGATTATCATGGATTTATCAAATTTGGCAGGGGCTGACGGCTCCAAGACCAGCAATAACTTCCGAAGAGGCCGCGGCCACGGATCAGGAAACGGCAAGACAGCCGGTAAAGGCCACAAAGGTCAGAAGGCACGTTCTGGCGCGCCGCGTATCGGCTTCGAAGGCGGTCAGATGCCTCTGTACAGACGTCTCCCGAAGAAGGGCTTTAAGTGCCCGAGCCACAAGGAGATCGTTGAGGTACATCTGAGTGAGTTAGAGCGTTTTGAAGATGGAAGTGAAGTGACAATTGAGACGTTGCGCGAGGCAGGCATCATCAAAAATCCGCGCGATGGCGTGAAGGTTCTTTCCGGTGGTGAGCTGACTAAGAAGCTGACAGTGAAAGTCAACGCATTCAGCGCATCCGCAAAGGAAAAGATCGAAGCTTTGGGTGGAACAGCTGAGGTGATCTGATGCTTGAAACAGTCAGAAAAGCATTTAAAGTGCCTGACATCAGGAAAAGACTGCTCTACACATTTCTGATGCTGGTACTGATCCGGCTCGGCTCACAGCTGCCGACGCCGGGCGTCAATGCCGCGTATATCAAAGAATTCTTTGAGAGTATCGGCGGCGATGCATCTAACTTTATGAACGCTTTTACAGGCGGGTCATTTGAGACGATGGCGGTCTTCGCACTGAGTATCACTCCGTACATTACCGCATCGATTATTATCCAGCTTCTGACGATTGCGATTCCGAAGCTGGAAGAGATGCAGCGCGAGGGAACAGAGGGGCGCAAGAAGATGGTGACGATCACGCGTTACGTGACGGTCGCGCTCTCTCTGATTGAGTCTTCTGCCATGGCCATCGGTTTTGGCCGGCAGGGATTGCTTGTCAAATACAACTTTATCAACTGCCTGATTGTCATCCTGACACTGACAGCCGGCTCGGCTTTCCTGATGTGGATCGGCGAGCGCATCACAGAAAACGGCGTCGGAAACGGTATTTCGATCGTTCTTCTGATCAACATCGTCTCCCGTATGCCCAGTGATTTCCAGTCGCTGTACAAACAGTTTGTCAAGGGCGAGAAACTGGCCAGAGGTGTGCTGTATGCCGCTATTATCCTGGCAATCATGCTGGCGGTAGTCGTGTTTGTCATCATCCTGCAGGATGCAGAAAGACGGATCGCGGTCCAGTATTCGCAGAAGATGCAGGGCCGGCGCACGATTGGAGGACAGTCGTCCTTCATTCCGCTTAAGGTCAATACGGCCGGCGTCATCCCGATCATCTTCGCATCCTCGATCATGCAGTTCCCGGTTGTGATCGCCTCGTTCTTCGGACACCGCGACACAGCGATCCTGAAGGGATTCTCTTCAGGAAACTGGCTTGATCCGAGTGATATGAAGTATTCGTGGGGCTTGTTGGTATATATTATTCTGACCGTGTTCTTTGCTTATTTTTACACGGCGATTACCTTCAACCCGCTTGAGATCGCCAACAACATGAAAAAGAGCGGCGGCTTTATCCCCGGCATCCGTCCGGGCAAGCCGACATCCGACTACCTGACCAGGATCCTGAACTATATCATCTTTATCGGTGCATGCGGTCTGGTGATTGTCCAGGTGATTCCGTTCTTCTTCAACGGTGTCTTTGGCGCAAATGTCTCCTTCGGAGGCACATCACTGATCATCGTAGTCGGCGTCGTTTTAGAGACACTCAAGCAGATCGAATCACGGATGCTTGTGCGCAACTACAAAGGTTTTTTGAACAGCTGATCTGCTAAAGCAGCTAGCGAAAGGAAGTTCGTATGAATATTATTATGCTTGGAGCACCGGGAGCAGGAAAGGGAACATTTTCCGCATTTCTGGAAGAGAGATACAACCTTCCGCATATCGCAACCGGCGATATCTTCAGAGAGAACATCAAAAACAACACAGAGCTTGGCCAGCAGGCTAAAGGCTATATGGACAAGGGTCTTCTGGTTCCGGATGAGCTCGTAGTCAGCCTTGTGGCAGACCGTCTGT
Organism: uncultured Lachnospiraceae bacterium; assembly: GCA_902796355.1. Classification (GTDB taxonomy): domain Bacteria; phylum Bacillota; class Clostridia; order Lachnospirales; family Lachnospiraceae; genus RUG842. Next base: position 2,822 of record CADBOU010000192.1, read on the forward strand.
CAAAGGATGACTGCAAAGAAGGGTTCATTCTGGACGGTTTCCCGCGTACACTCGTACAGGCTGAGGCGCTCAAAGAGACGCTGGCTGACATGGGTGCGCAGATTGATTACGCGCTCGACTTCGAGTGCCCGGATGATTTTATCATCGAGCGCATGGGCGGACGCAGAATCTGCAAGGGATGCGGTGCATCCTATCATCTCGTGAACGTGCCGCCGAAAAAGGAAGGCATCTGCGATGTCTGCGGCGGAGAGCTGTATCAGCGCGATGATGACGCTCCCGAGACAGTGGCTAAGAGACTGGAAGTATATCACAATGAGACACAGCCTCTGATTGACTATTACAAGAAAGAGGGCGTGTTAAAGGTCGTCGATGGTACGATCGGACGCGACAATGTCTTCGCTGTACTGGCTGAGATGCTCGGATAATGATTGAGATCAAAGCCGGCATGCCCGTGCGTTCAAAGGCCGGGCATGACAAGGGACATTGGTATGTTGTCCTGTCGGAGGAAGGCGGATACGCTTATCTGATCGACGGACAAAACAGAACCGCAGCGAGGCCGAAGAAAAAGAACAAGATTCATCTTCAGCCGGCGCACGGGTCGGTGGATGTGACCGGTATGGATGCCGGAGCAATCACAGCGTATCTGAAGGAGTTTTACAGAAAAGACCAAGAGGAGAAACGTTCATGTCGAAAGCAGATGTCATAGAAATTGAAGGCGTTGTGGTGGAAAAGCTGCCGAATGCCATGTTCCAGGTAGAGCTGGAGAACGGGCACAAGGTGCTGGCTCACATCAGCGGTAAGCTGCGGATGAATTTCATCAAGATTCTTCCCGGCGATACGGTAACGCTGGAGCTTTCTCCATATGATCTTTCCAAGGGACGCATTATCTGGCGGGACAAGTAAAGGTTTAAAGAAGGAGGTCATCATGAAAGTTCGTTCTTCCGTAAAACCTATGTGCGAAAAGTGCAAGGTTATCAAACGCAAGGGTAAGATTCGTATTATTTGCGAAAACCCGAAACACAAACAGAGACAAGGTTAAATTAAGAGATTAATTTCCTGAATAGATTTAAGAGAGGAGGAAGCACATGGCTCGTATAGCAGGTGTGGATTTGCCCAGAGACAAGCGTGTTGAAATCGGACTCACGTATATTTAC